>CAZTMB010000152.1:0-3852 GCA_964614695.1 uncultured Isosphaeraceae bacterium | reverse complement strand
CATGACGCCCTGCGGACTCCAGTGGAGCGTGCCGCGAATCGCATCTCGAATCGAGTCGCGGATCTGGTGTTTCATCGGCGCGGGCTTCGAGAGCACCACATCGCCGGGATCCGCCGCGAGCGGTCCGGGATCCTCCGCGAGCGACGAGATCGGCCGCGGCTCGCGGATGCGGCAGAGTTCGACCGCCTCGTAGCGATCGAGGGCCTCTCGAACCTGCGCCTGCACCTGCGGTCCGGTACGATCGCCCGCGAGCCAGATCGCGAGCTCCGCTGCGTCCTCGGCGGAGGGCTCGACGAGTTCGAGTCCCAGCCGCTGCCACAGTTCGAGATCCGCGTTCGAGAGCGACACGGTCGCGGTGGGATCGCGAAGGAGCAGCACGCGCGAGCCCGGGCTTGCCGGCAGGACCGATTGGATCGGCGTGATCTCACTGGTCCAGGTCCGACCGGAGTCGGTGAAGAGCTCGATGGCGCCGCCGAACCATGACGCGTCGACGCCGCGGCTCGCGTAGACGCTGACGATCCGCTGGCGATCGCGATCGAAGTAGATCACCCCGTCGATCCCTTCGAGAGCCCGGCCGTCGCGGCCGCGCAACGACTCTCGGATTGCTCGCACCGGATCGCTCGACAGGGCCTGCGAAGCGCCCTGCAGGCGACCAATCAGTCGCGGCGGCGCCTCGACCAGCGTCACCAGTCCCGGCGCCGACTCCACGAGCGCCGCGAGCGAGTCGGGCGTCCTCGCTCCTGCGAAGATCGGTGAGAGATCGCCCTCGGCATCGAGCACGACGATCGATCGCGTACTTCGAGCGAGGTTGCGGTCCACCGAGGCGGCAAACACCAGAGCGAGGATCAGGCCGATCGCGAAGAGCACCAGCGACGCGAGCGTGCGGCCGGCCCCGCGCTTGACCCCGGGCGAGGTGAGCCCCCAACCGTTCCTCCGGCGTCGCGGCGAGGACGCGCCGCCGGTTTCGCGATCGAGCTTGGCCAGCACATCGTCGATCGCATCCTCGTACGCGACGACTTCGTCGATCGCGTTCTGCACGGTCGCGGGCAGCGGGCGAGCGGATCCTCGCTTCACGCCCGCGAAGGTCTCGGCTCCCCTGCCCGCCGACCCGACACCATCAGCCGCGGCTGCCGCGTTCGGCTCCGACGCCTCCGTCGACTCGCCCCGAAACGACGGCAGCATCGCGGGCTTCAGGCTCCACGGGTCCTTCGCGGCGAGGATCGCCTCGAGGTCCGCCCGCATCGTCGCGGCGTCGGGATAGCGCTTGGCGTAGTCGGCCATCGCGCGGCGCACGACCCAGCGCACGCACTCGGGGCTCTTCTTGCTGAAGCCGCTCAGGCCGCCGTGGGCGGGGAAGGTGTCCTCGAGACCGAGGTAGAGCATCGCGCCGACGCCGTAGAGATCGAACTTCGCACCATCGACCTCGTGGACCTTCACGCCGCGAAGCGCCAGCCGCACCATCTCGGGGTCGCGGAAGTACTCGGTGCCGTGCGTCGTGAGCGTCATGCCCGAGGAGAGGCTCGTGACGAGACCGATGTCGACAAGCCGGCACTCGCCGCCGGCGACGAGCACGTTCTCCGGCTTGACGTCCTTGTGCCAGAGGCCCGCGCGGTGGTAGCGATCGAGCGTGGCGGCCAGTCCCGCGGTCCATTCGAGCACGCGGCGAAGGCCGTTCGCGTCGAGCCCCTCCTCCGGACCGAGCCGATGCAGCGAACGCACCGCCTCGTTGAAGTGCGATCCGGGGAAGTAGGGCATCGCGTACCAGAAGCGTCCCGGCTCGAGGCGATGCTCGACGACGAGTCCCAGTCGCGTCGCCGCTTCCATCGAACGCGACTCGCGGACGATCTGCGGAAGCGTCGAGCCCTCCGAGAGCGCGAAGGTCTTGATGACGACGCGGTCGAGCCCGTCGGGCAGGCGACGTCGGATCTCCGCGGAGGGCTTCGCGATGAGCAGCCGAGCGCCGGATCCGCCTGCCGCAAGCGAGCCGACGATCTCGTAGCCCGGGAAGGCGTTTCGCGAGGCGGCGATGGAGACCGGCACTGGCGTCGCGACGGGCGATGCGCTTGGCATCGAGGCGGGGCGAGGAGAAGCGCCGTTCGCAGGCGAGCCGATGAACCGCAGGCAGAGCGGATAGCGCCACGGTTCGCCGGCGTGCGCCTTGACCGCCGCGACGATCGTGAGCACGACCCAAGTGAGCAGGACGACCGGAAGGATGGCGAACCCGATGAGGATCGGCGTGAGCAGCATGCCGACGCCGGTCAGGATCGCGACCGTGATGTTGAAGTTGACGCTCTCGCGGCCCTGCTCGTCGAGGTAGGGCATTCGGTCCTTCTTGGCGAGCCACAGCACCAGCGGGCCCACGATGTTGCCAAGGGGGAATGCGAAGCCGACGAAGGCGAGCCCATGGGCGAGCATCGCCATCGTCCGCTCGTCCTGCGGGACGCGCTCGGCGCTGAACGCCGGCGACACCGGCGGAGGGCGCATGAACGGGGGTGGCGGCGGCGCCGGGGATGAAGGCGGGGAAGGCGGCGCGACACCAACTCGACCCGCCGCCGCCGCGGCGCGACCGGGGGCAGCTTCGACGTTCACGGAGACCGCGACGGGATTCGGGCGGCGCGATCCGCCGCCAGGAATCCACTTGAGAATCCGCACCGGACGCCCCCACGACGCGCGAGCGATGCGGCGGCCGATGCCGACGAATCCGTCGTTGATCTTCGCAGCGCGTCGCTCGGCGCCTGGCCAACGTCCGAAGACGACCAGCGCCAACGCCACGCCCGCGTGGATCAGGAGAGGGAGCAGCGCCAACGTCGCCACGACGAGATCGGCGGCCGCGCCGAGCACGATCGCGATGGCACCGAAGATCGCGCGGAAGAGCACGCCGAGCACCCGAACAATGACGCCGAGGAAGAGCACGCCCAGCGCGACCGCGAAGGCGATCGCGAAGATCGTGAGAAGCACCGCGAAGAGTCCGGCGAATCCGCCCATGGGTCGTCCTCCTGCTCGCGCGAGATCAGAGCGTGGTTCAGCCGCCTCGCCTCGCCGCGATGCACTCGAGTCGGTGGATCTCCCCCACCGCGTCGTCGAAGAGCCGATCGTCGTTGCCGAGGCCGGCGACCTCCGCCTCGTTGCGCTCCTGATCGGTGAAGCTGTAGAGGGTCATGGTCTCGGCGAGCCTGTCGCGGAGGCGCGTCCGGACCGACGCGAGATGCCGGCTGACCGTGGCCTCGCTCGTTCCGAGCTCCTCCGCGACCTCCTTGCCGGATCGGCCGTCGAGCACGCGAAGACGGAACGCCTCGAAGGGCAGCATTTCGCTCTCGGTCTCGACCTTGCGGATCGCCGCGATCACCTTCGCGCGGAACATCGCGGTCTCGAAGGCTTCGTCCGGTTGCGGCTCGCTGCTCGAGGAAGCCATGAAGTCCTCGAGGCTCGTCGCGCGGCGGCCGTGGTTGCGCTTCGCGGCGAACCGGCGATCGAGTTCGTCGCCGAGGGCATGCCGAGCGATCGCGAGGAGCCACGTGCTGAAGCGGGCGCCGCGGGCGGGGTCGTAGCGGTCGATGTGGTTCGAGACCGCCGCGAGGGTCTCCTGGGTGAGATCCCGAACCGTCTCGATGCCGACGTTGCCGCGGCCCCAGCGGGTGAGTTGGGCGCGGATGACCGGCCCGAACGTCTCCCAGAGTTCGAACCACGCCGTCTCGTCCCGCTGCCGGAGGCGGTTGACGAAGGTCGTGGTGAGCGGATGCATGGTCACGGGCGGGGCTCCGGCGACGTTTCAAGGCGACGCGTGCCCACCTTTGGGAAAGCGTCCCGCCCGATTGCAATCGCGGGCGACCGCCATGCTACGGGTGCCTGCTC
>CAZTMB010000151.1:0-5601 GCA_964614695.1 uncultured Isosphaeraceae bacterium | reverse complement strand
GCCCGCACGAACGACCGCAAGCCGACGAATCAACCGCAACGTGGTCGCCGGTCGATGATCGAGCGCTCCCGCATCGCGACGCGCCGATCGAATGCTCTACAACCTCGTCGACACTCTTCAGAACACCTTGGCCGACTGGGGACTGCTCTGGCTTGTCCAAGTCGTCTTCCAGATCGAGTTCCGGGCGTTCGCCGCGACGATCCTCGCCTTCACGCTGGTCCTCGCGATCGGCCCCGGCTCGATCCGCTGGCTGGTGCGGCAGAAGGTCGGAGACCAGCCGGAGTTCCACCTCGCGGATCTCAACGAGCTGATGAAGAACAAGAAGAACACGCCCACGATGGGCGGGCTCTTCATCGGCGCGTCGATCCTGATCTCGATCCTGCTGCTCGGTGACCTCGGCAGCCGCTACGTGCAGCTCTCGCTGGTGCTGCTGGTCTGGCTCGCGGGGGTCGGCACGTTCGACGACTGGCTCAAGCTGACCGCGGCGAAGCGGCAGCCCGGGGCGCGGCAGGGGCTTCATGCGTGGGAGAAGCTCCTCTTCCAGCTCGGGATCGGCCTGGTCGTCGCGGCGATGCTCCAGTTCGAGCTCGCCGCGACGGCGCCCGAGATGCTCTCGCTGAACCTGCCGTTTCAGCGGACCTTCGAGCCGACCGCGGTCTCCGAGGCGCTCTATCGCGCCCCGGAGGTCTCGCCCGGGCTGTGGTCGCTTCCGTGGTGGGTCTTCATTCCGGCGGTCGCGCTCTGGATCGCCCTCTGCTCGAACGCGGTGAACATCACCGACGGCATGGACGGCCTCGCGGGCGGCACGATCGCCGCCGCCTCGATCGCGATGATGGTGCTCGCCTTCATCGCCGGCAGCGCCCGTTCGGCCTACTTCCTGCTCGTGCCCTACGTCCCGGGCAGCGGTGAACTCATGGTCGTGGCGGGCGCCATGGCCGGCGCGACGCTCGGCTTCCTCTGGTTCAACAGCCACCCCGCGAAGGTCTTCATGGGCGACACCGGCTCGCTCCCGCTCGGCGGCCTGCTCGGGTTCATCTCGGCGGCGGTGCGGCAGGAGGCGATCTTCCTGCTGATCGGCATCGTCTTCTTCCTCGAGATCGGCAGCGTGATCCTGCAGGTCGGCTACTTCAAGAGCACGAAGGGCAGGCGAATCCTCCGCTGCGCGCCGATCCACCATCACTTCCACATGGGCGGATGGAGCGAGCAGCAGGTGGTGACGCGCTTCTGGCTGATCACCGTGGTCGCGACGATCATCGCGCTCGCGTCGATCAAGTTGCGCTGAGGCGCCGCTCGCCTTCGCGCGGCAGCCGCACCGCTTCGGGCGAGACGAGGCAGCCGGTCCAGTGGAACACGCCGCGTCCGGCTTCGTCGGCCTCGGCGGCGCGGCCGAGCCGGTCGATCGCCTCGGCCATGTCCTCGCGAAGCGGAGACTGGAAGACGCAGGTCTCGCCGCTCATCGGGTGCTCGAAGGCCAGGTAGGTCGCGTGCAGGGCCTGCCGCCCGATCACCACGCGATGCGGGTCCTCCTCGGCGTCCCGCGCCGACTCGGGGAAGTCCACAAGTTCGAGATGACGGCCGCCGTACATGTCGTCGCCGGCGATCGGCCAGCCCCGGTGCGAGCAGTGGACGCGGATCTGATGCGTGCGCCCGGTGCGCAGGTCGAGTTCAAGCAGCGAGAAGCCCGGCCAGCTCGCGACGGTCCGGTAGATCGTGGCGGCGGGTTTGCCGGCGGAGTCGTAGCGCACCGCGTACTTCTCCCGCTGCGTGGGATGCTTGCCGAGCGGAAGATCGATGAGGTCGGCGGCGGGCTCGGGCCGTCCGTGCACGAGGGCGAGGTAGCGCTTCTGCACGCGCCGCTGCTCGAACTGCTTCGCGAGGCGCCAGTGCGCGAGATCGCTCTTCGCGACGACCATCACCCCGGAGGTGTGGCGATCGAGCCGGTGCACGATGCCGGGACGCGCGTCCTCTTCGCCGACGCTGCTGAGCGTGCCGCCGGAGTGCTTGAAGTGCCACGCGAGGGCGTTGACGAGCGTGCCGCGCTTGTTGCCGCGGGCCGGGTGCACGATGAGGTTCGGCTGCTTGTCGAGGACGAGGAAGTGCTCGTCCTCGAAGAGGATCCGGATGGGGATCTCCTCGGCGAGCAGTTCCTTGGTCGGCGGCGGCGGGAGCACCGCCGCGACCTCGTCGCCGGCCTTGAGCTTCGTGCTCGCCTTCGCGATGCGTCGATTCACCGTGACCGCGCCTTCGCCGATCAGCCGCTGCAGGCTCGTGCGGCTGAGGAACGGGATGCGATCGGTGAGGTAGAGGTCGAGCCGCTTCTCGACGCTGCCGCCGACGGTGAAGCGAGCGGTGATCGCCTCCTCGTCGACATCGCCGTCGGCGAGCTGCTCGTGCAGCGCCAGCAGGACGTCGCGATCGACCTTGCCGCCTCGGGCGACGAGCCCGCCGGATGGAGTCGAATCGAGTTCGCCCGCCCCGTCGGCGTCGCGATCACGAAGAGGGTCGTGCGGATCGGTGGGTGTCGATTCGCCGCCGGACATCAGCCGCCCGAAGGCTCGCCCGCCGCCGGAGCGGCCGGCGCGTCCGCGGTCGGTGCATCGGTGGCGGGCGCTTCGACTGCCGGTGCTTCGACCACCGGCGGTTCGGCGGCCGGCGGCGGCGCCATCAGCTCGCGCATGAGGTCGTCGGCGATCGAAGGCTGCAGCGGCGCGAGCGCCTCCCGCGCGGGAAGATCGGCCTGCTTCGGAATCGGCAGCGGATTCGCGAGGTTCGGCAGGTCCTCGATGCGGCGATCGGCCCAGACCACGACCTTCGGGTATCGATCGCCCGCGACGTCGCGGCCCTTGCGAAGCGCCGCTTCGGTCGCTTCGAGATCGCCGCGGCTCTCCGCGATCGCGGCGCGGCCGAACCACGCGGCCATCAGGAGAGGCGCCAGCGCACCCTGCGGGTCGGCGCCACCCGCCTCGATCGCGGTGATCGCGTTGCGATAGGCCGCGTCGGCGGCGTCGAGGAACTCGACCCGGGTCTCCGCATCGAGGCGGAAGTCGACCTGCTCGGCGGTGCGATCGAAGCGCACGCCGTTCTGGATCGACGAGAGGTAGCGGTCTCCCGCGGACAGATACGCCATCGCGGCGACCGAATCGACGGCGCCGTGACGAACCGCAACCTCCTCGAGGCTGACCGGCAGCGTCGCGGCGGCGAGTTCCTCCCACGCCACGTCGCGGGCTTCGGCCTGCTTCTGCTGCCAGAGGTTCCACCCCATCCAGCCCAGCAGGGCGAGCAGCACGAGCAGGAGCCAGTTGAGTCCCTTGGTCTTGAGCCAGGTGACGAACTCCTCGTTGAGCCGGCTCTCGGTGAGATCCGTCTCCTTGATCTGGCTCAGGCGATTGTCGCGGTCCATGGTCTGCACAACTCCTCGCGGCCCGCGGCGTCGACGGATGCTTCGTCGGACCCGCAGGCGGAATCGGGAAGTGTACGGACTCGGCGGACCTACTTCAGCGCCTTGAGGGATTCGGTCGCCCGGGCGAGGCACGCCTCGAAATAGGCGGGGCTGCCTTCGGTCCGGGCGAAGGCGGGGGCGGTCGAGGCCATCAGGAGCCGCCGGATCGCCGCGAAACCCGCATGGTCCTCGCCGTTGTGGAGACCGCGGGCCTTGCGGGCGGCGGCGATCGACCGGACCGGCGGATGCCCGGCGATCCGTTCCGGCCGAGCCCAGTGAAGCCTTTCGAGGTAGACCGCATCCTCGACCCAGTGGCCGACTCTGACCTCCGCGAAGTCGACGAGGCAGACCGCGGTTGGAGGACGCGTCGCCTCATGGGTCATCGCGTTGCCCGGATGCAGGTCGCCGTGGATCCACTCGAGCGGACGGCGGCTCGCCCAGCGATCAAGCAACGGATCAAGCCGGCCGGTCACCGCGCGGATCGTGGCGTTCCAGGCCTTCGAACCGGCCAGCCGCAGTTCCCGCACCTTGTCCTTCGCCGCCGCGAGGCGTGCCGACCAGTCCGGCTCCGGCGGCACGGGATCGACCGCGTGCACCGAGGCCAGCGACGCGAACGCCGCCGCCGCTTCGGCCATCGGCGTGACGCACTCGGGCGTCCATTCAAGCAGCAGGGGACCGTGCGGCAGGCGCTCCATCACCACCCAGGCGAGGTCGTAACCGCCGAGAGTGTCGCCGCCGGCAAGATGGCGAGGCACATGGCGATCGTCCCGCACGCCGAGGCGCGAGAGCCATCGGAGTTCCCGCGGCGGCACCGGCATCTTCACGACGACCTCGACCGGCGGCTCGTCTTCGGTCGTCCACACGCTGCGGCCGGTCGCCCCGCCGCCGCGTTGCCAATCCGTGCGGAACCATCCGATCGAACCGAGGCGTCCTTCGCAGGCCTCGCGCAGCACCGGCTCGAGCGCCGCCGCGAGATCCTGTGATGGCGGCAACTCCGACTCGCCGGCGATCGGTTCGGGCATCGTCGAACCAGCCTCCGAGAGATCCTGGGCGGCTCGGCGAGCGATTCGCTCGAGCCATCCTCACGCGACGCGAGTGTAGACCGCGAAGACGGTCGCCGATCGCTACGCTCGCGAAATGCCCGCTCGACTCATCGCGATCGATCTCGACGGAACGCTGTTCGCGCCGGGCGGCACCGTCTCCGCCGCCAACGTGCGCGCGGTGGAAGCGGCCCACGCGGCCGGCCATCGCGTGGTGCTGGCGACGGGGCGATCCTGGCTCGAGAGCCGCGAGGCTCGCGAAGCGCTCGATCCGTGCTTCGGCGAAGGCGATTTCCTGATCGGCGCGGGCGGCGCGGTGCTGTCGGAGTTCCGAACCGGCCGAACCGTCGACCGCCGCGCGATCGACGTCGAACTGTCGGCGGCGGCCGCACGGTGCGTGCTCGAGCACGGCCATCCCGCGCAGCTCCTTCAGGATCCCGATCCCACGGGACTCGACTATCTGCTCGTCGGCGAGGAGCTCGATCCCACCGTGCTGTGGTGGCTCGAGCGATATCGCCAGCGGACCCGCGCGTCGCGGCACGTGCCCTCGTCGGAGGAACTTGGACACACCGTGCGGGTCGGCACCGTGCTTGCGGCGAGCCGCATCGGCGAGGTCGCGCGGCAACTGCGCGAGGATCTCGGCGAGCGGCTCGTCATGCATCACTGGCGTGCGGTCGCGCCGACCCCCGACCATCCCGATCCGCCCGAGCTCGTCGAAGCGTTCGCGCCGCAGACGAGCAAGTGGACGCAGATCGAGCGACTGTGCGCGCGGTGGGGGATCGATCCCGCCGACACCGTCGCGATCGGCGACGGCCTCAACGATCTCGAGATGGTGACGCAGGCGGGAGTCGGCATCGCGATGGGCAACGCCGATCCACGCGTGACGAGCGTCGCGAAGCATCGCACCGGATCGAACCGCGACGACGGCGTGGCGCAGGCGATCGCGGCGGTCATCGACGGTCGATGGTGAGCAGGGGCGGGACCGCGGGCCACGTCACGCGGTTGCCGCTCGCTTCGCTCGGCGGGGCTTTGCGGCATGGACCTGATGGACGGGATGGACGACGCGGCGGTCAGGAAGCGCGATGGGCGACTTCTCTTTGTTCCCCTCGCTCTCGCTCTCCT
>CAZTMB010000150.1:0-5619 GCA_964614695.1 uncultured Isosphaeraceae bacterium | reverse complement strand
GGGGAGGTGGATCGCGAGCGAAGCGAGCGAGACGGAGGGGCCGTGCGAACTCCGAAGGCCTCGTCACCCCGGCAGCTGGAAGTTGATCGGGCGGAAGGTCTGCAGCATCTCCATGAACGCGGCGCGGTTCGCTTCGACGGTCTCCTCGGGACCGACGAGCCGCACGAACACGCGTCGCTTCGGAGCCTCGATGACGCCCGCCAGCTGGGAGTAGCCGCCGCGAGGCGCCGCCGCCCCCATCTGCAGATAGCTTCCGCGATGCTCGACGAACAGGACCGGCATCTCGAACTCGTAGTTCTGCCGCTGGACCGGCGTCGTCGGCTGCCCCTCGGCATCGAGGAACTGTCGGTTCCAGCGGTCGACGTTGAGCTCGGTGGGACCACCTTCGCGATCGAAGAAGAGGCTGAAGACCAGGTCCGCCGCATCGGCACCATCCCGTCCGGGCACGGTGAACTGCAGCGTGCGGAACTGCATGCTCGGACGCTGCCAGGTCCACGAGGCGGGCTTGCGCGAGTGCAGGCCGCCGAGTTCGACCTTGGTCGGTTCGTCGTCAGGCCCGGTGATGCGCCAGTTCTGGGGATCGGTCGGGTCGATCGAGGTCGGCGGCGCCGCGACGAGAGGCGTCACCACGTTCTCGCCGGCGGGCCGAGCCGCTGGCTCGGCTCGAGTGCCGCCGATCGGGGTTGGCGGAACGGGCGAGGCTTCGTCTCCTCCGCCGCACGCGGCGAGCGGAAGGCCGCACGCGGCGATCACGAGCAGCCTCGTGGCGAGCGCGCTGGGATGGACGATCGATCGGGAGTTCAGCGTGGGCATGCTCGAAGGACTCCTGGGCCGGTCCGCCTCTGATCGAGTTCGAACCGTCGTTCCTACATTACGCCGCCTCGTTCGCCCCGTCGGACCTCCTGATGCAGCCATCGTTCGAGATCGTCTCCCGTTTCGAGACCCTGGAGGAGTCGAGACCTCGCGCGACGCGCGTGCGGCTCCAAGGCTCGCAAATCAGCACGGTCGAAGAGCAGGGCCGCGAAGCCGATGGTTCACCCGCGAAGACCTTCGATCTCCGCGACTTCTTCGTGGCTCCCGCCTTCGTCGATGCCCACGTTCATCTCGTGATGGCGGGCTTGTCGCTGCGACAACTCGACCTCTCCCTCGCCACAAGCCGCCGATCGTTCGAGCACGCGATTGCCGAAGCCGCCTCGCGGCTCGCCCGGGAAGATCCCGCCGGCCATGCGTGGCTCGAAGCGTGGGGCTGGTCGGCGGAACGTTGGTCGAGCGAGGGCGGGCAGGCACCCGATCGATCGTGGCTTACCGCCGCCGGAGATCGGCCGGCGATCGCTTGGCGGATGGATCGCCACGCGTGCGTCCTGAACGACGCGGCGATCCGGATCGTCGAGGCGGCGCATCCGGGTCTGCCGGCGCTTCCCGGCGGCGAGATCGTTCGCGATGCGTCGGGCGCTCCGACGGGGCTCTTCGTCGAAGCGAACGCGTGGAAGCAGGTGATGCCGCTCTTGCCGCCGGCCGATCCGCGTCGCAAGAGGCTCGCGGTGCGCGAAGCCGCGACACACCTCTTCCGGCACGGCGTTGCCGCAGTCGGATCGATGGAGTACGCCACGGAGGTCCGCGAGACGCTCATCCCGGTCGCCGCCGACGCCACGGCCCCGCTGCGTCTTCGCATCGCCGCGACGATCCTCGATCGCGCGTGGCCGGTCGATCCGGCGCTCGGTCACACGATCGCGCGCGAGATCGTCGATGCCGGCGCGGACGAGACGCTTCGCGTGATCGGCTTCAAGGCCTTCGCCGACGGCACGCTGGGGCTGCGCACGGCTCGCATGCTCGAGGCGTACGCCGATCGCCCGGGCGAGCGAGGCATGCTGGTCGAACTGGCGCTCGAGGGCCATCTCGACGCATGGGCGGAACGCATCTGGGAGGCCGGTTTCTCGCCATCGATCCACGCGATCGGCGACGAGGCGTTCCGGCGATCGCTCGACGCCTTCGAGCCGCTCTCGCTCGACGAGGGTTCCTTGCGAGTCGCCCCGCGGATCGAGCATGGCCAGACCGTGCATGGTGACGACCTCTCCCGCGTAAGAGGTCGCCTGATCTCGATGCAGCCGCTGCATCGAGTGGAGGACGCGCGGCCCTTCGAGCGAGCGATGGGCCGCGAGCGGCTCGACCGCTTCTTTCGGTTCCGCTCGCTGCTCGACCATGGAGCCACGCTCGCCTTCGGATCGGACTGGCCGATCGTCGAGCCCGACTCGATCGCCGCGATGCGAAGCGCCATCACCGGCCGCATCGCCGACGGCAGCGTCTTCCACGGAGGCGAGACGATCACGCCGCGCGAAGCGCTCGAAGCCCACACGCGGCACGCGGCGCGATGCGTGGGATTCGACGACGCCGGCACGATCGCACCGGGCCGCCGCGCGGATCTCGTCGTCCTCGATCGCGATCCGCTTGCCTGCGACTGGCATCACGATCCGCCGAAGGTCGTCGCGACGATCGTCGGCGGGGTGCCGGTCTTCGATCCGCAAGGGCTCCTTGCGATCTGATGTTCGTTCGACTCGGATCGCCGAGCGTCCTTACTGGGCGGACTACCATCCGCCCGTCTCGGGGGATACGAGCACCAACGGAGCGCCGGCGTGAGCGGATGGTGGGTCCACAACCTCTTCGAGCAGGGCGGCGCCGCCCTCGTCGCGTCGTGGGTGATCTGGGTGATCGGCTCGATCGTGCTGCACGAACTCGCCCACGGCTGGGCGGCGCTCTGGCAAGGCGATCAGACCCCGCGCGAACTCGATCGCATGACGATCAACCCGATGGTGCACATGGGCACATGGGCTCTTCTCATGTTCGCGATCGTGGGAATCACCTGGGGCATGATGCCGACCGATCCGAGCCGGTATCGCTGGGGACGTCGGGGGCGGATCGTCGTGGCGGCAGCAGGACCCGCGATGAACCTCGTGCTCGCGTTCATCGCCCTCACGATCCTCGGACTGTGGAAGGGTCTCGGCGATCCGCAGGGCGAAACCGCCGACCGGGCGCTGATGTTCCTGCAGATCGGCGGCTTTCTGAACCTCGCACTCGCCATGTTCAACCTGCTGCCGGTCCCGCCGCTCGACGGTTCGGGGATCCTCGCCGGAGCCTCGTGGCGGTGGTACCAGTGGAGCCAGGACTCGCGGATCGCGATGTACTCGATGCTCGCCCTGATCTTCCTCTTCTTCGTCGGCGGACTCGGAGGCGTGCTCTTCGGAGCGGCGGCGACGATCGCCTCGGGGTACGCCGACTGGGTGGCCGGGCTGTTCGGGTAGGCGAAGGCGGGCGGGCGAGACGCCCCTAGTCCGCGGCTGGTCCTCTGAAACCGCAAGTCACGCGGCCGACGGGGGGTGGGGCGCCCGCGGTCCACCGGCCGAAGCCAGCGACCAGCGGCTCGCGACCGGGGCCGAACCGGTCGCCGCCTCCGCACGATTGCCCCAAGACCCCTGAACCAAGACCCTTGAACCGACCCGGGGCCTCGGTACACTCCCCGATTCGCATCCGCCAGCCGAAGTGCGATCCGCACGGAGCCCGACGCTCTCCCGGATCCGCCGAGGCCCGAGTTCGGGACGCCACCGCGGCGTCCCGGGTCCGAGGTTGGCGCTTCGTGAGATCACTCCATGGTCGTACTTCGTCTCAAGCGCATGGGCCGCGCCCACAAGCCCTTCTATCGCCTCGGCGCGATGGACAAGCGAGCCCCCCGCGACGGCCGCGTCATCGAGCAGCTCGGGTGGTACGACCCCACCGCGCCCGAGGGCCGTCAGCACGCGATCAAGCTCGATCGCGTGCGGCACTGGCTGAGCGTCGGCGCCCAGCCGAGCCAGACCGTCAGCGACCTCCTTCGCCGCCTCGGCTGCGATGCGAAGCCCGGCACCCCGGTGCCGGCGGAGTCGGCCTGACCGGAACGCGTCTCCACGGCGTGCGTTCCCCTCGGAACGCCCGCCACGAGCCGTCTCGCCATGCGAATCGATCTGCTGACCATCCTCCCGGAGATGTTCGCGCCGGTGCTCGGCGCGGGCGTGGTCGGTCGCGCGTTCGACGCGGGCGTCGCGGATCTCCGCGTGCACGACCTTCGCCGCTTCAGCCTCGATCCGCACGCCCGCGTCGATGATCGCCCCTTCGGCGGCGGGCCGGGCATGGTGATGACGCCGCAGCCGATCGTCGACGCCGTCGAGGCGATCGAGGCGCAGGATCCGCGTCCCGCGACGCGAATCATGCTCTCGCCGCAGGGCGAGCCGCTTCGCCAGCCGCGCGTCGAATGGCTTGCCCAGCAGCCGCGCCTTCTCGTCATCGCCGGCCGATACGAAGGCATCGACGAGCGGGCGATCGAGCACCTCGCGCCGCTTGAACTCTCCGTCGGCGACTTCGTCGTCAGCGGCGGCGAGATCCCGGCGATGCTCCTCGCCGACGCGGTCGTCCGCCTGCTGCCGGGCGCCCTTGGGCACGACGCCTCCGCGGCCGAGGACTCCTTCTCGACCCGCGACGCCTCGGGCCATGCCCTTCTCGACTGCCCCCACTACACCCGTCCGCGCTCCTGGCGCGGACGCGTCGTTCCCGAGGTGCTTCTCGGGGGCGACCACGCCGCGATCGCGCGATGGCGCGATTCGCAACGCGTTGAACGAACCACCCGCCGCCGCCCCGATCTGATCGGCGCGACCGGCTGAACCTTCACCGCCGCCTCGAGCGGCGTCCCGCACCGAACCACGTCCTCCCATCCGTTTCGAGAGCCGACCATGAGCGTGACCAACCGAGCCCTGACCGTCGAAAGCGTCGTCGCCGACCAGCTCAAGCCCGCGGGCAGCTTCCCCCGCTTCACGATCGGCGACACGATCGACGTCCACTACCGGATCATCGAGGGCGACAAGGAACGCATCCAGGTGTTCCAGGGCGTCTTCATCGCCGAGCGCGGCCGCGGGGTGAACCACATGATCACCGTCCGCCGCATCGTCGCGAACGAGGGCGTCGAGCGGGTCTTCCCGCTGCACAGCCCCCGCATCGCGAAGATCGAGGTGGTCCGCCACGGCGACGCCCGTCGTGCGAAGCTCTTCTACCTCCGCGACCGCGTGGGCAAGAGCCGACGCCTCCGCGATCAGCGTCGCGGGCTCAAGCACGTCTCGTCCGCCACCGCCGCCGAGACCGCCGCGAGCGAGTCGAGCGAGTGACCGAGCCGGGCGTTCCCATCCGGGTCCGCCTCGCGAAGTCGTTCACCTTCGAGGCCGCCCACTGGCTTCCGACCTTCCCCGACGGGCACAAGTGCCGTCGGCTGCATGGTCATTCGTTCAAGGTCGAGGTGATCGTCGACGGCCTCGTCGATCCGGCGAAGGGCTATCTGATCGACTACGGCGACCTCAAGCGGCTCGTGAACCCGGTGATCGAAGAACTCGATCACCGCTGCCTCAACGAGATCGCCGGGCTCGAGAACCCGACGAGCGAACTGGTCGCGGCGTGGATCTGGCGGCGGCTGCACGGCGTCGTGCCGGACCTCGCGGAGATCGTGGTGCACGAGACCTGCACCGCGCGATGCGAGTATCGCGGGGGCTGATCGGGCGATCGTGATGCGTCGCGGGCCACGGCGGGCGAGACGCCCGCGGTCCACCG
>CAZTMB010000149.1:0-5791 GCA_964614695.1 uncultured Isosphaeraceae bacterium | reverse complement strand
GCCGGGATCCTCTTCGGCCCCCGCGCCGATCGAATTCATGGACGGCGAGGCCGCAACCGAGCACCCCGTTGATGCGGCCACCTCCGGTTCGCGATGGTCGGGGCTGGACCTCGCCCGTGACGCGGCGCTGCTGGCGTTGCTCGCGGCGACGGCGCTTCTCGCCTGGCCCGCGCTGCGGGACTTCGATCGTCCGGCGAATCGCGCGTGACGCTCGGCTACGCTTCGGCGATGGCGCCGGGCTGCTGGATCACGTTCCTGGTCATGCTGCTGACGGCGGCAGGGAGCGGAAGCCTGCTCGCTGCCGAACACCGCGATCGATCCCGGTTCACGATCGAGGTCCTTGGCTTGTCGTCGGCCGACCCGATCGATCGGCGGATGGCCGAGATCGTCATGGCCGGTCTGGTCGAAGCGGGGCATGTCGTCGTGGTGGCCGAGGATCGCGACTCGCTTCGCGAGGCCGAGGCGGATCTCGCCTTGCTGGCGTCGCGCGATCCGGAGCAGGCGATGGATCGCTTGAGGACACGCACCGCCGATTGGCGGCTCGAATGCGGCGTGCAGGGCGCCGTCGGCGATGCCGAGGTGGTCTACGGGCTGAACACGTACTCGGCCCGCTTCGAGGTGACGGTGGCGCTCGTGCGAACGATCGACGGGCGAATCGAGAGCGCTTCGCCGGGCGTCGGCGTGGCTCGAAGCGAGGCGATCGAGTCCGCCCTGGACCAGGCTCTGACCGAAGCCACCTCGAAGGCCGTCGAGTCCGCGCTGGAACGACTTCGGAGCGCGGACGAAGCGGCCCGCACGGGCGAGGAGTTCCTCTTTGCGTCGAGTCCGGAATCATCTGCGGCGATCGAACGACTCCGCGGGCGCCTGCCGGCGGGGCATCGACTGGAGATGATCCTCGGTGGCGTTCGCGTCGAGCCGCCGCTCGAGGCCCCGTGGCATCGCGAGATCGCTCCGGCGATCGGCTGGACGACCGTGGATCGAGCTCCCGGCGTTCGCTTGATGCGGATCGACGCGCCGGCGGCGACGGTGCCGCCGTGGGCGATCCTCGTCGGCGTCGGTGCCATCGCCACGACCGTGTCCTGGTGGTTCGTCAGGCGTCGCGCCGCGGGAGTGGTGCGATGACGCGCGTTCGGGGATCGGGCTGCGTCGTCGTCGCGGCGTTCCTTGCGACGACGGTCGGTTGCACGACCGACCTTCAGCAACCCAAGCGACTGCACGATCAGGGCCGCTACGAGGCGGCGGCGACCACGGTCAAGCAGGTGGTTCCCGAGCCGCAGGACACGATCTGGGTGCGGCTCGAGCAGGGCAAGGTCCTGCAGGACGCGGGTCGGCTCGAGGAGAGCAATCGGAACTTCGAAGAGGCCTATGCGATCCGACAGTCGCTCGACGACGCGGCCGAGATCAGCGCGACCGGTGCCGTCAACAACGCCTTGATCTTCCTGACCGACGATCGGGCGCTCGACTACGAAGGCACGATGGTCGATCGGATCCTCATGCGGCAGGCGGTGGTCGTGAACCATCTGCTGCTCGGCGAGTTCGATCTGGCCGCGGTGGTGGCCCGAAGCCTCGAACGTGAGCAGGAGGAGGTTCGAAAGGCGTTCGAGGTGGAGCAGGCCAATCGCCGTCGGTCGATCGAAGAGGCCGCGAAGAGCCGAAGCCTTGCGGTCGATGCGAAGTCGATCGAGTCGAGTCCCGGCTATCAGGCCCATCGGGCCCAACTCGACTCGATGGCCGGCGAGTCGGCGAAGGCGCTCATGGTTCCTGGCGCGGGCTTCCCTGCGTGGGTCGCGTTCATGGCCGACCGCTCGACGGATCAGGCCGACGATGCCCTGAAGTGGCTGGCGGAGGGGCCGATTCCAGCGGCGCTGCTGACACGACTCGCCGATCGCAGTCGCGCGGGAAGCCTTGGCGACGAGATCTACGTCTACTTCGAGGAGGGGCGTGCCCCGGAGCGCGTCGATGGATCGATCGGCTTCCAGCTGGCTCCGGGGGTGCGAATCCCGAAGGTCGCCTTGCCGAAGCTCCGCTCGCGCAGCGGCGGATCGAACGCGCGGCTGCGCGTCTCCGGTGGCGACTCCGTCGTCGAGACCGAGGTGATCGGTTCCGTCGAAGCCGCCGTCGCCGCCGAGTTTCGGGATCGCCTCATCTACACGTGGGGACGACCGGTGCTCATTGCGGCGTTCAAGATCGGTCTGACCGTGGGCGCTGCCGCGAGCGTCGACGACGACAACGCCCGCAGTCTCATCCTGATCGGCGGGGCGATCTGGAACAGCCTCACGATGCCGGACCTGCGAACGTGGACCACGCTGCCCGCGACGCAGCAGGCAGCGGTGCTGCCGCGGCCGGTCGACGGACGAGTGCAATTCGGCGTCGCTTCGGCGTCCGCCTCCATGAAGACCGTGCATCTGCCGCCCGGCCCGGTGTTCGTCTACGCTCGATGGACCGGCGCGGGCGAACTCGCCATCCAGTCGGTGTCGCTCGATCGCCGCAGGGGCGATCGCCTCAAGGAGATTCCATGACGACCTCTCGATCCCATCAAGGCGTCTTGGCCGCCTTCTCGGTGCTGCTGGCGCTCGGCTTCATGGGCTGCGAATCCGCGACCACCGTCACCACCGGAAACCCGACCGCGGATCAGGTGGCGCACACCCGGGTCGTCCGCAGCCCGGGGCTTGCCACCGAAGTCGCGGTCGAGTCGGTGCAGGCCTTCGAGCAGGGCGGGACGCTGATGGCGCAAGTCACCGTCCGAAACCGCGGCGGATCGATGCGGACCTTTCGGTACCGCTTCGACTTCTTCGCGGCAGACGGCATGCAGGTCGATCCGACCAGCGGCGTCTGGAAGCAGCGGACGATCCAGCCGGGCGAGACGATGGTCGTCTCGCAGGTCGCCGGCAGTGCGAAGGCCACGGACTTTCGATTGACGCTGGCACCGGTGCAGAAGTGATCGATCGCCTCGCGACGACTTCTCGGTTCCCAAGGAGCAGACGATGATTCGAACGTTTGGAACGTGCCTCTTCGGCGGGCTCTTGATCCTGGCCGCGGCGTGCTCGACGACCCGCACGGGCGGCGAGGTGAAGTCCGCCCCCGACTACCGCACGATCAGCGCCGACGAGTGGCAGTCGTTCGCCGACACCATGGTCCAGTCGATCGTCTCGACGGGCGTGCTCGAGCGCTATCGATCCGAGGGCGATCCGGCCCGGGTCGGCATCGGCAGCTGGAAGAACGACACCGACAACGTCGCGTTCACGCGTCAGAAGAACGTGATGCTGAACGCCGTCCGCAAGTCGCTCGTCAACAGCGGTCAGGTCGTCGTCAGCGGCGACGTGGCGGCGTCCGACAGCGCGACCAATCGCGACCAGCTGACCCGCGATGTCGGGCAGCTGCGAGACTCGGAGGACTACGACCCCGACAGCGTGTTCGCCCAGGGCACGCTGCAGGCGCCGCAATTGAGTCTGCAGATGTCGATCGTCGACATCACGTCGAAGTCCGGCCGCACCACGACGAAGGAGTACGCGGTCGACTGCAAGTTGATCGATCTTCGAACCAAGTACAGCTGCTGGGAGGATCAGGTCGTCCTGCCGAAGCAGTTCACCCGCGGGATCTTCGGCGAGTGAGGCCTCGGACGCCTCGCTCGATTCCGAGGCCGGAGCGCACACGATGAGACCGATCGAGTCGAGACTGCTGAAGACCCTCGCGGGCGTCGCGATCGCGGCCTTGATCGGACCGCTCGCGGCGGCGACAGCGCCGCCGCCGTCGCGTGAGTTCGTCGCCACGTTGCTCAAGCAGGGCTACGGCGGGGGTTGGGCGATCTATCCGGAGGGGGAAGGGCTGGCCGTCGCGGCGTCGGTCTCCTACGAGACCGATGGTGTGGCGATGCCCGCGATCGAGCGACGGGTCGCGATGCACCGCGCGGCGCTCGAGGCCAAGGAGGCCGTGGCGGGGTTCCTCGAGGGTGCGTCGATCGAGTCGAGATCGAACTTCCTCAGCCGGCTCGACGCCGGTTCGCGCGACGCCGGCTACGAGGCGATCCTCGCGGATCGCTTCGAGGAGGAGATTACTTCCGCGATCGCGGCGTCGCTCCGCTTCGTCGAGGTCGAGGCCGCGGAGGACGACGGCGAGGGGCGATGTTCGGTGGTGGTCTCGCTCGTGCCGGGGCGTCACGGCGCGGCGAGCTTTGGAGAAGCGTTCACCGAAACCTTCGACGCCGACGAGGTCATGCGGAGCATTCGGGCGTCGATCGAGAAGGGATGGGCGCCTCCTTCAGGCGTTCGCGCCGTGCGAGACCGCGCCTCGGACCGGAACGTGTGGATCGTCTTCGCCAGCGAGGCGGTCGTGCCGGAGCTGCCCGAGGCGGCGAGACGAAGCGCGATTGCCGCGGCAGAGTCGGAGGCTCGACGGAGGGCCGATGCGGCGATCGTCGGCGCCTTGCGAGGCGAAGCGATTGGGACCGACGACCGCATCGACGGGCGATTCGAAGCGACGGTGCGCGAGTTCAATGATCGGATGGCGGGGCTCTCCGAAGCGGAGACGAGGGTGTGGAGCCGGCGTCGCTCGGAGTTCGAGACCTCGTTGCTTCGCCGCGGAGCGGTTCCGCCGCGCCGCTCGGAGGAACTCATCCGAACCGGCGATTCCGACACTGAAGGACTGCTGATCACGGTGCTGCGGGTCTACGAGAGTCGTCCCCTGGCCACGGCGGAGGCAGGCGGGAATCCTCGATCGACGCCGCGACGCCCGTCGCGGTCGGACTGCGGTCTCGGCGAACCCGAGCCCGGATCGGAGCGCGTGATCGCAAAGGGACGAGGGGACACCCGAAGCGAGGCGGTGAAGGCGGCGCTCGCCGAGGCCGTGCGGCAGGTCAACGGAGCGCTTCTCGTCGCGAACGAGAGCGTGTCGCGACGCTTCGACCAGTTCGTCGAAGCCTTGGATCGCAGCGAGTCGGTGACGACTTCGGCGTCCGGCCTCTCTGCGGAGAACATCGCCTCCTTCTCGAGCGGCCTGGTGCGGAACTACGCGGTGCTGGCCGAGTCGCCCTCGGGGACGGTGCCCTTCGAGATCGAGATCTGCGCGAGCGTCGCCGTGATCGAGCCGGGGGCGCCGCGAGCGGACGGTCCGCCGACCTTGGCGGTGCTCGAGCCGACGATCGGTGGCGCCTGTGGATCGGATGATCGGCCCTGCACGGAGTTCGCGAGATCCTTCGCTTCCGCGATGGTGGGCGATCTGGTGCGGGCGGGCGACTTCCGCGTCGTGGAACGCGCGAGCCTGGAGACGATCGACCGGGAGCGAGCCTTGGTGGTCGAGAAGGTGCAACGCGGCGAGGCTGCGATCGAGGAGATCCTTCGAGTCGGGAGGCTGCTCGCCGCGGACTACCTGCTCTTCGGTTCCCTTTCGAACTACGAACATCGGGTCTGGCGAGAGCCGCAACCGTTGCGGGGCACCGACGAGGAGAAGGAGCGTCTTCGCGTCGGGCTCACCGTGCGGATGCTCGAGACCGGAACCGGCCGGGTCGTCTGGCAAGGCGAGTACCGCAAGACCTGGAGTCGTCGCGACCTCGCGAAGGCAGAGGACGGCTCGCGTTCCGCGTGGGCTGCGGAGCAGGCGGCGGAGTCACTCTCGAACCAGTTGACGTCGTTCACCACCACTCCGGCAGACTGAGCACTCCGCTCTCGCGCGGCGAGGCGGAGCCTCGAGTCTCCGGACGAAGCGGTGGGGGTGGGATTCGTCATGTCGCGAAGCGACATGCCGGAGCCGCCTCGCGGCGAGGACCGACGCCCACGCGGCGACGGAGTCGCCGCTG
>CAZTMB010000148.1:3257-5865 GCA_964614695.1 uncultured Isosphaeraceae bacterium | reverse complement strand
TTCTTGAAGACGACGACGTCCCAGCGGCTCGGCTCGGAGAACGGATACAGGAACTTCAGGACGAGCACGCGGTCGCCCATGCGTGTCTGCGGCAGCAGTTCGGCGTTCGTCTCGTTCGCGATCGGGCCGTTGAAGCCGAGCATCGGGTCGAAGATCCGCCACATCCGCGGTGGCGCGATGCCGGCGGCCGCAGCGCGGGCCGAGTCGACCACCGGGCCCGCGTCGATCGGGAACTCGTAGGCGGTCTCCGCCGAGCGATACCGCAGATGCGCACCCATCAGTGTGGGGGCCATCGAACCGGTCGGGATCACGAAGCCTTCGACGAAGAATCCCCGGAAGGTCATCGCGAGCACGAACGCCACGATCAGCGACTGCAGCGTGTCGATCACGGAGGTGCCGGGCTGCCCGGTCGAATCGGTCGTCGAGGTCATGGGTGGATCGATCGTCTCGGTGGAGGTCCGCCTGGACAGGGTGATCCGACAAGCCTGAGCGCCCCGCCCATCAGCTGGTGTAGTACTTGCTGAGAAGCGCCACGACCTTGGGCTGGTCCCCGTTGATCCGCAGCGAGTTCCGGAAGGCGTCGCGGGCCTCGATCATCGCCTTCTGGTCCTTGCGATCGCTCGAGAGCCAGGTGTTGAGTGCATTGACGCCGATGCCGTTCCAACTCGGCCAGTGGTTCGGATCGAATCGCACGGCACGGCGATACGCCTCGAGGCTCTTCGGGAAGTCGCCCATGCGGAAGTAGGCGAAGCCCATCCGCTCGCAGGCGTTGGCGCTCTCCTCGAGGCGAAGCAGGATCTCCGCGGCGTTGATCGATTCCTGGAATCGCTTCTCGGCGATGTAGGCGTTGATCAGGTTGAGCATCACCGGCGGCGTGGGCTCGAGCAGCTCCATCGAGAGCTCGTACTGCATGATCGCGTCGCCATGCCGCCCGACCCGCGCGTAGGCGGCGCCGAGGTTGATCCGGGCCGAGCCGTTGTCGGGATCGAGCTCGACCGCCTTCTCGGCGAATGGCACCGCGAGCGTCGGCTCCTCGAGCTGCAGGTAGCTCGTGGCGATGTTCATGTTCGCCTCGACGTCGTAGGGACGGATGGTCAACGCGCGGTGGTAGGCCTTCACCGCGTCGGCGAATCGCTTGAGCAACTGCAGCACCCGGCCGTGCCCGTACTGGGCGTCGAAGTTCTCCGGCTCGAGCCGCACCGCGCGGGCGAAGGCGGGTTCCGCCTCCTTGTAGTTGCCCTGTGCGAGATGGATGTCGCCGATCCCGATGAACGCGGTCGTCAAGGTCGGGTTCTCGGAGAGCAGCGACTGGAAGAGCCGAAGCGCCTCCTGGTACTCGCCGACCTCGGCGGTCTGCTGGGCGATCTCGATGCGCTCGGCCTGGGTGACCGTCGGCGTCGTCGCGGGCCGCGCCACTTCGACCGGCACCGATCGCACCGGCACTGGCGCGGGCGCCGTCTGACGATTGCGGCAGGAGGGCAGCGCGATCGACGACGCGGCCACGCACGCGACCGAGATCCCGATCAGGGATCGCGGCATCCGTCGAGTCGGACCGAAGGGTCGTGGGAAGGCGCTCATCGAATCGGTCGGAGGGGGTTCACGCGGGTCGTCACGCCTTCCTTCGCTTCACGGCCCGCGCGGGCTTCGCCGATCCGCGGTCCTTCGTGGGCGATGCGGCCGCCGGCGAACGGGAAGAACGGGTCCCGGCACTCGACGTCTGCCTCGGCGCGCGGGACATCGCCCGCAGACGCCGAAGATTGACCGCATCCCACGGCTCTTGATCGGCATCGAGTTCCTTCGCCGTCTCGAGAATCTTCGGAATCGAGGCAAAGCGAGGGTCGCCGCAGATCGCCCGGAAGCACGCCCGCCCGCAGGTGCCTTCGCCGATGTGGGCGTGCCGGTCGAGCCGGGAGCCGACCGCGCCCTTCGAGTCGTTCAGGTGGAACGCGCCGATCCGCGCGAGGCCGCAGGCCGCGTCGAACGTGCCGAGCACCGCGGCAGCCTTCGTCGTCGTCGTCATGTCCCATCCGGCTGCGGTCACGTGACAGGTGTCGAAGCAGAAGCCGACTCGATCAGGCTCCGCGATCCTCTCGCGGATCATGGCGAGGTGCCCGAAGTCGTAGCCGAGGTTCGTGCCGCTCCCGACGGTCGTCTCGAGCAGCGTGCGGACGCGAAATCCCGGCAGATCGCGGTGGATCCGGTCGAGCGCCTCGACGATCCGTCCGAGCCCGGCGAGTTCGTCGGCACTGGGCGGCTCGCCGAGCGGAAGCGGCATCTTCTTCGGCGGCGGCGTGCCGAGATGCGCTCCCGGATGCGCCACGCACAACTCGATGCCGAGCGCCTCGCAACGCTCGAGTTCCTGCCGCTGCGCCTTGATCGATCGCGTGCGGGTCTCGCCGGGCGGCGCCGCGAGATTGACCAGATAACTGTTGTGGCTCACGACCCGCGGCGGACCGGGCTGGTCCCACCCCAACGCCGCGATTCCCTCGCTCCATCGGGCGATCTCGTCCTTCGAGATCGGCGGGTTGTCCCAGCGTCGCTGGTTGCGGGTGAAGATCTGGACGCAGTCGCAGCCGAGCGACTTCGCTTCGGCCAAGGCGTGCTCGAG
>CAZTMB010000148.1:0-3157 GCA_964614695.1 uncultured Isosphaeraceae bacterium | reverse complement strand
CGATCGACGAGCCGATCGATCGCCGCATCGACCGCGTCGCGGGCAGCGCCGGCATCGAGTCGGTCTTCGAGCAGACGCTTGGCGCGCCGGGCGACGATGCACGGCGACTCGATCGCACAGGGGTTCGCGCTCGCGAGCACTTCCTGCCGGGCGACTCGAAGAATCTCGATGGCGAGATCCTGCGCCGAACGCTCCTCGTGGCTCGGCGGCGCCGGACGCGGCTTCTCGGGCGGATCGATCCAGATGCCGGCACTCGGGGTCGAACCGGGGTTCGACTGGGGCGACCGCGGCGGACCTGCTTCGGGGGCCGCCGCGCCGACCGAACCCACCGGCTCCGTCCCGAGATCGACTTCTCCGAACACGCTTGCCTGCATCGGTCCCAGTGAATCGGCGCAACCGCCGCCAAGAGTTGAACGCGTCTTCACGGAGCGGTCTCGCGTGAAGGCGGTGTGGCGGGATTCGAGGCGGAAGCGTCCGATGCGGTCGATACGTCCGACGCGGTCGAACGGTTCGAATTCGCGACGGGTCGTTCGGCGAGCAGCAGCGTCGCCAAGGCCACCAGACGCGATGTCTTTGCGGCCAAGCCCGGCAGGATCCGATCGGCGTGGTCGGTGACCTGGTGGTAGTCCTCGTGGTCCTCGACCGAGAAGAGCACCGCCGGGACGCCCTTGGCGAGGAACGGTCCCTGGTCGCTGCGGTCGAGCCAGTCGGGATGCAGGTCGAAGCGGATCTCGAGGCCGACCGCGGCGTTCGCGGCGCGAAGGGCCTCTCGCAAGGGCTCGGAGAAGTCGCGGCCGTCGCAGAAGATGAGGTTCTCCTCGCCTCGGCTGATCATGTCGAGGTTGAAGAGCGCGTCGATCGAATCGAGCGGCACCGTCGGATGTTCGACGAACCGCTTCGCCCCGCGAAGCCCCGCTTCCTCGCCGGTGAACGCGATGAACATCACCCGGCACGCCGGCCGTTCGGGCAGCGCCGCGAGCGCCCGGGCGATCGCGATCATGCCGCAGACGCCCGAGGCGTTGTCGTCGGCGCCATTGAAGATGCGGTCCTCGCCGCGACGCTTGGGCGGCAGATGGTCGTAGTGGGCGGTGACGAGGATCGTGCGATCGGCGCGCGGCGAGCCTTCGCGCGCCGGCAGCACCGCGATCACGTTGGGCGCGGCTTCGGCATCGGCAAGCGGCTGGAACCACGGCGAGATCGCGACCGGCGCCGCGGCGGGAGCGGCAACGCCCTCGGCGCTCGGCGATTCGTCGCCCGCCGCTCCTCGCGGCTCGAGCGACTCCGGCGCAGCGGCTTCGGTCGAGAGCGTCGCCTCGATCGCCTCGCCCGGCACGCCCTTGAGTTCAGGGTTCCCCGGCTCGAGACCCGCCGCGGCGAACTGCGTGCGGATCCACTCCGCCGCCTTGAAGGCGAACGGGCTTCGGAAGAAGCGACCGTAGTACTCGTCCGAGGCGAGATGCGAGACGTCGGCCAGGATCGCCGCGGGCGCGATCGAGGCCTCGATCGCCGCGACGGTCGCCGGCGCGAGCGTCGTCTCGCCAAGCGCGACCTTCGGCGGCAGTTCGTCGAAGCGCGGCGTCGCGATCGCGAGCGAGGCGCACGATGCGCCGATCGCAGCGGCGAAGGGCAGGGCGAGGCGATGGCCAGGTCGGCGGGATCGGCGCGGCGGGTGGAACGTCATGCGGGTCGAGAATCATCGCCGATTCGCCGGCGAATGAAAGAGTCTCGTGCGGAATCGCCGGCGGGTTGCGAGCCCGAACCGCGCGAGGTGCTTCGAGAGCTTGCGGCGCACCGAACGGCCGGCCGCGTCTGCCGCATGGCCGCGTCGGCTTCGATCGGCGGCGTCCTCGCACGAACCGGTATCGTCCGGCGATGGCGAGCGAACATCCGAACCCTCCCGAACTGTGGCTGCTGCGGCACGCCGCGACCGACTGGAGCGAGAACGGCCGGCATACCGGCTGCCGCACGAACCTGCCGCTCAACGCTGCCGGCCGCGCCGCGGCGATGCCGCTTCGCAAGGCGCTCGAGAACGTCTCCTTCGCCGCCGTGCTCTCGAGCCCGCTCGATCGCTGCATGGAGACCTGCCGGCTTGCCGGGCGCGGCGACACCATGAAGACCGACCCCGATCTCGTCGAGTGGGACTACGGCGACTTCGAAGGGCTGACGACGCCGCAGATCCGCGAGAAGTACCCCGCGTGGACGATCTGGTCCGGGCCGTGGCCGGGCGGCGAGAGCGCCGACGAGGTCGGCGCTCGGGCGAAGCGCGTGATCGAGAAGCTGCGGGGCATTCCCGGCCGCGTCGCGATCTTCAGCCACGGCCACTTCTCGCGCGTGCTCGCGGCGACGTGGCTCGGCTTCGGCGCCTCGGAGGGCAAGGCGTTCGCCCTCGACACCGGCACCTACTCGGTGCTCGGCTGGGAGCACGAGTACCCGACGCTTCGCAAGTGGAACGAGATGCCGGGGGAGTGACGGTACGGGCGTCGATCGCCCGGTCATGACCCTCGGTGCGCCGCACCAACGCGCCTGCAGCAACGAGCGCAGGCGATGCGTGGCGGATCGACGCGCGGTGCGAACGTACGAGCGCTCTCGACGGTGTTCGCGGTGTGGTGTCTTCGTGCGTCGCCTTCGCGACTCGCTTCACGGATCGATGCCTCGCCCCGTCATCGCGTCGTCGCCACAGGTTCCTTGCCGAGCGCTGCGGCCTTACGCCTCGGGCCGTTCCGCGAGGAGCGCGTCGATGATGGCGGTCTTCTTCTCGAACTCCATCGCCGGATGCAGGCCGTTGTGCCGCAGGACGCCGTTGGCGTCGATGATCGCAAGGTGCGGGATGCCGTTCACGTCGTAGTCGGGGTTGAAGACCTCGGTCGTCGAGAAGGCGACCGGCCAGGTGATCTCCATCGCCTTGATGTACTCGGCCATCAGCGCGCGTTCCTTGTCGGGATCGTCCTCGCAGTCGATCGGCTGCTCGCCGCGCGGGAAGTGCCGTCCCTGCAGGCTCGTGACGCCGAGGATGACGACGTCTTCGGGCGCGTAGTGCTCGCGAAGCTCCCTGACGTTCGGGAAGCTCGCGACGCACGGGCCGCACCAGGTCGCCCAGAAGTCGAGCACCACGACCTTGCCGCGAAGGTCCGCAAGCGAGGCGATCGCGACCGGGCCG
>CAZTMB010000147.1:2524-6064 GCA_964614695.1 uncultured Isosphaeraceae bacterium | reverse complement strand
CCTGTCGGTCGAGACCCGCCGCGAACGGGGCGAGGTCTACGACGCCCTCAAGGGCTTCTTCCGGCAATTCGAGGTGATCTACGTCTGGGGCGACGAGACCGATCTCGTGCGGCTCCGAACCGATCATCGCGGCGAGGAGGTCTACCGGTACCGCCTGAACTTCCCGATCGAGCGGCTTCGAGAGGTCTTCCTCGAGTACCTGCGGATGACCAACGCGCTGCGCGAGGAGCCCCAGTGGTACAACGCGATCGTCGACAACTGCACGACGACGCTGATCGGCCACGCCAAGCCGATCGTCAATCCCGAGGCGACCTTCGACTGGCGTTGGCTCGCCAACGGACGCCTGCACGAGGTGATGTACGAGCGGGGCACGATCGACCGCTCGATCCCGCTCGAGGAGCTGCGCCGCCGCGGGTTCGTGAACGGCCGCGTGCCGAGCGAGGTCGAGGGCGTCGAGTACTCGCGGCGATTGCGCGAGCCCTGAGCGCCTGCCGAGCAGGAGGGGGCGCGATCGCGGTCGGCGCTGGACGTCGGAGACGTCGAGGTCCGCCGGTAGCATTCCGCGACCACCATGCCACGACGAACGACCCGCCGCGCCGATTCGAAGTCCCGGACCGCAACGCATCCCTCGGCCGAACGGACCGCCCCGGTGCCGGCCGGCTTCGATCCCGATGCCGCCGCGACCGGCGACGGCCTCTTCGGGCTCGACACGAAGCCAGAAGACGCGGCGATCGTGGTGATCCCGGTGCCCTTCGACGCGACCACGAGCTATCGCCCGGGCACCGCGAAGGGGCCGGACCATGTGCTCGAGGCGAGCGTGCAGGTCGATCTCGAAGACCTTCAGTTCGGCGCGATCTGGAAGCACGGCCTCGCGATGCTTCCGGTGCCGAAGGCGATCGCGGCGCTGTCTCGCTCGGCCCGCGCGGCGGCCGAGCCGGTGATTCAGGCCGGCGGGGCGGTTGCGGGCAACAGGCGCCATGCCGCGGCGATCGCAACGGTGAACGCGGCGAGCGAGAAGGTGCAGGAGCACGTCTCGCGTGAAGCGTGCCGCGTTCTCGATCGTGGCGCGATCCCGGCGGTCCTCGGCGGCGACCATGCGAGTCCCTATGGACTGATCGCGGAACTGGCGAAGCGCCATCCGGGACTCGGGATCCTGCAGATCGATGCGCACGCGGATCTGCGTGATGCCTTCGAAGGCTTCGCGTGGAGCCACGCGAGCATCTTCCACAACGTCATGACGCGCCTTCCCGACGTCGGACGACTCGTGCAGGTCGGGATCCGCGACGTCGGGGCGCGCGAGATCGAGTTCGTGGAGCGGTCGCGCGGACGCGTGAAGGCGTTCTACGACCAGGGACTGCGCGATCGGCAGTTCTCAGGCGCGACGTGGAGCACCCTCTGCAAGGAGATCGTCAAGTCGCTGCCGCGCGAGGTGTACATCTCCTTCGACATCGACGGCCTGTCGCCGGAACTCTGCCCGCACACCGGCACGCCGGTGCCGGGCGGACTCTCCTTTGCCGAGACCTGCCATCTGCTCGAAGTGCTCGCGACGAGCGGGCGAAGGGTGGTCGGGTTCGATCTCTGCGAGGTCGCGCCCGGGCCGCGCGGCGTCGACTGGGACGGCAGTGTCGGCGCGAGAGTCCTCTACAAGCTGATGGGTTGTGCGCTGCGAAGCCAGGCGCCTCGGCGGGGCCGCCACCGCCGCTGAGCGCGACGCTCGCGGCGACCTCGGGCGAGACGCAACGTCCGAGAGTTCGCGGAGCCGTTGGGCGGATCGGGCTTCTGAACGGCCGCCGTGTCGAGTTGAGGTTCACGTCCGATCGGCGCGTCCTTGCCTGCAATCGCGATCGGCAGGCGCCGTTGTCGGCCGCGATCCATCCGTCGCCGGCCCGAGTGGCCGGCGGCCGTGGATCGCGGAGCGATCCGATTCACGTGGGTCGACGCCCGCGTGGCGCCCGATCCGACTCTGCACCGACGCCGCGATCGTGCCCCCGGCGACGCGACCAACGACGCCAACGACCTCTCGATGAGCGCCTCTGCCAACGGTTCCTCGGCCCGCACCCGACTGCAGGCCAACTCGGGCGCGCGTCGGCCGGTGAATTCCGCGAGCGGGGCGTCGAGGCCGCGAGTGGCGATCGTCGGCGGGGGACCGGGCGGGCTCTTCACCGCCTATGAACTGCAACGCCTCGTCGATCGTCCGCTCGCGGTGACGATCTTCGAGGCGTCCGACCGGCTCGGCGGCAAGGTCATCACGCCTCGCTTCGAGTCGGCCGACGTCCGCTACGAGGCGGGGGCCGCGGAGTTCTACGAGTACGAGCACCTCGGCCACGATCCGCTCAAGGAACTCATTCGCGAACTGGGCCTGCCGATCCGTCCGATGGGCGGGCCGGCGGTGATCGTCGACGGGCATGTCGTCGCGAATCTCGACGACCTGCGCGAGCGTCTTGGGGCCGCGGCCGCGGCGTCGCTGCTGGACTTCGACCGTCGGGCCCGCGATCGGATGACGCCCCGCGAGTTCTATCGGTCGGGCGACGTCGACGGCACGCCGAGCGCCGCCGGCGTGCGCTGCTTCGACACCACGCTGTCGGAGATCGACTGCCCGCATGCGCGGCGCTACGTCGAGCACTTGATCCACAGCGACCTCGCCGCCGAGCCGTCGCAGACCAACGAGGAGTTCGGCCTGCAGAACTTCCTCATGAACGACCCCGCCTACATGCGGCTCTACGGGATCGAGGGCGGCAATGCGCGTCTCGTCGAGGCGCTTGCCGCGCGGATCGATGCGACCGTGCGGCTCGGCCGGCGGGTCGAGTCGGTGGAGCGGACGCAACGCGGCGCGATGGTCGTCCGATCGCATGGAGACGACGGAGTTCACGCGGAGGAGTTCGACTTTGTGGTCGTCGCGCTTCCGCACGCAGCGGTCGGGAAGGTCTCGTTCCTCGGCGAGGGCCTTCGGGAGGCGGTCGCGGCCCATCACGCGCACCACGACCACCCGGCCCACTATTTGCGGATCACCATGCTCTTCGACCGGCCGTTCTGGCGAGAGTCGCTGTCGGACTCGTTCTGGATGCTCGATCGCTTCGGAGGCTGCTGCCTGTACGACGAGTCGTCGCGCGATCCCTCGGCGCGACACGGCGTGCTCGGATGGCTGCTCGGCGGCGAAGCGGCGAGAGCGCTGGCGCCTGCCGACGACGCGGCGATCCTCGCGGCAGCGTTCGAGGCGCTGCCGCCGATCCTGTCGGAGGCTCGCGATCGCATGATCGAAGCGCGGATCCATCGCTGGATCGGCGAGGTGAGCGCGCTGCCCGGCGGATCGACCCCGTGGCCTCGCGACCGCCGCCACTGTCCCGATCCGCTCGGCCATCCCAACCTCTTCATGGTCGGCGACTACCTCTACGACTCGACGCTGAACGGCGTGCTCGATTCGGCGGAGCACGTGGCCGGCTGGATCGCCGCGAGGGTGATCGACGCACCTCGCGGTTGAGACCTTGGATCTGACGATGCACCCACCGAGCGCCTCCAACGCCTCCAACGCCTCCAACGCCT
>CAZTMB010000147.1:0-2424 GCA_964614695.1 uncultured Isosphaeraceae bacterium | reverse complement strand
CGCCTCCAACGCCTCCAACGCCTCCAACGCCTTCGATGCCACGATCGCCGAGCTCTCCGATCGGCTGCCCGAGGGCGGCACCCTCGAAGCGGGGATCCCGCTTCACCGTGACGGCGCGAGCCTCGCGTTGGCCTGCATTCCGGCCTCGGCGGGCGAACTGCCCGTGGAAGTGCGCGGATGGGTCGAGGCGGATCCCGAGTCCGGCGGCGAGCCCGCGGTATGGATGGCCTTCCAAGGCGCGCACCTGCACTGGTCGCCGGGACGAGCGGCGATTCTCGCGCCGAGCGATCGTCTCGAATCGGTCCGGGCGGTGGTGATCGAAGCGACGGCGCACGAGCGCGAGCTTCGGACGATCGAGCGATCGATGGCGGACTGGTGGCCCGAGCTCGAGACCGACTCGGCGCTGGCGTTCGAGTTCGAGGAGTCCGCGATCGGCCGTCGCAAGGCGTTGCGGGAGCGCCTGCATCGCGTGCTGGTCCTTCGCGCGAGGCTCGCCCGGATCGCCCCGTACCTGCTGTCCCCGCTCGTGCATCCGCCGACCCTCGCAAGCCAGGTCGCCGATCGGATGCGGGAGCGGTTGCGGATGTCGGCACGTCACGAGGCGGCGTCGCTGCAGATCGAGGTCTTCCGCGACAGCTACGAGACCTGCGGGTCGCGGGCGAGCGAGTTCATGCTGGCCCGCACCGGCCACCGGCTCGAGTGGGCGATCATCGTGCTGCTCGCCGCGCAGCTCCTGCTGTGGGGCTTCGAGTACCTGTCGCTGGCCGCCGAATGACCATGCGATTCGCCTCGATCGACATCCTCCGCACGGTGGCGATCGTGGTGATGGTCCTCGTGCACTTCGGCGAGAACCTCGGCGGCTACACGCCGTTCTTCGCCGGCTTCGGAGCGCCGCTCTTCGTCTTCCTCTCGGGGGCGAGCTACTTCCTCTGGTCCGACGCGCGGCTCTCCCGCGGGGCCGACGAGGAGGAGATCTCGAAGATCTCGGTGCGGCGCGGGCTGTTCGTGCTGGGCGCGGGGTTCGTGTTCAACCTCTTCGTCTGGCTGCCGGAGGAACTCTTCATCTGGGATGTGCTCACCTTCATCGGGGTCGCGCTGCTGATCCTGAACGTGGTCCGCCGCATGCCGCGATCGGCGTGCATCCTCGCGGCGGCGTTGGCGGTCATGGTCGCGCCGTTTCTCCGCGACATGGCCGACTACGCGGCGTACTGGGAGAACGGGTACTTCGAGTACGACCCGACGCTCTCCGATGTGATGATCGGCTTCCTCGCCACGGGCTACTTCCCGCTCTTCCCGTGGATCGGGCTGACGCTCGCCGGCTACGCCACCGCGTCGTGGCTCTTCGCGCGTCCGAGCCACGGCGCCGAGATCGCTCCGGCGCCGGCGAGGACCGCGGCGATCGGCAGCGGCCTCCTCGCGTCGGCGATCGTGCTGTGGCTGGTGGAACCGTGGCTTCCCGCGACGTTCGCCTCGATCGTGCTCGGTGACTGGAGGATGTTCCCGGCCACCATCACCTACGTCCTCGCGGCGACGGGGATGGCGATGCTGCTCTTCTCGCTGGGCCATCGGTACGTCGACCTCGATCCACGAGCGCTGCGATTCGAGGGCTTGCTGCGCCTCACGAAGACCTTCAGCCGCTACTCGCTCACGATCTACGTGGTGCATCACCTCGTGCATCTCTGGCCGCTGTGGATCTACGGGTACTTCACCACCGGCGATCCCACGGCGCTCTGGGGGCAGGCGCTTCCGGTCGCATACTCCCTGGCGTTCGGCGTCGCCTTCCTCGTCGCGTGCGGTCTCGTGCTGCGAGCGCTCGGGCCCGAGCGCACCTACGGCTTCGAAGCCCTGATGCGATGGATCTGCGACTGACGGTCGCGGGAGTGTCGAGGGTGGCGACGCTCAGGTCCCCGATGATCGACGCACGATTCGGGGTGCGGACGGCACCCGGAGCGCGGGCCGATCTCGGCGGTGCGTCTCGTGGGGCGGAATCTGGAGAGAGATCGATCGCGGAGTCTGATCGCGGACGGTGATCACGTCGAAGGTCGAGTGTCCGTGGCCGTTCGGGCGCTGCCTTGATCGCTGGCGAAGGCGAATCCGCAAGCCCGCGTCGCGCGAACCGTGGCCGCCATGCCCAAGATCCGTCGCCCGCCCGTGCCGCCGCCCAAGATCTGCGTCTCGTGCGGACGTCCGTTCACGTGGCGGAAGAAGTGGGAACGCGACTGGCCGGGCGTCAAGTACTGCTCGGACGCGTGCCGGCGGCGCGGACCGAGCGCATCGGTCGATTCGGCGCGGTGAGGTCCTCCGCGGCGAGTCGGCTACGTCGGGCCGACCGAGGCAGGCGAACTCCGCGCGATCGATCCGAGACCTGCTCGCGGCTCGAGACGCCTAACGCGACACCGCCCCGGGCGGAAGCCCGAGGCGGCG
>CAZTMB010000146.1:4116-6116 GCA_964614695.1 uncultured Isosphaeraceae bacterium | reverse complement strand
GCCGACGACCTGTGCCTCCCGACTCGCCTGGCGCGACAGGCCGAGTTCCTCGAGAGCCATCGAGAGGTCAGCGTCGTCGGAAGCCTGGTCGAGTTCGGCGGCGATCAAGAGACGGCCGCCGGCTACGCCGAGCACGTCGCGTGGACGAACCGGCTCGTCGACCACGAGTCGATCGTGCTCAACCGATTCATCGACTCGCCTCTGCCGCATCCGAGCGTGATGTTCCGTCGCGAGCTGGCCGAGCAGTTCGGCGGCTATCGCGACGGCCCCTTTCCCGAGGACCACGAGCTCTGGCTGCGATGGATCGACGCGGGCGTCCGTTTCGCCAAGGTGCCCGAGGTGCTCCTCCGATGGAACGACCCGCCGGATCGGCTCTCGCGAAGCGACCCTCGCTACTCGGTCGAGGCCACCGCGAGACTTCGCTGCAAGCACCTTGCGATCGATCTCTCGCGACGTCGCGAACGCCGACCGGTCTGGCTCTGGGGCGCCGGCCGGGTCACGCGACGGCGCTTTGACGCACTTGCCGATCATGGCGTCGAGATTGCCGGCTTCATCGACATCGATCCGGATCGGATCGGTCAGCGATCGCTCGGGCGACCCGTGGTCGCGCCCGACGATCTGCCTTCGATCGATCGGTCCTTCGTCATCTCAGGTGTCGGAGTCCGCGGCGCGCGGGAAGAGATTCGCGAGATGCTGCTCGCCTCGGGGCGTCGCGAGGGCGAGGACTTCCTGATCGCGGGGTGATGCGGATCGCTGCGGTTGCTCCGGCACCGAGGTGATTCGACCATCCGCGATCTGCGCACTCGCATCAGCGAACGGAGCACGAGAAGGATCGGAGATTCGCGTAAGGCATCAACGCCTGATCGCTCGGCGGACCGGCTCGATCGCGATCCCAGTGAAGCGAGGACTCGAGACCTCGCGGTTCCTCGCGGTCCTCCCGTGTCGTCGCTCGCCGCAATCGCCCGGTACCGCAGACTTCCGCGACGACGAGGCGACGGAGGATCGGTTGTGCCGACGCCTCGCCTCGTTGAAGCCTCGCCGTATTCAGTTCGGCTCGACGACCCGCAGACCCTCGCGGGCGATCTCGACCTCGTGGAATCGACCGCCGCGATGGAGCGGATGCCGCGTGCAGCGATCTCGAATCCGAGCGGCCGCGGCGGCATCGCGGGCGATCAGGAAAAGAAAGCCCCCGCCGCCCGCGCCCGGCAGCGCCCACGACGACAATTCGTTCGCGATCGGCGCGACCATCGCTTCGATCTCCGGCGTCGTCGACCCCGGATCGAGCTCGCACTTGAGGCGCCACGCGTCGCCAATGAAACCCGCGATCGCCTCGTCGTCGCCTCGATCGATCGCCGCTCGCAGCGCGAGGGCCGTCCCGTGAATGCGGTCGACGATCCGAATCACACGACGTCCTCCACCCAACCAACGCCAGACGACCTGCTGCAGGATGTTGCGGGCGAGCCGCTGCATGCCGGTCGAGTGGACCAGCACGCGATCTCTCCAGAACGACTCGGGAATCGAGAGCGGAGTCTCCTTCGGAACCTGCTCGAGACCCGCAGCCGTCTCGAGCAGTTTCGCGCCGGCGGTGACTCCACCCGCCTGGTCCTGCCAGCCTCCCGCCGTGCCCATCCGCTGCTCGAGTTCGCTCGTTGCGGCGATGAGTCGATCGCGATCGAACGTCGCTCCCGCGAAGCGGGCGAGCGACGCAAGCGTCAACGCGCCGAGGATCGAACTCGTGCCGAGCCCCGAGCCCTTCGGAAGCCGAGAAGCGATGCGCAGTTCGAAGCCGCCACCGAGGCGGTCGAGCGACGTGCGAAGGTCGAGCTTGTGGAGGTTGCCCTCGCGGCCAGGGGACTCGGCATCCGCAGCGTCGACCGCTGCGCTCAGAATGCCCGAGACCAGGATGCCCGAGACCGCGATCGCCGTGCGCGGCAACAGCGCCCAGTCGTCGGCATCGCGCGGATCGCCCGGGCGCAGCAGCGTCGCCATGTCGACGAACT
>CAZTMB010000146.1:0-4016 GCA_964614695.1 uncultured Isosphaeraceae bacterium | reverse complement strand
TGCCGACGCTGTTCGACGAGCCGCCGATGATCGACCGCCGCGAAGATCTCCGCAGCGGATCGCGTCGAGGCGCCCGAGTTCGTCTGCCGAATCGGATCCGCGATCAACGCCAGCGCACCAGCGACCACACTCTCCAGCGACCCGATCGGCCAGACCCGTGCCGTCCACAACGTGCGATCACGGTCGTCCGCCGACCAGCAGGACTCGTCCAGATCGCGCAGCGGTGATCCGAGGATGGTGCCGCCTGCATCACGCGGCGTCTTGAAGTCGTCGTCGATCCCGAAGGCGATCGCGGCGAACCCGCCGCCGCGCACCGGAAGCACCACCAGTCCGCGATCCGATGGGATCGTGATCGTCACTCCCGGATCCGAAGGCACTCCGACGAGCACCGATCGCTCGCCAAGTGCGGCACGAACGTCGCCGCACCGATCGACGAAGGCCTCGTGAGCGATGAGCGAATCGCCGCGCAACGACTCGTCGCGTCGGAAGGCTTCCACCTTGTCATGGGCTCGATCGCCCGCTCCCGTCGTCTCGAACAGCAGCTCGCGCGTCGATCCCGCATGGCGAAACGCACAACGCGCGAGGCATCGCACGCGAAGCGGACTCGCGGCCGAGATCTCCCGCACCCGATCGAAGAAGGATGCCGCGCGAGGATCTCGATCGGGGCGATCTTGCCACCGCTTCGCCGTCACCGGCAGCAGATCCGCGTACAGATCGATCACCGGTCCGTCGACCTCGAATACACCGCAGCATGCCGCCGCCGCGACCCACTCCGCGGCGACGCGCCACGGGACGAACACCAGCCCGCTGTCGACCAGCACGCGACCGTGGTGATCGAGGCATCCGCATTCGCGCATCGCTCGCACCGACGGCTTCTGCAAGAACCGGTCCACCTCGCCGGACGAGTCGGCCACGAACACGCCATGCCGCGAGCCGCGCTCGGGCGGCGCCGAGAATGCGACGCACTCGACCGATTCGCCGCCGAACTGAACGCCCTGCGAGGCGAGGTCGAGCCACACGTCGCCCGATGCGACGACCAAGCCGCCTTCCGCAGAGGACTCGATCGAGTCGAGGTCGCCCACGATCCGTTCGAGCAGCGCCGGCACTTCGAAGCCAGCCGACACCCGAGCATCTCGCTCGCGATCCGGGATCGGCACGAAGATCTTGCCCTCGGCGGCGTAGGCCGGAAGCCGCCGCGAATCGCCGCCGGAGTGGACGATGGCGACCGTGCGACCATGAAGCATCGTCTCGATCGCCGCGGCATCGGTGTTGTGCCTCGGATCACCGCCTACACGCCGCCGCACGCGCTCGACGACGGCGACGATCGTCGCCATCGTCGCCACGCCCGACCCGACGCGACGTCCTCCGGCATCCGGCACCACGAGCAGTCGACCGCCTTCTGTCGGCACGATCTCCTCGTGCAGCCTCGGATCCCCACGGATCGTGCGCAGCATCGCCCGCGCCTGACCTCGATTGGCGGCGGTGAGCACAAGATCGGTGAATCCCTTCCGGAGCGGGGCCGCAGCGTTCATGCGCGTCGTCTCCGCCTCCACAGATCGACTGCGACCGCCAGGATCACGATGTGTCCGACGATCATCTCCTGCACGTGATTCGGCCAGCCCATGACCGCACAGCGGTTGCGGAGGTAGGCGATCATCACCGCGCCAGCGATCGTCCCGAGCACGCTGGCGCTGCCGCCCGAGAGCGACGCGCCGCCGATCACGACCGCGGCGATCACATCGAGCTCGAGCCCGATCGCCACGGTCGGGTCGCCCGACTGCAGCCGTGCGAACTGCAGCAACCCCGCCACGCCCGCAAGCATTCCTGCCACGACGTACGAGAGCAGCCGCACACGACCCACCGCGATCCCGCAGCGCTTCGCCGCCGCCTCGTTGCCGCCAACGGCCAGCAGATGGCGACCGAACACGGTGCGATGCAGCAGGAACGCAGTGGCCGCGGCAAGACCGAGCAGGATCCACACGCCCGGCGCGACGATCATCCAGGCGTACGGCGGCCGCGGAGTCGCCAGCGTCTCGAGGCCTTGGCTCGGCGCGGAGATCGCCCGCGAACCGGAGATCCACTTCGCGACGCCTCGAAAGAACCCGAGCGTGCCGAGCGTCGCAATGAACGCCGGAAGCCTCAGCCCGGCGATCAGCACGCCGTTGTAGGCGCCGCAGAGAAGCCCCACGCCCATCGAAGCCGGGATCGCCGCCCAAAGCCCGTGCCCGTCGCGAAGAAGGATCGCCGCGACGACCCCGGCGAGCGCGATGACCGATCCCACCGAGAGATCGAGCCCCGCGCCGGCGATGACGATCGTCGCGCCAAGCGCCGCGATGCCGACGATCACCGCGTGGACCGCGACGGTCCTCGCCTGATCGGCAGTGACGCCGAGATGCGGTGGAATGGCGAAGAAGACGAGCACCACCACCGCCAGGCCCGCGAGCGGCGCCGCGACGCGCCACCACGAGCCCGAGGATGCCGTCGCCGAAGCGTTGCTCGCTGCGCTCACCCGCCGCCTCGCGTCACGAGCCGCCGGCTCCAAGCATCGCGTCGAGATCGGGCGAGAGCAGATCCCGGTGTCGCGGCTCGTCGATCTCTTCGGTCACGACGAGCACCGCGCCGGTGTCGATCCGCGGATCGACCGTTTCGCCCTGCAAGGCCTTGACCGCGGTCTCGACGCCGAGGCGCCCCATGCGGACGGGATCCTGCACGACGAGCGCGTCGATCGTGCCCTCGCGAAGCGCCGTGACCAGATCGGGGCTTGCATCGAAGCCGACGAAGAGCACCTTGCCGGCGAGCCCGCGATCGGAGAGCGCCCGAAGCATGCCGTAGGTCGAACTCTCGTTGGGGCAGAAGACCGCGTCGAAGGCGTCGGACTCGCCGCGAGGGGCGACCGAGGAGAGCAGGTTTTCGGAAGCCTCCTGCGCGGTCGCGCGGGTCGCGCCAGCGAAGCGACGCGGATCGATCAGTTCGAAGCCTCCAGCCTCGGCGATCGCCGCGACGAAGCCCTCTTCGCGCTGCGTGGTGCTCTCCGAGCCTTCGAGATACCGCAGCAGCAATACACGGCCGACGCCGTCGAGGGCCTTCGCGACATGCTCGCCCGCGAGGCGTCCAGCGAGGAAGTTGTCGGTGGCGATGAAGCTCTCGTAGTCGGTGCCCGGCTCGCCTTCGAGTCCCGAGTCGATGACGACGACCGGACGCCCCGACTCGCGGATCCGTCGCACCGGCGCGACGAGCGCCTGCTGATCGAGCGGCGCGAGCACGATCGCGTCGAAGCCGCCCGACTGGAGGTTCTCAAGCAAGGCGATCTGCTGCTCGCGATCGTCCTCGCGATCGGGACCGCGGAAGACCATCTCGACCGCGACGCCGGACTCGTTCAAGTCTCGCGTCGCGGCGAGCGCGCCCGCCTGCACCGATCGCCAGTACTCGTGGGTGGTGCCCTTGGGAACGACCGCGATTCGGATCGCGGCCTCGGAGGCGTCGCCGCCCTCGGCCGCAGGCTCGCCGGCGTCGCCTCCGCATCCGGCCAAGAACGCGACGACGAAGGCCGAGGTGACCAGCGAACCTCGCCGGGCCGACTCGGTCATCGATCGATCAGTGCGGGCGAATCGAGTCATCGCGGATCTCCGGGTGCGAGGCGACTCGGCATGCTACCGGTGTCGATCGCAACGCCGGTACCTTGCCGCGATGCCCGTCTACGCCCAATGCCTCGACCTCGTCGACGATCCCGACCTCATCCGCGAGTACGTGGAGGCCCATCGGAACGTGCCCGCGGCGGTCGAAGCCGCGCTTCGCGAGATCGGCATCACCTCGATGCGGATCCACCGCCTCGGCACGCGGCTCTTCATGACGATCGAGACCCGCGATGGCTTCGACCCAGCCCGCGACTACCAGCGATATGCCGAGGTTCCGGAGGCGGCCGCCTGGGACGCCCGCATGCGGAAGTACCAGAAGCCCGCCCCCGGGGCCAAGCCTGGCGAGTGGTGGGCGGCGATGGAGCCGGTGTACGAACTGTC
>CAZTMB010000145.1:0-6131 GCA_964614695.1 uncultured Isosphaeraceae bacterium | reverse complement strand
CAGGCCGCCGCCCGTCGAACCCCAGTCGGCCAGCACCGATCCCAGATCGACGCCATCGACGACGCCGTCACCGTTGACGTCCGCCACGCACGGCGAGCCGCACTCGTCGGGGACGCCGTCGCCGTTCGTGTCGCTGCTGGCGGGCGTGTACGGCGCCGCGAGCAACGAGCCGAGCGGCAGCAGGCCGCGGGAGATCCGCAGTTCGTCGATCGAGCCGCGAAGCAGTTGGTTCACGCCGCCGGTCGCGTTGGGATGGCCGCCGATCACGAGCGGCTCGTCGTTGGCGTAGAGCTGCATCGACTCGATCGAGACCTCCTCGTAGACGTCGTTCAGCACGAAGCGGCAGATCCGATTGAACGGATCGAACGAGACCGCGACGTAGTTCCACTCGGTGTTCGCGATGCGAAGGTTGCTGACGACCGCCCACTTGTTCGTGCCGCCGCCGCTGCCGTAGCCGCCGGTGAAGACGAGTTCGCGGCCGTTGAGGTTGTTCGTCCGCCCGCTCACCTCGTCGCAGGAGTCCGCGTACTCGGCCCCCTGCACGAGGATGCCCCAGTCGATCTCCGAATCGGGTGCAGCACCCTTCTTGCAGGCGAGCCACTGGCGGTTTCCGGCCGAGCCGGTGCCGGCGAGTTGATCGAGCTTCACCCACGCCTCGACGGTGAAAGCCTCGCCGAGGAACGAGAGTTCCTGCGAGGGATCGTCGACGACCAGTCGCCCGGCGTTGCCGAGAAGCGCCGAGCGCAGGTTGACGGCTCCCGTCGATGGAATCGACGCGAGCGGCACGTCGGTCTGCGACGCGCCGCCGTTGTTGCTCGCGTCGAGACCGAGCGGCCCGCTGTCGACGCCGATCGACTTGGCGTTCTCGAACCGCCAGTAGGCGAGAGTCTCGCTCGCGGGCGCCGCGGCGACGTCGCAGGAGTCGGGCACGCCGTTCATGTTGCAGTCCTCCGCGAGACCTTCGGCGATCGCCAGGTCGTCGGCGATGCCATCGCCATCGCAGTCGACGTCGCACGCGTCGGGGATGCCGTTGCCGTCGAGGTCGAGGATCGGCCTGAACGCCTCGGTCGGCACCACCTCGAGCGATCCGCCCGGCGGCATCCAGCGCAGGATCGCCCGCGCCCCGCCGATCCCCTCGAACCACTCCATGCGGAAGGCATAGACCCAGCCCGCCTCGAGATCGATCGTGCCCGTCTGGGTTCCGTCGCCGTTCTCCCAGTGCTCGATGACGACCTCGTCGCCGATCCAGAGCCGCACGCCGTCGTCGACGTCGGCGACGAACTGGTAGGAGCCCGAGACCGGTGCGGTGAGGATGCCGGTCCAGCGGATCCCGTACTCGTCGTTGCCGAGTCCGTCCACGCCCGGCGGCGAACCGCCGTCGAACTCGAAGTCGATGTTGGGGACGATCCCGCTCGCGAGGCGCACCGAGAGACGACCGTTGTCGGCGCTGTCGTAGTACTCCGCGACGAGGCCGTGCGCGACGACCGAAGCGCACGAGTCGAAGATGCCGTCGCCGTCGCAGTCGCCGCCTTCCTCGCAGGCGTCGAGCACGAGGTTCCCGTTGCAGTCGGCGGCGGCGTCGAGTTCGATCTGATACGGGTCGGGCAGGTAGTCGCCGTCGCAGTCGCTCTCGGTGCAGAGGTCGGCGACGCCGTCGCCGTCGCGATCGAAGGTCGGGCGCAACGCCGACGTCGGCACGACGGTCGGCTCGATCGCCGAAGGCGCCTGCGCGAGGAACTGCATCTTCGCCTCGCCGGTGTACTGCACGTACTCGATGCGCAGGTGGTAGCCGCGTCCTGCTTCGAGTTCGACCTCGGCCAGCGTGTTCGTGCCCGGGCTCGATCCCCAGTAGTTGACGATCTGCTCGCCGTCGAGCCAGATCCGCACGCCGTCGTCGTGGAAGGCCCCGAGTCGCCACAGGCCCGACTCGCTGGCCGTGAAGGTCCCGAGCCATCGCACGGAGAAGTCGTTGTCGGGGATCCCGTTGGGCAGGTTCGCCTCGCCCTGCGAGAGGAAGTCGACGTCGTCGTCGATGCGGGCGGTGAAGTCGCCCAGCAGTTCTTCATTGTCGAAGTACTGACCGACGAGGCCGTTCAATCCCGCCTGGCAGGTGTCGAGCACGCCGTCGGCATCGCAGTCGCCGCCTTCGAGGTCGCACTCGTCGGGCTGCCCGTTGCCGTTGCAGTCCTGCGCGAGCCCGTTGATGATCTCGTAGTCGTCGGGAAGCCCGTTCGCGTTGCAGTCGGGGTCGCACTCGTCGGGCACGCCGTTCTCGTTGAGGTCGTCCGCGGCGCCGCAGTAGCCGCCCGCGCAGAAGGTGCCGCGGATCATCCAGTCGCCCTGGAAGTCGGCGAAGAGTTCGCTGAGCAGCGAGAACTCCGCGGCGCCGTTGGCAAGGTCGTTGGGGTTGAACGGCTCCACCGTCGCGATCCACCAGCTTGCGTCGAGCGTCGCGTTGGCGTCGTAGGCCGCGGGGAAGGCCGCCGGGGCGATCGGCACCTGAGGCGCCCACACGCCGATGAACACCGACGTCCCGGCCGGCCCGAGGTAGGTCTCCGGAATCGGATGCAGCGTCTCGTTCAGCGGAACCCAACCGCGACCCGAGACCGTCTCGACCGAGACGATCAGTTCGGCGTCGAAGGGAATCCCGTCGCCGTCGAGGTCCTTCCACACCGCCACGGTCACCGGGCTGCCCTCGTCGAGCACGCCGTAGACGATCTCGATCCCGTTGATCGACTCCTTCCCCGGCTCGACGACGTACTGGACCATCCAGCAGATCGTCTGGGTGTTGCCGAGGTTGGTTCCGACGGCCCCCGTCAGTTCTCCGGCGTCGGCTTGGTAGTAGCGATCGAGCTCCTCGAGTTCGCACTCGTCAGGGATGCCGTTGGCCTGGCAGTCCTCACTGAGGCCGAGCGCGATGTCCTCGGCGTCGTCGATCCCGTTCTGGTTGCAGTCTTCGAAGCCGGCGAGGGCCGGCGAAGTCGCGAAGAGGGTCGGCAGGATCCAGGCGAGGTGACCACGCAGGCAGGCTGACGATCGCGGCATGTCGAGGCGTTCCGAAGGGCGAGGGACGAGGGACCGAGCGAGGGACACGCGGCCCGGCACGGAGTGGATCCACCCCGACCGGCAGACCCGGGGTACCGACGAACGTACCCCCCGGATCGCCCGAGTCGAGCGGATTTCCAGAATCCCGCCGGCGGTTTCCCGCATGACGGGTCGATCGCCTTCCGGGCCCACGATCCAAGGGCGTCTCGATCGGACCTCCGCCGCTCCGGGTCGCCGACGCCAACCCGCCCGATCCAGCCCCTCGATCGCCGCGTGGCTGACCGCAGGGAGTCGCCGCAAGTTCCGAAATCGACCTTGCCCGGTGGGGATCTCGGACTACGTTTCCCCCGTTCCCGGGCGTTCCCTTGCCAACGCCCATGCCTTCGTATTCCAGGAGAAAGCCATGTCTACCCGCCTTGAAGGCGCCGAGTCGAGAGTCTCGCTTCGCGCGGCCTATTCCCTTGCGGCCGGGGCTGCCGCCGCCGCCGCGGCTTCCGCCAACGCCGAGATCGTCTACTCCGGCGTGCAGGACCTCTCGGTCGCCCAGTTCAGCTCGCTCGGCGTCGACATCGACCTCGACGGCTTCGCCGATCTGACCCTGAAGAACTACGTCTTCGGCGGGGGCAACTATCAGGGCGCCACGGTCATCTACTACCCCGGCCGACTCGTGGGCTTCAACGCGGGCCCGAGCAACTACGCGTACGTCTCGGCGCTCGCGGAGGGCTTCGTGATCGATGCCGCCTCGGCCGGCCCGACCTTCTTCGGTTCGATGGCCTACGGCGCGTCGAACCCCAACGCCCAGTTCAACATGGTCGAGAACGCCTACCTCGGCCTGTCGTTCGCCCGAGGCGGTGGCGTCAACTACGCCTGGCTGCGCGTTTCGATCGACAACGCCGCCGGCACGTTCGTCGTGCACGACTGGGCGTTCGACGACTCCGGCGCCGGCATCGCGGCGGGCGTGATTCCCGCGCCGCCGACGCTTGGCCTGCTTGCGGCGGGCGCCGCGGGTCTTGGTCTTCTGCGCGGCCGCCAGCGCAAGGGCTGAAGACGCCAACTGAACCGATCCGCCGCCGCGCGATGAACGGTCCTCGGACCGCGATTCGTGCGGCGGCGGTGTTTCTGGATGCGAATCGCCGTCGGTCCGATGCTCTCCTCATGACGATCGCCCGCATGAAGTCGGATCGTTCGCCTCGCCGCGTGCTGCTCGTCGGATGGGACGCCGCGGACTGGCAGATGATCGATCCGCTGCTCGCGCAAGGGCTGATGCCGACGCTCGCCGCGTTCCTTGCCCGCGGCGCCCGCGGCAACCTCGCGACCACGCAGCCGATCCTCTCGCCGATCCTCTGGAACACGATCGCGACCGGCAAACGTGCCGATCGCCATGGGGTCCTCGGATTCACCGAACCGGATCCGAGCGGCGCGGGGATCCGACCCACCGCCAGCACGAGCCGGCGCTGCAAGGCGATCTGGAACATCCTCACGCAGTCGGGAGTGCGCTCGCAGGTCGTCGGCTGGTACGCCTCGCATCCCGCCGAGCCGATCGCGGGCACGATGGTCTCGAACCAGATCGAGTTCGCCTCGGCCGACGAACGCCCGCCGGCGCCGCTCCAGCCCGGCGCCGTGCACCCGGCCGAGCGGGCGGCGGAGATCGCCGAGTGCCGCGTGCATCCTTCGGAGCTCGGGCTCGAGGCGCTCCTGCCCTTCGTGCCTGATGCCGCGGCGCTCGCCGAACGCGACCCGAAGCGGCTCGGCATGCTGCAGCACATGCTCGCGCAGACCGCGACGATCCATGCGATCGCGACGCACCTGCTCGCGGGCGACGAATGGGAGTTCGGCGCGGTCTACTACGAGGGCATCGACCGCTTCGGCCATGAGTTCATGGAGTTCCATCCTCCGAAGATGGACGAAGTCCCGGAGGCGGACTTCGAGGCCTACCGCCACTGCATGGTCGGCATCTACCGCTTCCACGACATGATGCTCGAGGCGCTTCTTCGCCTCGCGGGCGACGACACCGCGGTCGTGCTCGTCTCCGATCACGGCTACTACAACGACGCGCGGCGACCGGATCCGCGCGAGGGCCGGTCGGGCCCCGTCGAATGGCATCGGCCGCTTGGAATCTTCGCCGCCGCGGGCCCAGGCGTGCGGTCGGGATCGACGCTCTTCGGCGGAGGCATCCTCGACCTCGCGCCCACGCTGCTCACGCTGCTCGGCCTGCCGGCGGCCCGCGACATGCCCGGCCGCGTGCTCGCGGAGGTGCTCGACGGCATCGCCGAGCCGCCGCGGATCGAGTCCTGGGAGTCGATCGAGGGCGAGTGCGGCATGCACCCGCCGGATCTGCGGATCGATCCCGAGGCGAGCCGCGAGGCGATCGAGCAGCTCGTCGCGCTCGGCTACATCGCGCCCCCCGGCGAGGACGCCGAGCAGGCGGCGCGGGAGACGATCGCGTCGAACCGCTTTCAGCTCGCCCACTCCCATGCCGATGCCGGCGAACACGCGAGGGCGATCGAACTGCTCGAGTCGCTCGACGGGCCGCTTCGCGAGGCCGAGGCCACGCGACTGCTGCTGGCGACCTGCCGCTTCGCCTCGGGCGATCTCGAGGGCGCGAAGCGCGAACTCGACACGCTCGCGGCCTCCGGCGTCGCGGGGCCGCAGATCGAGAGCATGCTCGCGAACGTCGAGTTCGCCCGCGGGGAGCGGGAGGCGGCCGTCGCGCGACTGGGGCGACTCGTGTCGGCGCATCCATCGCGCGAGGGACTCCGCCGGCGCCTCGGTGAGATGCGTCTGGCGACGGGGCGAGCCTCCGAAGCCGAGGCGGACTTCCGCAGCGCCCTCGAATTCGACCACGAGGATGCGACGTCGATCCTCGGGCTCGCCCAGTGCCGCCTCGCCCAAGGCGATGCCGAGAGCGCGATCGATCTCGGGCTCCGCGCGGCGAGCCTCGCCTTCCGCAACCCGCGCGTGCATTGGCTGCTCGGCCGCGCTCATGCGGCGCGCGGCGACCACGCCGGCGCGATCGAGGCGCTCGAGGTCTGCATCGCGCAGGCCCCCGCGTGGAGGGAGCCTCGAGAACTGCTCAGGCGGTGCCG
>CAZTMB010000144.1:0-6419 GCA_964614695.1 uncultured Isosphaeraceae bacterium | reverse complement strand
TCGATCTCGACCTTCAGGACCGCGTAGCCGTCGAGTTCGAAGTGCTCGACCCGGATCGGCACCTCGGTCGGCTCGCGGAACTCGATCTCCGCCACGTCGGTCGTCGGCCCGTGGCGATCCCAGCGTTCGACGAGCACCTTCTCGCCCACCACGAGCCGCACCCCGTCGTCGGAGAGTACGCGGAAGCGGAAGCGACCCGCGGGGAACTTCAGCGAGGTCTCCGCGACCACGCCGAAGCCGTCGTTGGGCAGCGTCGCGTCGCCAATCACCGTCGAGAGCGCTGCGACCTGGTTCGGACCGCCCATCGCGAAGGGAAAGTCGATCGACCCCACCTCGCCCTCGACGCCGCCTGCCGCGGCGAACGCCGACGCCTCGGCGGCCGCCTCGGCTCGCCAGGCGTCGATCGCTTCGATCGGATCGTTCGCGTACGGGAACACCCGCACCGTCCACGCCGCCGGCGCGATCAGGCCCTCGACGATCGACTTGCTTCGCGTGCCGCGTCGCCCGCCCTCGCCATGCAGCACCTCGAGGCGGTAGGGACAGACCATGCCGGGCCGCTCGCAGAAGACCTCGATCTCGTTGGTCGCGGGATCGATGCGGGTGCGAAGCGATCCGCTTCCAAAGACCGACGCTCCGAGGATCTTCGCCGCGCCGCTCTCCCCGAGCAGCCGATAGCGGTCGCGCTCTCCGCCCTTCGCGATCGAGAGAAGCAGCGGGCGATCCCACGCGTAGGGCCCCCATTCGGTGACGACGATGCGCTCTCGGCCGGCAAGCCGGGCTCGACGCCCGACCGGCTCGGCGGTGCCGGGCAGGCCGCGCAGGATCGCCTCGAGTTCAGGAATCTCGCCGACGGCGGCGCGCCGCGCGATCGCGGCTTCGCTCGTCTCGTCGGCGACGATCTCCGCACCCACCTCGATGAACTCGTTGTCGGCGATCGCCGTCTCGCCGCAGGCGAGGAGTTCGATCGCGACCTCGTCCTTCAGGAAGCGGTTGCCCGCGATCACGTTGCCCTCGCTCGCGACACCGTTGACGATCGACCACGGCAGCCGCGCGAGCGACTCGTCGGCATCCCACCAGAGCCGCACGCCGCAGGCGTTCGCCTCGAAGCGGTTCGCGACGATGCGGTTGCCGCGACCGTGCTCGATGTTCACGCCGCCGCGCTCGGCGCCGTAGCCCGCGCCGCCGTTGCCGCGGAAGTCGTTGCCGGCGACGAGCGTCTCCGCGGAGTAGCCGCCCCACAGGCCGCAGATGCCGCAGCCCTCGAGACGGTTGCCGAGCACGAGATTGCCGTGCGAGAAGGTCATCTCGATGCCGTGGGCGACGGCGAAGGAGAAGTCGTTCGCGACGATCCGGTTGCCGGTGTTGCCGCGGCGGCGATGCCACGCGGCGTCGGGTTCCGGCGCCGGAGACTCGCCGAGCGCTTCGCGGCCGGCGAAGCCGAAGAGGCCGTCGCCGCCATGCGTCGCCGAGTTGAGGGCGATGAGGTTCTCGGTGCACTGCTCGAACAGCAGGATGCCCGCGGAGTCCTGGCCGCGGTTGTAGATCCCGTGCGAGTAGCCGCGCACGCAGAAGTCGAAGGCGTTCCGCGCGATCGTGTTGCGGCTCGACCGCCACATCGCGAGGCCCCACCCCGAGAGGAACGAGCAGTCGTTGTCGTAGACCTTCGCGCCCTCGACCCGCTCGAGCAGGATGCCGTTCTGCGTGCGGCGGGCCTTGTTGCCGCGGAGGACGACGTTGTTCGAATCGCGGACGAGAAGCCCCGCCCCGTAGTTCGTCGCCCACTCGCCGCCGTCGTTGGCGTGCGGCCAGAGCCAGTCCGCGGCGTCCTCGGCCTGCGGAGTCGAACGCAGCCGCTGCGCGAAGTTGTCCGAGAGATCGAGGTTCTCGACGGTCGAGCCGTCGGCCTTCTCGAGCATGACGCCGACCTTGAAGCCCGCGACCGCGCCGTTGGCGACGACCACGTTCTTCGCCGCCACCACGAGGCCGATCCCCGAGAGCGTGTCGGCGGCGGTGCCGACCGGCGCGCCTCGCAGCGTGCCCGCAAGCTCGACCGTGACGCCGTCGGTCACGATCCGCACCACGCCGTTGCCGTTCACGTCGGCGATCGGGCGATCGGCGATCCGCAGCCGGCAGCTCGTGGTGATCACGACGTCGTCGCGGTCGACGACGATCTCGATCGGGGGCGGATTCTGCGCGAACGCGGTGGCCGAGATCGCGGCGGTCGCGGCGAAGGCGAGGCGATGAAGCAGCCGCGTCGCCATCGTGCTCAGACTTCCTCGATCTCGGCGATCTTCTTCGTCGCGAGCTCGTCGACGCGATCGGTCGAGGACTTGGTCATGTCGTCGATCCGCGTCTTCGCCCGCTTCGCGTCGTCCTCCGACACGCCGGCGGACTTGTCGGCGGCGAGGCGATCGACGTGCTTGTTGGCGTCGCGTCGCTCGTTGCGGATCGCGACCTTCGCCTCCTCGGCCATCTTGCGGACCTGGGTCGAGAGCTGCTTGCGGCGCTCCGCCGAGGGCGAGGGCACGTTGATGCGGATCGCGTTGCCCTCGACCTGCGGGTTGAGCCCGAGGCCGGCCTTCTCGATCGCCTTGACGATCTCGTGCTTGGAGCCCGGGTCGAAGGGCTTCACCACGAGCTGGGTCGCCTCGGCCACGCTGATCGCGGCGAGTTCGCGGAGATCGGTCGAGCTGCCGTAGTAGTCGACCTTGACGTACTCGAGCAGGGCGGTGGTGGCGCGGCCGGTGCGCAGGCCCCGCAGCTCGCGCTGCAGGTAGTCGACCGACTTCTCCATCCGCTCAAGACACTCGAGTTCGACGGTGTCGAGATCGGGGGCTTCATCCATGGCGTGCGGTCCTCGTCGCCGGGCGATCGGAGCGAGCCGTCCGCCGCGGGATCAGGAGCGTACCGCGGTCGCCGCGGGCGTGCCGGAATGGACGAGCGTGCCGATCGACTCGCCGCTGACCGCGCGGCGGATGTTGCCGGCAGAGCGGAAGTCGAAGACCCGGATCGGCAGGTCGTGCTCCATGCACATCGTCATCGCGGTGAGATCCATCACGCCCAACTGCTTCTCGAGGGCCTCGTGGAACGAGAGGGTCTCGTACCGCGTCGCGGCGGGATCCTTGCGGGGATCGGCCGAGTAGACGCCGTCGACCTTGGTCGCCTTGAGCAGCGCCGCGGCCCCGAGCTCGACCGCCCGCAGGCTCGCGCAGGTGTCGGTGGTGAAGAAGGGATTGCCCGTGCCCGCGACGAGGATCACGACGCGGCCCTTCTCGAGGTGCCGCAGGGCCCTCGCACGGATGAAGGGCTCCGCGACCGCGGTCAGGGCGATCGCGGACATCACCCGGCTCTCGCAGCCTTCTGCACGGAGGGCTTCCTTCAGGGCCATGCCGTTGATGACCGTCCCGAGCATGCCCATGTAGTCGGCGGTCGACTGGTCGATCGTGCCGGCCTTCGCCATCGCCGCGCCGCGGATGATGTTGCCGCCGCCGCAGACGACCGCGATCTGGGCCCCGGTCTCCGCCGCGGAGGCGATCTCGTGGGCCATCGCCGCGAGCTCGTGCGGATCGATGCCGAGTTCGCCCGGCCGCCCGAAGCTCTCGCCGCTCACCTTGAGGACCACGCGTCGGACGGGGGCAGGCATGGGCGGCTCCGGTGAAGGCGAACGGGCGGTCGGCGGACGAGAGGCGATTGGAATCAGCGAGCGCGGGGTGGTCAAGTCGAGGCACGCGATGGGGATTCGGTGACGCGAGTCCGAGAGCCGACCGCCGGCGTCGCGTGTTTGGTGGACCGCGGGCCTCTGGCCCGCCGTGCGTCCAACGACTCGATCCACCCGCGGCGGGCGAGACGCCCGCGGTCCACTGATCCGCGGGTCGTTGGACGCTCGCTCGTCGGCTCGCGGGCGTCGCGCGTGACGTGCCCCGCGGCCCTCGCCGCTTGCCCGATCGCCCCGGCTCCTCGATCCTTGGCGAACCGCTCGACGCCTCCGCCCGAAGCACACGATCGCGTGATCGCCGCACCGGCCCCGTGGATCCATGGACTCGGATTCAACCGCTCCTTCCGTTCGCCTTCGCCTGCTCCAGGCGCTTCGCCGGCTCTCGCTGGCCGCGCCACAGTTGCGGGCCGATCGCCGGCGGCGGGGGCGTCGCCGAAGGATCGTGCTGATCTCGGCGGCGGCGATCGCCTCGATCGGCCTGAACCTGTTGTTGCTGCTCTCGCTCCGGGGACTTTGGAGCGGGACCGACTCGGGAGAGGGCGAGGGGGTCGAAGTGGTCGAGGTCTTCGTGCCCGAGCCGCCGGCGCCGACACTTGATTCATCGGCCCGTCCCTCGGAGGTGCCGACGACGCCGCTGCCCGCCTCGCTCGAGGCCTTCGACGAGCCGCTGCCCTCGAGTTCGCTCGCCAGCGAAGCGCCGCTCGAGATCGCGCCGCTCTCTTCCGCGGGGATCTCCGGTCCGGCCCTCGACAGTTCGGGCACCGGCGGCACGACCTTCTTCGGCGTCTCGGCGCGGGGCCGCCGCATCGGCTACGTCGTCGACGTCTCCGCGAGCATGGAGAGCGGCGGACGACTCTGGCTGGCCCTCGGCGAACTCAAGCGATCGCTCGCGGGCCTGCCCGACTACGCATGGTTCTACGTGACGCTCTTCTCGGGCGAAGTGATCGTGCCGCCCTTCCAGCGATCCTGGCAGCGTGCGGTGCCGGGCGAACTCGCGCGGATCGAAGCGTGGATCGATCGCGACGTCTCGACCGGAGGCGGCACGCGGCCGGGCCCCGCGTTCGAGCGGCTCTTCGCGCTCGACCCCAAGCCCGACGCGATCTTCTTCCTGACCGACGGCGAGGTTCCCGCCGACACGCCCGCGCTCGTGCGACGCTTGAACGACCGCGTGCGGCCGACGGTGGTCAACACCGTCGCGTTCGGCACCGAGGCCGGCCGCGCGGCGCTCGAGGAGATCGCGCGGGACTCCGACGGCATCTTCCGCTTCGTGCCGACGGGGCCGCGTCGATGACCTCGATCGCCGCCCGCTCAACGCGGCTCGCCGCGGTCGCGGTGTTCGCCGCCTTGCCGATCGCGGATCTCTGCGTCGCGCAGGCTCCCGCGACGATCGCCGCCACGGTCGAACGCCGTGGCGGAGAGCGTGCGGAGTCCGTCGAGGTGCTCGGGTGGAATCGCGACGGGATCGAGTTCCGCCTCGCGAATCGCGAAGATCGGCCGGAGACGCTCCGTTGGGACGAGATCCGTTCGATCGACGGTCTTCCGCCCGAAGCGGAGGAGCTAAGGGCTTTCGGAGAACGCCTGTGGCGGGCTCGCACGCGGCTCGACCGCAGCGACTTCACGCTCGCGGTGCCGCTCTTCGAGACGCTCGCGGCATCGGTGCAGGGCGAGGGTTCGCAACGAGAGCGGATCGCGGTCGAAGGCGTGCTGAGAGGCCGCATGCGAGCCGGCGACGCGGCGGCCACGATCCTCGCGGCGCTGCGGGCGATGGAACTCGATCGCGACGGCGTGCCCTTGCCGAGCGGCTCGCTCGCCGCCGCGGAACGGCTCCCGTCGCTCGACTGGCCGATCGGCGCGACGATCGTGCCGTTGGAGGGCCTGCTCGAAGAGGAGGAGCTCGAAGCGTTCGTCGAGTCGCTGCGAGGGTTCGTCGAGGGGGATCGCCGCGTCGCCCTCGAGGCGGCGGCGATCGCCGAAGCAACGACAGGGCGCTCGATCGCGGCGATTCCCGACGAGGACCTCTCGGCGCTGGCGGCGGTGCTCGTGCCGCTCGCCGCGGTGCGGAGCGCTTCGGCCGAGTCGCTCCTTCGCGATCGAGAGCGGATCCTGCGCGACGCGACGCCGTCGTTCGTCGAGCGCTGGTGGCAGGCGCAGATCGGCGAGCGGCTGCTCGCCGAGAACGATCCGGCGACCCGTCGACGCGGGCTTCTCGAATGGCTCGCGGTCGCGGCCGGGCATCCCGGCTCGCCCGACGCAAGGATCGCGCTGCGTCGAGCCTCCCGCGCCGCCGACGCCCTCGGCGAAGATGATCTGGCCGATCGGCTGGCCGCCCTCGCCACCCTCGGTCCATCCGCCGCCCCGACCTCGATCCCAGCACCCCGCGACTCCGGGACCCGCCCATGACGCTCCTTGCCGCTGCCGCCAACGCCGTCGATCCCGCCCTCGAACTGCTGCCCGCGGCGGCCGAGGGCGGTCCCTTCAAGTTCCTCACCGGCGGCGGCGTCGTCGGCGTGATCATCCTGCTCCTCAGCCTGGTGGCGGCGGGGCTCTCGATCGCGCTCTTTGTCCGGATCCGCGCGAGCGTGCTCGTGCCTCCCGCCTCGCTCGAGGCGCTGCGCGAGATGCTCGTGCGCGGCCGCCCCGAGGAGGCGCTCGAGCACTGCCTGCTTCCCGAGCACGACAGCTTCCTCTGCCGCATCCTCGGACC
>CAZTMB010000143.1:2461-6528 GCA_964614695.1 uncultured Isosphaeraceae bacterium | reverse complement strand
GCCCGGCGGCACCGTCGTCAGCGATCGTCGATTCGTCGCGGTGGCGCCCGCCGGCTGAGCCTCGGGCGCGGCCGTCTTCGAGATCGCGGAGGTTCGAACACGGCGGCGAAGGCATCGACCTGCTCGGGCCAGAGGCAGGGTTCAGGCCGCCGCACGGTTCACGCGGAAGCGAACAGGTCGGCGGATCGTGCGTCGGTCCGGAAACCCGACCCTGCGTCGCCGGTACGCTCCGCTCCCTGCCTTCCGCCGCCTCCGTTGCCAGGAGCCATCCCCGATGATCCGTCCGCTCGCCGCCGGTTCCCTGTTCGCGATCCTCGCCTCGCCCTCGATGCTCCACGCCGACGACGGCGAAGCGGCGATGTTCCGCTACCCCGACGTGTCGAACGACCGCATCGTCTTCGCCTTCGCGAACGACCTGTGGACGGTGCCGATCGCCGGCGGCGAGGCGCGGCCGCTCGCGAGCCCGCCGGGTCTCGAACTGATGCCGCGCTTCTCGCCCGACGGCACGCGCATCGCCTTCGTCGGCAACTACGACGGCGGACGCGACCTCTACACGATCGACTCGGGCGGCGGCATCCCGAAGCGCGTCACCTTCCACCCGACGACCGAGATGCTCAGCGAGTGGACCACGCCGCAGGCGGCGGGCGATCCGAACGGCCCGGGCGACCTGATCTTCAGCGCGCGCGACATGGGCGGCGTGCCGCGGGCCGCCGGGCTCTATCGCGTCTCCGCCGACGGCGGCATGCCCACGGCGTTCCCGGTTCCCTACGGCGCGAACGGCACCGTCTCCGCCGACGGCGAGTGGCTCGCCTACACGCCGCACTCCCGCGACACCCGCACGTGGAAGCGTTATCGCGGCGGCATGGCGACCGACATCTGGCTGCTGAACCTCAAGACCGGCGAGAGCCGCCGCATCACCGACTGGGAAGGCACCGACACGCTTCCCATGTGGCACGGCCGAACCGTCTACTACCTCTCCGATCGAACCTTCGAACGCGAGGGCGAGACGATCGCGCGACTGAACCTCTGGGCGTACGACCTCGACTCCGGGCGCACACGGCAGGTCACGAAGTTCGCCGAGCACGACGTCAAGTGGCCCGCGATCGGGCCGGACGGCGGCAAGGCGAAGATCGTCTTCCAGTACGGCCCTCAGATCTGGCTTTGGGACGAGGCGAAGGGCGTCTCGAGCCCGGTCTCGATCGAGGTCCCGGGCGATCGCGGCAACCTGCGCCCGCAGCTTGTCGACGCCGCCGAGACGATCCAGTCGTGGCATCTCGGCCCGAAGGGCAAGCGCGTTGCCGTCTCCGCGCGAGGTGATCTCTGGACGCTGCCGGCCGAGAAGGGCACGCCTCGCAACCTCACGCGGACCTCGGGCATCGCCGAGCGACTCGCGACCTACTCGCCCGACGGACGTTGGATCGCCTACGCGACCGACGAGAGCGGCGAATACGAGATCGCGATCCGTCCCGCCGACGGTTCCGGCGAGCCGCGGACGCTCACGAGCGACGGCGGCCCCTTCAAGGTCGCGCTCGACTGGACGCCCGACTCCGAGAGCCTGCTCGTCCACGACAAGACCGGCGCGATGCGCCTGATCGAGATCGAGAGCGGCGAGAGCCGCGAGATCGATCGCAACCCTTGGAACGCCCCGACCCGCGTGCGCTTCAGCCACGACGGACGATGGATGACCTACGCGATGGCGTCGGCGGACGCCCCGCGCGAGCAGATCGTCCTCTACGACCTCGAGAACGACGAGCGTCGCGTCGTCACCGACGTCATGTTCGAGAGCGGCGATCCGGTCTTCGACCGCAAGGGCGACTGGCTCTACTTCGCGAGCAAGCGGAACTTCTCGCCCACCTACGGCGACCTCGACACAACGTGGGTGTATCGCGACTCCGACGTGCTGCTCGCGGTGCCGCTGCGTTCGGACGTCAAGAACCCGTGGCTTCCCGAGAGCGACGAGATCGAGGCGGCGAAGGACGACGAGGCCGACGACGACGCTGCGGACGACGACTCGAAGGATGACGGCGACGGCGACGCCACGGGGAACGGAGACGCAACGCCCATCTCCCCCGCCGCCGGCCGCTGGAACTGCACCGTCACCATGGACGGGCAGCCCGGCTTCGAGATGGCGCTCGACCTGAGCGTCGACGAAGACGGCCGCACGGTGCGCGGATCCTTCAGCATCCCGGCGATGAGCGTCGGCGGCCCGGTCTCGGGCACCTTCGATGCGGCGAGCGGCAAGCTGGCCCTCACGATCACCCTGCCCGACGGCACGAGCGGCACCGCCGAACTTGTGATCGACGGCGACTCGGTCTCGGGCACCGGCACCGGACCCGACGGCTCCACCTCGAAGATCTCCGGCAGCCGCGGCGTCGCGGCGATCGCCGGCGTCGACGACTCCAAGCCCGCCGACGTGGTCGAGATCGAGTTCGACGGCTTCGAGGCCCGCGCGGTGCAGTTGCCGATCGGCGCCGGCAACCTCGGCAACCTCGAGGTGAACGACAAGGGACAGCTGCTCTACGTGCGGCGCGGCGACAACGGCGGCATCAAGCTCTTCGATCCGAGCGATGCCGAGGGCGGCGAGAAGAGCGTCATGCCCGGCGGCGGCTTCTCGATCTCCGCCGAGGGCTCGAGGATCATGGTGCCCACCGGCGGCGGCGCGACGATCGCGCCCGCAACCGCCAGTGCGAGCGGCAAGCCCGTCATCAAGGATCCGATGCTCGTCGAGATCGCCCCGCGCGAGGAGTGGCGGCAGCTCGTCCGCGACGCGTGGCGGATCCAGCGCGACTGGTTCTACGAGCCCACGCTGCACGGCGTCGATTGGGACGCGGTGCTCGCGCAATACCTGCCGATGGTCGACAGCGCGACGAGCCGCGAGGACGTCTCCTACATCATCGGGGAGATGATCGGCGAGCTGAACGTCGGCCACGCCTACTACTGGGGCGGCGACGGCGAGGATGCGCCGACCCTCTCGACCGGCATGCTCGGCGTCGACTTCGAGATCGTGCCCGACGGCGAGGGCGTCGAAGGCTTGCGCCTTGCAAGCTTCCTCGGCGGCGCCGACTACGACACCGATGCCCGCAGCCCGCTGCAGGCTCCCGGCATCGAGGCGAAGGAAGGCGACTTCCTGCTCGCGGTGAACGGCGTGCCGATCGATCTCGACGACGCGCCGTGGGCGGCGTTCCAGGGACTCGCCGGCAAGACCGTGGTGCTCACGCTCTCCGATCGCGCGACGATGGGCGACGACGCGCGTCAAGTCCCGGTCAAGCTGCTCGGCGACGAGTCGTCGCTTCGCTATCGCGGCTGGATCGATCGGCTCCGCCAGCGGGTGCTCGAACTCTCCGACGGCAAGGTGGGCTACATCTACGTGCCCAACACCGGCGTCGACGGGCAGACCGATCTCGTGCGGCAGTTCCACGGCCAGTCGCATCTGCCGGGACTCGTGATCGACGAGCGCTGGAACGGCGGCGGGCAGATCCCGACCCGCTTCATCGAACTGCTCAACCGTCCGGTCACCAACTACTGGGCCCGTCGCGACGGGCAGGACTGGACCTGGCCTCCCGACGGGCATCAGGGCGCGAAGGCGATGCTCATCAACGGCCTCGCCGGTTCGGGCGGCGACATGTTCCCGTGGCTCTTCCGCCGCGCCGGCCTCGGCCCGCTCGTCGGCACCCGCACCTGGGGCGGCCTTGTCGGCATCAGCGGCAACCCGACGCTCATCGATGGCGGCTACACGGCGGTCCCGACCTTCGGCTTCTACGAGACCGACGGCACGTGGGGCATCGAAGGACACGGCGTCGATCCGGACGTCGAGGTGATCGACGATCCGGCGCTCATGATGGACGGCGGCGATCCGCAGCTCGAGAAGGCGGTCGAGCTGGTGCTCGAGGAGATCGGCCGCAATCCCTATGCGAAGCCCGCGCGTCCGGCGTCGCCCGATCGTCGCGGCATGGGAATCGTCGAACAGGACAAGTAGGAACGTCACGCGCCTTCCGCTCGCGTTGCTCGACCGGCGTTCCAGATGGACGGTCGGACCTCACGGACGCGATGGACCAACTTGGACCACA
>CAZTMB010000143.1:0-2361 GCA_964614695.1 uncultured Isosphaeraceae bacterium | reverse complement strand
CGCGCGGCGGAGTGGTGGGTCGTGAAGTCGATCGCAGGCGCGGCGGGCGATCGGCGTGGAGCAACGCGCTCGCCGGACGGGCGATTGGCGTGATTGTCGCGAGCGTCGAGCGAGGCCCATCGCATCGGTCAGCGAGCCTCGACCGAACCCACGCCTCCTCGCTCGGCCGAGCGTGCAGCTCGTGAGGTCACCGCTCAGGCACTCGGCACCCCGACACCCCGAAACACCCGACTCACCCGATTCACCCGATGGACTCGCTCACCCAGATCGCCCTTGGCGCCTGCGTCGCGGCCGCCTGCGTTCCGCCGACGCAGCGCCGCAAAGGGCTTCTCGTCGGGGCGATCCTCGGCACGCTGCCCGATCTCGACGTCTTCGTCGACTACGGGGGCGCGGTCGAGAACTTCTCGATGCATCGCGGCTTCAGCCACTCGCTCTTCGTGCTCGTGCCGCTCGCGGTCGCGATCTGGCTTCTCTTGCGATGGTGGTGGGCTCCGGTGCGCGACGCGCCGCGGCGATGGCTGGCCGCGGTGCTGCTGGTGCTCGTCACGCATCCGCTCCTCGACGCCCACACCGCCTACGGCACGCAACTGTGGTGGCCGCTCGAGCCGCCGCCCACCTCCTGGGCGACGCTCTTCATCATCGATCCGCTCTACACGCTGCCGCTTCTGCTCGCGGCGATCGTCGTGATCGCCCGGCCGTCGTGGCGCTGGACCGGTCGCGTGCTCGCGGCCGGGCTCGCCTTGAGCACGGCCTACATCGCCTGGTCGTGGGCGGCTCGCGATCTCGTCATCCGCAACGTGCGCGAGACGCTGGCCGCGCAAGACCTCGAAGACGCGCCGGTCTTCCTGACGCCGACCCCCTTCAACACGCTGCTCTGGCGCGTCGTGGTGCTCGACGGCGACGGATACCTCGAAGGGCTCGACTCGATCGTCGCCGACGACGGTCCGATCGTGTTCACGCGCCACCGCTCGGACGTCGAGGCGATCGAACAGGCGTCCGACGTGCCCGCGGTGCGGCGGCTGACCTGGTTCGCGAACGGGTTCGTGTCGGCGGCGATGGTCGGCGACGAACTGGTCTTGGCCGATCTGCGCATGGGTCAGGAGCCCGACTACGTCTTTCGCCATGCGGTCGCCACGCGCGGCAATCCGCACTGGCGCGAGATCGAATCGCGGCGGCTGCCGGCGAACATGAACCTCGATCGCGTTCGGGGCGTGTGGGGCCGGATCTGGAACGCGCCGTAGACGACGGTCGGTTGCCAGAGGGAGGCCTCGGCGAGCCAGGCCGCGTGAGCGAGATCGACCGATGGCTCGACCGTCACGCCAACAGCACGCAGCACCAACGCACCACTTCAAGACCCCCCACCCCGCGGCGCGTGCTGTACGGGTCCGTGTTCCGTCCCGCGACGCCCCGGCAATCGCCGCGAGTCATCGGTTTGTGACGTGGCCACCTCGACGCCAACGTGCACTCCGCCTCGGCTTTCACCGATCCTGCCGAACTTCGACCGCCTCCGAGTAGTCTTTCCTTCCATATGGAACGACGCGACTTCCTCCGCACCGCCGCCCTCGCCTCCCCCGCCTTGCTGGCGGCCGGAGCCTCCGCCTCGCCGAGCATGAGCCAGGCCAACTCCACGACGACCGCCTCCGACTCGCCGCCCTCGACCGGTCGCCTTCGGCACTCGGTCTGCCGATGGTGCTTCGGCGGGATGAGCCTCGAAGACCTTTGTGTGATGGCGAAGGCCCAGGGCGTCGCGGGCATCGATCTCCTTTCCGAGAACGAGTGGGAGGTGCCGACCCGCTTCGGCATGATCTGCACGACCGCCAACGGCCCGTCGACGATTCCGCAGGGCTTCAATCGCCTCGAGAACCATGATCGCCTCGTCGCCGAGAGCGAGCGCCTGCTGCCGCTCGTCGCCGCCGCGGGCATTCCCAACATGATCGTCTTCAGCGGCAACCGCTTCGGCATGGACGACGCCGAGGGCCGCCGCAACTGCGCGAAGGGCCTGAAGCGCATCGCGCCCCTCGCGGAGAACCTCGGCGTGATGGTCGTGATGGAGCTGCTCAACTCGAAGGTGGACCATCGCGACTACATGTGCGACCGCACCGAGTGGGGCGCGGCGCTCGTCGACGAGGTCGGTTCCGACAACTTCCGACTGCTCTACGACATCTACCACATGCAGGTGATGGAAGGCGACGTCATTCGCACGATCGGCCAGCACGGCAAGGCGATCGCCCACTACCACAGCGCCGGCAATCCGGGGCGAAGCAACCTCGACGCGACCCAGGAGCTCTACTACCCCGCGATCGCGAAGGCGATCGCCGACTCGGGATTCCAGGGCTGGTTCGCGCACGAGTTCATGCCGCG
>CAZTMB010000142.1:2474-6544 GCA_964614695.1 uncultured Isosphaeraceae bacterium | reverse complement strand
ATCCGTTCCTCCCCCGCTGCGTCGCTCCGCGACTGGCGGGAGAGGGGTTGCCCTCCAACCGGTCTCTACACTCGCCTCGTGGACGAAGCATCGATTCTCGACGGACTGACCGACTCGCAGCGCGAGGCCGCAACGCATCTCGACGGGCCTGCGCTCGTGCTCGCCGGGCCCGGATCCGGCAAGACCCGCGTCATCACTCGGCGGATCGCATGGCTCATCGGCCAAGGGATTCCGCCTTGGAACATCCTCGCGGTGACCTTCACCAACAAGGCCGCCGCCGAGATGCGCCGCCGGGTCGAGAGCCTGCTTCCGCCCGACACGCCGGGCCGCCGCGGCCTCGTCGTCACCACCTTCCACAGTTTCGCCGCGCGGTTCCTTCGCGAGCACGCCGTCGCGGCGGGGCTCGACCCATCCTTTGCGATCTTCGACTCGGGCGACCAGCGCGACGTCCTCAAGAAGGCGATCGCCGCGGCGGACTGCTCGACCCAACAGTGGGCGCCCGCGGCGGTCTCGGGCCTGATCAGCGAACGGAAGAACGCGCTTCTCACCGTCGAGGCTTGGGCGACCTCCGCGGTCGACTGGCGGGAGCGCACGCTGCTTCGGATCTGGCGAGGCTACGAGGCGGGCCTTCGCCGAAGCAACGCCCTCGACTTCGACGACCTGCTGCTTCGCACGGCACTGCTCCTCAAGCAGGACGAGGCGGTCCGGCTCACGGCGCGGGACCGCTTCCGCTACGTGCTCATCGACGAGTACCAGGACACCAACCGCGCCCAGTTCACGATCGCCAACGCGATCGCCGGCGAGGCGGGCAACCTGTTCACGGTGGGCGATCCCGACCAGTCGATCTACGGCTGGCGCGGCGCGGATCTCTCGAACATCCTCGAGTTCGAGCGGCAGTACCCGCGGGCCCGCGTCATCCCTCTCGGCCAGAACTTCCGCAGCACGCGGCGCATCGTCGACGCCGCCGCGGGGCTCATCGCCCACAACGCCCGCCGCAAGGAGAAGCGGATCTTCAGCGAGCTCGCCGAGGGAGAACCCGTCAAGGTCGTCCGCTGCATGGACGAACGCCACGAGGCGGAGACCGTCGCGTCGGCGATCGAGCAGGCCTCCCTCGACGGGATTCCCTTCCGCTCGATGGCGGTGCTCTATCGGGTCAATGCCTTGAGCCGCGTGCTCGAGGAGGTCCTGCGCCGGCGCGGCATCCCCTACGTGATCGCCCGCGGCACCGCGTTCTACGAGCGGAAGGAGATCAAGGACGCGCTCTCCTACCTGCGGCTCGTCTCCAATCCCGCCGACGAGGTCTCGCTGCGGCGCATCGTGAACGTGCCGACCCGCGGCCTCGGAGACACCACGCTCAAGCGCGTCGAGGCGTGGGCGATCGATGCGCCGGCGAACCTCTTCGACGCCCTCGAGCGGGCCGAGGAGATCGAGGGCGTCTCGCCGCGCGCCGCCGCGGCGGCGACCAAGTTCACCCGGCAGGTGCGGGGCTGGCAGGCGATGGCGGCGAAGGGCGCGCCGGAACTGCTCGGCGATCTCGTCTCGACGGTGCTTCGCGAGAGCGGGCTCGAGGCGAAGCTCACCGCCGGGGACGAGGAGGAGGCGTTGCAGCGCAAGGCGAACCTCGCCGAACTCGTGAGCGCCGCCTCGGAGTGGTCGATGCCCGAGGACGACTCGCCGGCGGCGAGCGAGCCGACGCTGCTCGACGTCCTCCGGGCGTGGCTCGAATCGGTCGCCCTCGTGAGCGACGCCGACGCGATCGATCCCGAGCGCGGCTCGGTCACGCTGCTCACGCTGCATGCCGCGAAGGGCCTCGAGTTTCCGTTCGTCGCGATGGTCGGTCTCGAGCAGGGGCTCCTGCCGCATCAGCGGGCGGAGTCGAGCGACGACGAGCTCGAGGAGGAGCGACGCCTCTGCTTCGTCGGCATCACCCGCGCCGAACGGCGGATCATGCTGACCTCCGCCGCGTGCCGCACGATTCGCGGCATCACCCAAGGCACGGTCGAGAGCCGCTTCGTCTCGGAGATCCCCGCGGAGCTGCTCGAGCGTTCGGGCCTCGGGGCCGGCCGGGAGCGGGCGCCCTGGGAGCGGGGCGGATCGCCCGCGGCCTCGCGATCGGACGACTTCGACGGCCCGCGCATCGAGTACGTCGAGGAGGCGTCGCGCGGCGGCGGGGGCCTCGCGTCGCGCTTCCCGGTCGGCAGCCTCGTCCGGCATGCGAAGTTCGGGATCGGCCGGATCGCCGCGGTGCTGCCGCGGGGCCGCGCCACAAGCGTGCGGGTCGACTTCCGCCATCTCGGGGCGAAGACGCTCGTCCTCGAGTACGCGAACCTCGAGCGCATCCTCGACTGAGGCTTCGGCGGGCCGAGCCTCTCGGTCGCCAGCCCGGTCGGAGGCGGATCGCTCGGGCGATCGAGTCCCGCGGCGGCTGAACCAATGCGGGGCTGAAGGTCGCGCGATGGGGCGTGCGCGGCATCGCGCCGGACGCGGCGGGCCATCGACCGATCGCCTCGCGAGAAGGCGTCCTCGCGCGAGCCTGATCGCTCCCCGCTTTCTTCGGTGCGTCTGCCCGCTCCGCCGATAGACGCGGGTTCGGGATCGCCCTCGGCCGCCACCGTGACCAGTCGAAGCCTGCTCGTCATCCTCGTCGTGCTCGTGGCGGTCGCCACGGGCAGTTCCGTGCTGCTCGCGGGCGTGCGGTCGACCCGCCGCGCGGTCCTGGCCGAGATCGAGCAGCAGGCGCGTTCGCTCGCCGCCTCCGCGGCAGCGGTCGTCGATCCGGTGCTCAACGACGAAGCTCGCGCCGGCGGAAGCTACGAGACGCCGGCCTATCGCGAACTGGAGTCGCGGCTGCAGGCGATCCGCGACGACTGGCGGGACTCCGGCATCGAGGTCAAGTACGTCTTCACGCTCGTCCCCGACCGCACGGCGGAGAGCGGCTTCTCCTACGTCATCGACGCGGAGGAGATCCTCGACGAGAAGGCCGCGGTCGGCGAAGCGTTCGAGGTGAACGCGATCGAGGGACGCGAGGCGGCGAAGTTCGATCCGAGGGGGCCGATCTCGATCTTCTACAGCGACAGCTACGGTTCGTTCCTCTCGGGCTTCTTTCCGGTGTTCGATGCGAACGGCCGGACCCGCTTCGTCACCGGCGTCGACCTGCTCGTCGACTCGGTCGAGGCGATGGAGGCGGAGCTCTTCTGGAGCGGTGTGCGCTGGGCGGCGTTCGCTTCGGCGGTCTGGGCGATCATCGGATGGTGGCTCGCGAGCCGCTACGCGCGGCCGTTGCAGGCCCTCGAAGCGGCGGCGACGCGCCTCGCCGGCGGCGATCTCGCGACGGCGGTGCCGATCGCCGGCGCCCGCGAGCCGCGACGGCTCGGTGCGGCGCTTCGCACGATGGCGAGTTCCCTCGGCACGATCCTCTCGGAGGTGAAGGGCACCGTGGGCGAAGTGGTCGGCGCGACCGACCTGATGCAGCGCCGCGCGAGCGACGAGCGGGGCTCGGCGCAGTCGACCGTCGCCACCGTCGCCGAGGTGACCGCGAGCGCCAACGGCATCGCCGAGAGCGGGAGCCGCCTCGCGGCGACGCTCGCCTCGCTGCGCGATGCGAGCGCCGGCCTCGGCGAGGCGAGCCGCGCGAGCGTCGAGGGCCTGGCCCGCATCGATGCGGCGATGCGATCCTTCGACGCGCGGGCGCAGTCGATGCGGCAGCGTTTCGAGGAGATCGAGCGGCAGGGCGAGGCGGTCGAGGGCGTGCTCGTCGCGATGGCCCGGGTCGCCAACCGCACGAACCTGCTGTCGATCAATGCCCAGATCGAGGCGGAGAAGGCCGGCGAGGCGGGGCGCGGCTTCGCGGTCGTGGCGCGGGAGATCTCGGCGCTCGCCGAGTCGGCGGCGGCGAGTGCGCTCGACATCGAGGCCCGCGTGCACTCGATGCGAAGCGCTGTCGAGGCGGGCTCCGGCGAAGTGACCGCGCTCGTGGCCGATGCCGCCGCGAGCGGCCGCGACACCACGCGGATCGCCGCCGAGATCGGCGAGGCGATGAAGGCCCTCGAAGCGCTCGCCCCGACGGTCAC
>CAZTMB010000142.1:0-2374 GCA_964614695.1 uncultured Isosphaeraceae bacterium | reverse complement strand
GCCTCGCTCCGGTCGCGCGCCTGGAACAGGAACACCTCAGGCGATGCGAGCGCCGCATCGCGGCCAAGCGCGATTCATGGGGTGGGCCCCGCAGCGCAAGACGATCGGCCGTCGTCGTGTTCGCCGAGTGATCGCGCCGTCAGCGATCACGGCACGCATCCCATCACTTGCAGAGACCGGCTCGCCAGAAGAGGAACGACCACTGGTCGACGCTGTCGCGAAGCCGCAGCGACAAGGGCTTTCCGCCGCCGTGGCCAGCATCGCGATCGACCCAGAGCAGGATCGGTTCGGACGAGGGATCGTTCGCGGCCTCGGCCTGAAGCCTCGCGACCATCTTGCGGGCGTGGAGCGGATGCACGCGCGAGTCGTTCTCGCCCGCGGTGACGAGCGTCGCGGGGTACTTCGTCCCCGAGTCGATGCGGTGGTAGGGGGAATAGGACTTGAGCCACTCGAACTGCGTGGCGTCTTCGCTCGAGCCGTACTCGGGCACCCAGAAGCGGGCCATCAGGAAACGGTGGTAGCGAAGCATGTCGAGGAGCGGCACGCCGCTGATCGCGCCGGCCCAGAGGTCGGGCCGCTGCGTGATCGCGGCGCCGACGAGCAGGCCGCCGTTGGAGCCGCCGCGGACAAGCAGGCGATCGGGCGCCGACCAACCGCTTGAGACGAGGGTCTCGGCGCAGGCGAAGAGGTCGTCGAAGACGTTCTGCTTCGACTCGAGCATGCCCGAGCGATGCCAGGACTTCCCGAACTCGCCGCCGCCGCGAAGCCCCGCGACCGCGTAGACGCCGCCCGCCTCGTACCAGGGCCAGTTGGTCGCGATGAACGCCGGATCCATCGTGATGTTGAAGCCGCCGTAGGCGTAGAGCAGGCACGGGTTCGTGCCGTCGGGCGTGACGCCGCGCTTGTGCACGATGAACATCGGGACCCGCGTGCCGTCCTTCGAGGTCGCCCACAGCCGCGAGACCTCGACCTCATTGGGATCGACCGGCACCGGCGGCGAGGCCCACATCTCGAGCGCCCCGCCCTTGGCGAAGTCGCAGCGGTAGATCGTGCGCGGCCGGTTGTAGCTCGTGAACGAGACGAAGCCGCTCGCAAGATCGGGATCGGTGCCGACCGACGCCGATCCGAGCCCCGGCAGGTCGACCGCGCCAAGAAGGTTGCCCGAAAGGTCGTAGCGTTCGATCGAGCTGACCGCGACCTCGCTCCACGAGGCGACGAGAACGCCGCGGGCGAGCGAGACGCCGTCGAGCACGGCTTCGTCGCGCTGCGCGACGATCTCGGTCGCCGCGTCGAGCGACGGCCGATTGAGATCGATCGCGAGCAGCCGTCCATTCGGGGCCTCGAAGGTCGTCTGCACGAACATCGTGTCGCCGACGATGCCGATCGGCGAGAAGCGGCCGTCGAGGCCTTCCGCGATCGCGACCCGATCGATCGCGCCGGTCGACTCCCAGGCGACCGCATCGGCGACGGCAAGATCGCTCGCCTGCCAGCCGCGGCTCTCGCCCATCACGAACCAGCGGCCGTCGTCGGAGATCGCCGCGTAGGGCACGCGGCTCGGCTCGCGCTGCTTCACGAGGATCGGATCGTGGCGCACGCTGCGGCCGATCTCGTGCACGCGGTACTGCCGCGAGTAGGCGTCGGCGGGATCGGCGAGCTGCCCGTAGACGAAGCGGCGGCCGTCGGGAAACCACGAAGGCGCCGTGACCTTGCCCTGAATCTCGTCGGCAAGGAAGGTGCCGTCGTCGACCTTCATCAAGTGAAGGACCGGCATCTCGTCGCCGGCCCGCGACAAGCCCACTGCGACGATCGAGCCGTCGGGGCTCGGGCTGTACCAGTCCATCGAGACGAGCCCGCTCGCGTCGAGGGCCTTCGGATCGAGCAGGATGCGCTCCGCGCCGTCGCGATCGCGCACGCGAAGCACCGGCTGGTCCTGATCGCCGTCGCGCTGCGTCCAGAAGAGCCGTCCCGATCGCTCACGCGGCATGCCGACGGCGCCGATCTCGAGCAGCGGCCGCAGTTCGCCTTCGAGCCTCGCTCGACACGCGAGACCTTCGAGCACGCCGCGGGTGAACTCGTTCTGTGCGGTCGTCCACGCCTCGACCTCGGCGCTTTCTGCTTCGAGCGGCTCGAGCCAGCGGTAGGGGTCGGGGATCGTCTCGCCGTGAAAGGTCTCCTCGACGACCTCGACCCGCGTCGGCGGATAGTCGTTGGCGGCGAGGGCCACCGGGGCGAGGACGGGAAGCGAGGCGACTGCCGCGAGGGCGACGGATCGGGCCAGTGACATGGAGGCGTCTCCGGATCGTGGGGATCGCGGAGCGTATCGCGAGGCTGCCGAGCCCGGGGCGAAGCGAGGTACCGCGACCCGCCGCAGCGA
>CAZTMB010000141.1:0-6547 GCA_964614695.1 uncultured Isosphaeraceae bacterium | reverse complement strand
GGCGGAACTCGCCGCGTGCCGCGATCCCGCGTCGGTCGCGCCGGCGTTCGGGTGAAGGTCGCGTCGGACCAGTGCCGCTACCGCCGCGTGAAGACGCCGCGCAGCCGCCCGCCGACAATGCCCGTCGCGATCGGGCCGAGTGCCGCCAGCCCGGCGCCCTCGGCAAGCGCCGCGAGCTCCTCGGGCATCACCGGCCACGGCGGGCCCTCGACCTCTCTCGCGGGTCGAAGCCCGCAATGGCCGCAGACCACCAGCACGCCGCGCGGTGAAAGCAGGTTCGCGAGCGCCGCCATCGCCGCCTCGTGCCGCGCCGCGGGCATCGACTGCAGGCAGAAGCAGTCCGCGACGAGATCGAAGCGCCGCAGCCACGCCGGATCGGGTTCGAAGAGATCCGCCGCGACGAAGCGATCGGCTTGTGCGGGATCGAGCCGCTTCGCCCACGCGATCGCCTCGCCGCTGAAGTCGAAGGCGGTGACGTCGAAGCCGCGCCGCAGGAGCTCCCGCGCGTCGTCGCCGAGACCGCAGCCCGGCACGATCGCCCGGCAGCCCGTGCGAAGCCGCGACGACGCCTCGGAGTCGAGCCAGGCGATCAGGCCCGGATCGGGCCCGCCGCGAGTCCAGGGGATCTTCGCCGCGTCGCCCTCGGCCTCGACATAGACGCGATCGAAGTCGACCGCGCCGCGAGCGATCGGCACCGGCTTCGAGGCGGACGGCGAGTCAGGCATGTCAGGCTCGGGAATCGTGACGATCCGCGAACGCCCCGGTCACGGCCCTCGTCACTGGTGGATCGCCCGCTTCTCCGTCGCGAGCGCCGCCTCGTGGATCGACTCGGCCATCGTCGGGTGCGCGTGCACCGTCGAGATGATGTCCTCGGCGGTCGCCTCGAGCCGGATCGCCAGCGCGATCTCGCCGATCAGCTCCGACGCGTCCTCGCCGAGGATGTGGCAGCCGAGGATCTCGCCGTAGGGCTTCGAGGTGATGAGCTTGACGAGACCGGTCGTCGCGCCGACCGCGATCGCCTTGCCGTGGCCCTTCAGCTGGTAGACGCCGACCTGGTAGTCGATGCCCTTGGCCTTGGCGTCGCGCTCGGTCATGCCGATCGAGCCGATCTGCGGATTGCAGTAGGTGCAGCCGGGGATCGCCGCGTAGTCGACGCCGAGGGTGTGGTGGCCGAGCATCCGCTCGACGCACGCCACCGCCTCCTCGCTCGCGACGTGGGCGAGCCACGGGGGCCCGATCACGTCGCCGATCGCGTAGATGCCCGGGACGCTCGTCTTGTAGGTCGGCGCCTTGCTCTCGCGGTAGTCGGTCCAGAGATGGCCCTTCTCGACCCGCAGGCCGAGCTTCTCGTCGAAGAGCCCGTCGAAGCGGCCCATCACGCCGATCGCGACGAGCACCACGTCGCACTCGAGGCTCTTCTGCGCCGCGGGATCCTTCATCGAAGCGGCGGTCACGACCGCGCCCGAACCCTTCTTCTCGACCTTCGCGACGGTGTGCCCGGTGAGGAACTCGATCCCCTGCCGCGAGAAGGCCTTCTCCGCCGCCGCCGAGATCTCGTCGTCCTCGACCGGCAGGATGCGGTCCTGCATCTCGACGACGGTGACCTTCGTGCCGAAGGCGTTGAAGAAGTACGCGAACTCCATCCCGATCGCGCCCGAGCCGACGACGACCATCGAGGCGGGCCGCTTGGGAAGCGTCATCGCCTCGTAGCTCGTGACGACGACCTTGCCGTCGGCCTCGACGCCCGGCAGCGGCCGCGGCGCGGCACCGGTGGCGATCAGCACGCGGTCGGCGGTGAGGGTGCCCGAGGGCTTGGTGCCCGAGCCGCGGTAGTAGTGGCCTTCGGGCTCGCGGATCTCGACCGTGCATGGCTTGCCGCCGACGGCGCCCGAGACGATCCGCGCGTGGCCGGCGAAGTGCTCGATCTTGTTCTTCTTGAAGAGGAAGCCGATGCCGTTGTTCAACGTGCCGGTGATCTTGCGGCTCCGCCCGATCACCTTGTCCCAGTCGACCTTGACCGCCTTGGGATCGATCTCGATGCCCCACTCCGAGCCGTGCGAGATCGCCTCGCGGTAGAGCTCGGCGTTGTGCAGGAGCGCCTTGGTCGGGATGCATCCCCAGTTGAGGCAGACTCCGCCGAGCTTGTCTCGCTCGATGCAGGCGACCTTCATGCCCATCTGGGCGGCGCGGATCGCGCCGACGTAGCCGCCCGGGCCGCCGCCGATCACGATGAGGTCGAAGTGCTTGGACGGCGTGGGGGTCTTGGTCTCGCTCACGAGGGCATCGCTCCGACCCGGCCGACGGCCTCTTCCGCCTGCGGGGGGAGGCATTCTATCGATGCCTCGCCGCGGATTCGCCGCGACTTTTGACGGAGGATCCCGCTCCGTTAGCATCCGCCGCTTCCCCGGAGATTCGAGTGCGGACGGCCCTGATCAGCGACATCCACGCGAACCTCGCGGCCTTCGAGGCGGTGCTCGCCGACCTCGATGCGCGGGGCGTCGACCGGATCGTCTGCCTCGGCGACGTGGTCGGCTACGGTCCCGATCCGGTCGAGTGCGTCGATCTCGTCGCGGAGCGCTGCGCGTGGTCTCTCATGGGCAACCACGACTTCGGGGTGCTCTACGAGCCGACCAACTTCAACGCCGCCGCCGAGCAGGCCGCCTACTGGAGCCGCGAGCAGATCGAGGCGGGCGCCCGCAGCGATCCCGAGCGGGGCCGCAGGCGGCTCGACTACCTGAACCGGCTCCGCGTGCGGGTCCTGATGGACGACCAGTTCCTCTGCGTCCACGGCACCCCGCGGCGGCCGATCAACGAGTACCTCTTCCCCGACGACGCGCAGAACAGCCCCGCGAAGATGGAGCAGATCTTCGATCGCTTCGACCGCGCCTGCCTCGTCGGGCACACCCACGTGCCGGGGGTCTTCATCGACGACCCCGACTTCCTCCGCCCCGCGGAGTTCGAGAACCTCTTCCGCTTCGAGCCGGGCCAGAAGGTGGTGATCAACCCCGGCTCGGTGGGCCAGCCGCGGGACTTCGATCCCCGTGCGAGCTACGCGATCCTCACGACCGGCGACGGCGAGCCGACCGTCGAGTTCCTCCGCTGCGAGTACGACGTGCGGAAGACCGTCGAGAAGATCCACGCGATTCCGCAACTCAACGACTGGCTCGGCGACCGGCTGCTCGAAGGCCGCTGACGATGGGGGCGGCCGCGATGCCCGACCTCGACCGCGAGATCGCTCGCCTCCACGACCGAATCGACCGAGGCGACCGACGCCGGCAGGCGACCGACGCCGCATCCATGCACCGAATCCAACCATGAATCCCAAAGCCCGAAGGATCGTCTTCCCCCTGCTCGCCGCCGCCGGCGCGACGATCGTCTTCCTGCTCGTGGTGACGAGCGGCAAGCGACCGACCGCGACGCAAGTCGAGCAGGCGGCGACCGAAGCGCAGAACGCCGCCACCGGCGCGGCGTCTTCGAACGCAACCGACGCCTCGGCGCCGATCGCCGAAGCCGGCGACTCCGCCGAGAGCGCCTCCGACGCGCCGGCTTCGGGCGAGATCTCGAGCGCCGCGGACGGGTCTGCGCAGGACGCGACGCCGGCCGCCTCGAAGCCCGAAGCGCCGCGCGGACTCGTCGCCGAACCCTCAGGCGAGCCGCTCGTCGCGCCTGCCTCGCTCGGCTCGCTCGATCCCGAGGCGCATCCCTACCGCATCGACTTCGCGGCGAGCGGCGCCGGCATCGAGCGGATCGTCTTCGCCGACTACTGGCGGACTGCCGCGGAGAACCGCCTCGCCGCGGCGCATGAGAAGGCGGCCGCCCGCGGCACCCCCGACGCGGCGCCGATGCCGCCCGAGTCCGACCGCTACCAGCTCACGACGCTCGGCAAGCTCGCGGGCGGCGAGCAGGTCTTCGAGGTCCCGCTCCTCGCGATGCGCACCATCACGATCGACGGGGAGTCGGTCGGCCTCTTCGGCGCCGTGTGGTCCGAGGTCGAGCCGGGCCTCTTCCGCAGCGTCGTGCGCGACGCCGACGGCCAGGCGATCCTCGAGGTCGAGCGCCGGTACTCGATCGGCGACGGCCCGATCGACGGCTATCGCCTGAAGCTCGAGCAGCGGGCCCGCAACCTCTCGGGCCGCGAACTCTCCGTCGCCTGGCAGAACTACGGGCCGGGCGATCTCGACCCGGATCGCGACAGCTACATCGAGGTGAGGCGATTCCATTTCGGCTACCTGATGCCGCCGGCGCGCGACCCGAGCCAGTCGATCGTGCTCGCGTCGGGGCAGATGTACGAGCGGAAGAGCGTGGTCGACCAGATCAAGGACGGCGACTTCTCGCTCTGGCCGAATCTCGCGAGCCGCGACGAGAGCCTCGAGATCGCCTGGTTCGGCTCGACCAACCGCTACTTCGGCCTCGCGGTCTATGCGCCCTACGCCCCGCCGGGGCAGACCTCGAAGAAGCTCGCCTCGAGCGTCGAGACCGTGATGACGCAGCTGGGCTTCGGCGACTCGGGCGAGGTCGTCTTCAGCCTGCTGCAGGGCCCGGCGAAGACGATCCCCGCCGGCGGCGAGGCGTCGTGGGACCTCGGGGTCTACGCGGGGCCGCTCGAGCGGGACGTGCTGATCGACCGCGAGCCGTATGCGGCGATGAACCTCGGCGGGCTCGTCACCTATGTGATGAACTCCTGCTGCACGATCTGCACGTTCGCGTGGCTCGCGAACCTGCTCGTCGTCTTCCTCACCTTCATCCACGACTACGTCGCGTTCGACTGGGCCCTCTCGATCGTGCTGCTCGTGCTCGTCGTTCGCGGCCTGCTGCATCCCCTCACGCGGCGATCGCAGATCCAGATGACGCGCTTCGGCAAGAAGATGTCCGAGCTCAAGCCCGAGCTCGACGCGCTGCAGAAGAAGTTCCGCGAGGACCCGAAGAAGCTCCAGCAGGAGCAGCTGCGGCTCTACCGCGAGAAGGGCGTGAATCCCGCGGGGTGCCTCGGCGGCATGCTTCCGATGTTCCTGCAGATGCCGATCTGGATCGCCCTCTACGCGATGCTCTTCTTCGCGTTCGAGCTTCGCCAGGAACCGGCGTTCTTCGGCGTCTTCCAGCTCGCCGGCGGCTGGAGCTTCCTCGGCGACCTGAGCTCGCCGGACGGGTTCTTCCTCTTCCCGCAGCCGATCGACCTGTGGCTCTTCACGCTGAAGGGCGTGAACCTGCTGCCGCTGCTGATGGGCGTGGTCTTCTGGTTCCAGCAGAAGTACATGTCGCCGCCGACGACGGCGACCATGACCGAGGAGCAGCTGCAGCAGCAGAAGATCATGAAGGTGATGATGGTCGTGATGTTCCCGATCATGCTCTATGCGGCACCGAGCGGGCTCACCCTCTACATCCTCACCTCGAGCTGCATCGGCATCGTCGAGAGCCGCGCGATCCGCCGCCGCATCGCCTATCTCGACAGCCTGCCGCACGAGGCGCCGGGCGCCGCGAAGGAGCGGCCCGCGAGCAAGACCCGCGACAAGCTCGGCCGGATGTACGCCGAGGCGATGGAGCGGGCGAAGCAGCGGCAGGCCGAGAAGGACCGCGCGTCGAAGCAGAAGAAGTTCAAGGACCGGAAGTAGCCGGAGGCCACGGCGCCGGATCGGCCGGCAGCGCCGCGTGATCGCGGCCCATCGGCCTCCGGTCAGCGATCGCGGCGGAGCCGCGCGGCGAGATCGGCCATCTGCTCGATCCGAAGCAGTTTCTCGCGAAACGACAGCGCGAGGAACTCCTGCTCCTGCGCCCGACGCAAGCCCTCGAAGGTGGCGAGCGACCAGTCGATATCGCCTTCGGGCACGGCCGGATCGGTTCCGCGATCGGATCGCGGCACGCCGCCATCGACCGGCTCCGGTGATCGCTCCGGGTCAGTCATCGGAAGCCTCGTGTCCCTGCAGGCCCTGCAAGCCGTGGATGCGGCGAAGTTCGGCGACGTCCGCAAGATCCTGCGGTCGCCCGGCTTCCTCCTTCATGCGCACGAGGGTCGCCAAGCGCACGATGGGCAGCGTCGCATCGGGCGACAACTCCGCGGACATCGCCTGCAGGTGTTCGGACGCGAAGTCGAATGGTTCGCGCACGAAGACGTCGATCGGCGTCTCCGCGTGCTCTTCGCTGTGGAAGGCCAGCACGGTCATGTTGCGATCGCTGATCCAGCGATCTCGCGTGTCGGGATCCGCAACCTGCTCGGCCGACACGGGGATGCGTGGCGCGTATCCGATCGAGGCCAGCGCCTCGAAGAGCTGCGCGACGGTCCTCGAGTCGAGCGGCACCACCAGGTCGACGTCCTGTGTCTGGCGTCCGTACCCGTGGGCGACGACCGCAAGCCCCCCCACCACCAGGAACGGAACGTCCGCCGCATGCAGCGCGCGGGCGATGGACTCGATGCTGGAGACCTTCATGCGACGGCGGGACTGTATCGCGAGCGCTTCGCCGAATCGAAGTGCCGCCGAGCCGCGGGAGGCTCACTTGCCGATGCAGAAGCTCGCGAAGATCCGGCCGAGCACCTCGTCGGGCTCGAACCGGC
>CAZTMB010000140.1:0-6634 GCA_964614695.1 uncultured Isosphaeraceae bacterium | reverse complement strand
CACCGGCGACCCATGCGTCCCACGCGGTTCAGGATCCTTCCGGCAAGGAGGCGGCGGAGACGCTCGCGTCGGCCCTGCCGGTTTCGTCTTCCGGCGTGAGCCACTGGTCGAGGATCCACGCCGCGGCCGCGCGAAGGTCGGGGTCCGCCCCCTGCGAGAGGACTTCCGCGCTCAGTTCGATCGTCTCGTCCGGAATCACGCCACGGCCTTCGAGCCGCACGCCGCTGGGCGTCGTGAAGTCGGCGAAGGCGTGGAGCAGGACGTCGCCGTTGGGCAGTTCGAGCATCGCCGCCGGAAGCGCCGCGCCCGGAGTCCGACGCCCGAAGACCCGCGCAAGCCCCGCCTCCTGCATGCCGCCGGCGAAGATCTCGCTCGTCGACGCGCTCATCTCGTCGACGAGGATCGCGACCGGCACGTCGAGCGGCTGCACCGGCTGCCCGGCTCGATCGACACGCCTCGGATTCGAACGGAAGTGCACCTCGGTGTCGCGGGTCTTCATCGTGCCGAGGCTGATCGGCTCGGCGGTGAAGTGGCCGCCGATCCCCATCGCCATGCCGCCGACGCCGCCGGGGTTGCCGCGCAGATCGATGACCACGCCGAGCGTCTCGCGCGAGGCGTCGATCGCCTCGTCGAAGGGCGCTGCGATCTGCGGGAGCCAGACCGCGAAGGCGATCTCCGAGATCGTGTCGCCGCCGCAGGGCTCGAGGCCGAGCGCCGAGAGTTCGTTCGCGTCGAGGATGCGATGCTCGAGCCGCGCTTCCATCGGCGGCAGATTGCCCATGCGGGCGAGTTCGCCCTGCATGGCTTCACCAACGAGCTCGACCGTGCGGGAGGATCCTCCGGGCGAACGCAGCACGATCGAGACCGAAGCGCCTTCCTCGGGCACGAGGCTGCCGCCGAGGACCGCGTTCATCTCGTAGTGCAGCATCGCGGACTCGGGATCGGCGTCGGCGATCTTCAGGAGCCTCGCCGGATCGCGGCCGTCGATCGAGGCGATGACGTCTCCCGGCTGCACGCCTGCTCGCAGAGCCGGGCTGTCGCGCTCGACTCGCACGACCATCGGCTCGTCGCCGACGAACCGCGCGACGAGCCCGGTCCAGCCGGGCGGGGCGATCGAAGCGGGGGCATCGTCGGAACGGCGCGGATTCGAATCTCGATCGCCTCGCGCTTCGGACGCGGAGCCCGACGATGTCGCGTTCGTGCGGCCGGCAGTCGAGTCCGAGTCCCGCGAGGCCGGGGTCGCCGGTTCCTCTTCGACCTCGACCGCCACGGCGTACGCCTCGCCGGGAATCAGCCCGAAGTGCGACTGCCCGAGCTCGCCGAGCATGCCGCTGATCGCGTCGCGAAGTTGCTGCGGGGTCGTCGCGGCTTCGGCTTGCGGTCGATAGGTCTCGCGTACCGCGATCCAGTCGACGCCGTTCATGTTCGGATCGAAGTGCGTGTCGCGCACCTTCACCCAGACCGCGTCGAACGTCGCGACGGCGATCTGGTGATCGAGGGTCGGCGTCGGCGGTGCGCTTGCGGTGGTCGAGGAACTCGCGGAAGCGCCGGCGGACGGCCGGTTTGCGGCGTTCGTGCCGCATGCGGCGAGCAGCGCGAGCGAAGAGAGGGCCGCGGCGGTCGCGATGGCGGATGCGATCGCCCGGTGCCGAAGACACGGATGGAGAAGCGGCGATGCGATCGGAACGCGATCGCGGAGAGAGGGACTCATCGGAAGCAGGCTCCTGCGCGACGCGGAAGGGTTACTCGAAGCCGCGGGATCGTGGTCGGCCAGCGAGAGGCAGTTCTACGCATTCCTGCGGTGGACGTTGCATGAGGCGCGGAGCAAGCGTAGTCGAGCGCGGGACGCGATCCGTGCCGACGGTGTCAGGCGGATCGGCCCGGCCCCAACCGTCCCGCGGGAGGAGTGTTCGAGCGGCCACGACGTCAGTCGCGAGGCGTGGCGGAGGTCGTCGGCGCCGCCGTCGAACGGCCCGTGGCTTCGAGATCCCCGGACGCGGGAGCCTCCCGCCCGGAATGCTCCGCGGTTCGCGAACTCCGTCGTTCATAGAGCACGGTGAGCCATGCCGTGGCGACGAACGGCGCCGAGAGCACCAGAAGCCCGAAGTGCAGGAGGAGCGCCGACAACCAGACGCTCGCCATCACTCCGGCCACCGCGAGAACGACGCGGGTGCCTCGAGCGTGAAGCGCCGCGGCAAGGATCATGGCGTTGTACCCAAGCAGGCCTGCGGCGATCGAGGCGTTCGGAAGCCAACAAGCCCACGCGGTGAGCCATGCAAGCGCCGAGGCGACGGTGATCCAGATCGCCGCCGCTCGCGAGTGCATGGCGACTGCTGCGATCACCCCGACGCCCACCCACGGGGAGGTGAGAAAGAGAACTTGCGCCGAGTTGGCCAAGGCCGCGGTCGCCGGCGGGTTCGAAGCGCCAGCGAGCGACTCGGCGTTTCCGAGCCACGCGACCGCGACGGGGATCGAGATCCAGCCCACCAGCACATACGGCGCCGTGAATGGCGGCAGCGAAGTCCGACGCAGCAGGAGCCATCGCACCACGCTCGAGGCGGCGCCTCCGAGAAGAGCGACCGGAACCAGCAACCAACTCTCGGCTGCGAACGTCCAGAGCGCGAGGCCGAAGAGAGCGCCGTTGAATCCGCCGGCGCCCTCGAGGTACGCAGCACCGGAGGCTTCGAGCCTTCGTGCGGTGAGCGTCGCGCCGACGAGACCTGCGAGGCACGTTGCCGCCGCCCAGGGCGCCTGCCACAGGACCAGGAGAAGAAAGAGGGCGCCGGTGACCGCGGAGGGCTGGAACAGGATCTGTCCGCTACCGCGAAGGAGCACGACCGGCAGTGGCGATACGGACGAGCCGGTCGATGGATGGAGTGGCACAATGGCAACCCTACCGGCGGACCCGCCGGTCGAATCGAGAAGATCCGGTCTCTCAACAAGGTCCGGTAGCCGACGCTCCATCCGTTCATCCGGATGAACGGTTGAAGGGTGTGAGGGTGGGATCTAGACTTCGCCGCCCATGCCTTCGACCTTTCTGAATCTTCTTGGCCGGCGGGTCCTGCTGCTCGATGGGGCGATGGGGTCGACCCTCCAGTCGATGCCTCTCACCGTCGAGGGCGACTACCTCGGCCGGGAAAACTGCGTCGACGTCCTCGTCCGCAGTCGTCCCGAACTGATCCAGCAGATCCACGAGAGCTACCTCGCGGCCGGAGCCGACGCGGTCGAGACCGACACCTTCGGCGCGAACCCGCTCGTGCTCGCGGAGTTCGACGACGAGCTCGTGTCGTGGGCCTACGACCTCAACAAGCGGGCGGCGGAAGTGGCCCGGGCCGCGTGCGACGCGCACGCCACCGCCGACAAGCCGCGCTTCGTGCTCGGCTCGATGGGGCCGGGCACCAAGCTCCTGACGCTCGGCCAGGTCTCGTGGGAACGCATGCTCGAGAGCTACGCCGAGCAGGCCCGCGGATTGATCGACGGCGGTGCCGATGCCTTCCTGATCGAGACCTGCCAGGACCTCCTGCAGATCAAGTGCGCGGTCAACGCGTGCCTCAAGGCCCTCGACGATCGCGGCAAGACGCCGCAGGACGTCGCGATCATGGTGAGCGTGACGGTCGAGACGACCGGCACGATGCTGCTTGGGGCGGAGATCGCCGCGGCGGCGACGGCACTTCGCGGCTATCCGATCGCTTCGCTCGGCCTGAACTGCGCGACGGGGCCGGTCGAGATGACCGAGCACGTCGAGTGGCTCGCGAAGCACTGGGATCGCCCGATCTCGGTCGTCCCCAACGCGGGGTTGCCGCTGCTCGTCGAAGGCAAGACCTCCTTCCCGCTGCAGCCGCAGCCGATGGCCGACGCGGTGCGTCGGTTCGTCGAGGAGCTCGGCGTCGCGGTGATCGGCGGATGCTGCGGCACGACGCCCGCACACATCGCGGCGCTCGCGAAGATCGCCGACGGACTCGTGCCCGCGCCGCGCACTCCGCAGCCGCTCGCCGCGTGCACCTCGAGCTACGCGCCCGTCGAGTACCGGCAGGAGAACTCCTTCCTCAACATCGGCGAGCGTCTCAACGCCTCCGGCAGCCGCGCGTTCAAGAAGATGCTCGAGGCCGAGGAGTGGGACGCCATGATCTCGCTCGCCCGAGAGCAGGTGCGCGAGGGCGGCAACGTCCTCGACGTCAACGTCGACTACGCCGGCCGCGACAACGCCGCGGACATGGCCGAGGTCGTCAAGCGGCTCGTGCGTCAGGTGAACGCGCCGCTCATGATCGACTCGACGCAGCTCGCGACGATCGAGGCGGGCCTCAAGCATGCCCCCGGCAAGTGCCTGATCAACTCCGCGAACTTCGAGGACGGCGAGGAGAAGTTCGACGCGATCTGCCGGCTTGCGAAGACCTACGGCGCCGGGCTCGTGATCGGCTCGATCGACGAGGATCCCGAGTCGGCGATGGCCCGCACCGCGGAGCGCAAGTTCGCGATCGCCAAGCGTGCCCTCGAACGCGCCGTCGAGGTGCACGGCCTCGCCGCCGAAGACGTCCTCTTCGATCCGCTGGTCCTGCCGATCTCGACCGGGATGGACAGCGATCGCCGCAGCGCGCTCGAGCTCGTCGAGGGCACGCGCCGCATCTCGCAGGCGTTCCCGCAGTGCCAGATCACCTGCGGTCTCTCGAACGTCTCCTTCGGGTTGCGGCCGCCCGCGCGGGTGGTGCTCAACTCGGTCTTCCTCGACGAACTCGTCAAGGCGGGCATGACCTCGGCGATCCTGCACTCGGCGAAGATCCTGCCCCTCGCGCGAATCGAGCCCGAGCACGTGCAGGCGGCGCTCGACCTCATCTACGACCGCCGCAGCGAGGCCGCTGGCGGCACCGGACTTCCCGAGGGCGTCGACGACGAGTCGTTCGATCCGCTCGCCCGATTCATCGAGTTGTTCAAGGACGTCGAGGCGGCCGGCGCCTCCACCGCCGCGGTCGAGCGCACCCTCGAGGAGCAGCTGCGGCACCACATCATCGACGGCGAGAAGCGGGGGCTCGTCGAGAGCCTCGAGAAGGCCCGCGAGACCTACGCGCCTCTCGACATCATCAACGACCACCTGCTCGACGGCATGAAGACGGTCGGCGAGCTCTTCGCGAGCGGCCGCATGCAGCTGCCCTTCGTGCTGCAGTCTGCCGAGGTCATGAAGATGGCGGTCTCCCATCTCGAGCAGTACATGGACCGCAAGGAGGGCGAGACCCGCGGCACCATCGTGCTCGCGACGGTGAAGGGCGACGTCCACGACATCGGCAAGAACCTCGTCGACATCATCCTCTCGAACAACGGCTTCGAGGTCGTCAACATCGGCATCAAGCAGCCGCTCTCGGCGATGCTCGAAGCGGTCGAGAAGCACCGGGCCCACGCGCTCGGCATGAGCGGGCTGCTCGTCAAGAGCGTGATGGTGATGGAGGAGAACCTTGTCGAGATGAACCGTCTCGGCGTGAAGGTGCCGGTGCTGCTCGGCGGGGCGGCGCTCGCACGCCACTACGCCGAGAGCCATCTTCGCGGCGTCTACGAAGGCAGCGTCTACTACGGAAAGGACGCCTTCGACGGCCTGCGGGTCTGCGAGCACCTCGTCTCCGGTCGCATTGGTTCCATCGACGAGGAGATCGACGCGCGGCTTGCGAAGCGCGCCGCGGCGGAGGAGACCGTCGCGCGAAGCCGCGAGGCCCGCGAGGCGAGCGAGACCGCCGCGGGCGAAGGCGGCACGGACGCGAGTTCGGGCGGCGTGGCGGTCGCGGCGCCTTCGCGGGCATGCGGCGCTGGCGGTCCCGCCGCGCCCGCCCGGTCGGAGGTCCGTCGCGACGTCGAGGTGCCGGCGGTGCCCTTCCTCGGAAGCCGCGTCGTCGAGTCGATTCCGCTCGAAGAGGTCTATCCCTTCATCAACACGGTCGCCCTCTTCCGAGGGCAGTGGGGCTTCAAGCGGCAGGCCGACGACGAAAGCGCCTATGAGCGCAAGATCGAGGAGGTCGCCGAGCCCACCTTCGAGCGCCTCAAGGCCGCGGCGATCGCCGAAGGATTCCTGCAGCCCAAGGTCGTCTACGGCTACTTCCCCTGCGCGAGCGAGGGCGAGGACCTCGTCGTCTTCGATCCGCAGGATTCTTCCCGCGAGATCGAGCGGTTCTCATTCCCGCGTCAGCCCTCGCGGCAGCGGCTCTGCATCGCGGACTTCTTCCGCTCGATCGACTCGGGGGAGCGCGACGTGATCGGCTTCCACTGCGTGACCGTCGGCGACGAGGCCTCGAAGCGGGCCCGCACGCTCTTCGAGGCGAACGAGTACCAGCAGTACCTCTATCTCCACGGTTTCGGCGTGGAGACCGCCGAGGCCTTGGCCGAGATGTGGCACAAGCGGATGCGGATGGAACTCGGGATCGGCGGCGACGACTCGCCGCGGATCCGCGACCTCTTCACCCAGAAGTACCGCGGCAGCCGCTACAGCTTCGGCTATCCCGCGTGCCCGGAGATGAGCGATCAGGAGAAGCTCTTCCGCCTGATCCGGCCCGAACGCATTGGCTGCCACCTCACCGAGAACTGGCAGATCGATCCCGAACAGTCGACGAGCGCGATCATCGTGCATCACCCGCAGGCGAAGTACTTCGCGGTGTGA
>CAZTMB010000139.1:4927-6683 GCA_964614695.1 uncultured Isosphaeraceae bacterium | reverse complement strand
CTGCTCCTCGGCCCACGCGCGGGCTTCGGCGTCGGCCGCGGCGACATCTTCAAGGGATCGGAGCGACTGCGCGGGCAGCGCGTCGAGCGCTTCGGCGACGAGCTCGTGGATCCGCGTGAAGCCGATCCGGCCTGCGAGGAACGCCTCGACGGCGATCTCGTTCGCGGCATTGAACACCGCGCCGGCGCTGCCGCCGCGGCGGATCACCTCGCCGGCGAGATCGATCGCGGGGAAGCGGTCGCGATCGACCGGCTCGAACTCGAGGCCCCGAAGGCGGGTCCAGTCGAGCCGGTTGGCGCAGCCCTCGACCCGCTCGGGATGCGTCAACGCGCACTGGATCGGCATCTTCATGTCGGGCGGCGAAAGTTGGGCGATGACCGAGCCGTCGACGAACTCCGCGAAGCCGTGCACCACCGACTGGGGATGCACGATCGCCTCGATCCGGTCTGCGGGCAGACCGAAGAGCCAGTGCGCCTCGATCAGTTCGAGGGCCTTGTTCATGAGGCTTGCGCTGTCGATCGTGACCTTGCGTCCCATCTTCCACGTCGGGTGGGCGAGGGCGTCGGCGATGGTCGCGGTTCGCAAACGTTCGATCGACCACGTGCGGAACGGACCGCCCGAGGCGGTGAGCACGACGCGGCGCACTTCGCGTGGCTCGCCGCACCGCATCGCCTGGAAGAGGGCGCTGTGCTCGCTGTCGACGGGCAGGATCGTGCCTTGACGCTTGGCGATCTCGCCCATCACGAGCGAACCTGCCGCGACGAGGGTCTCCTTGTTCGCCAAGGCGATGCGGCAGCCCTTCCGGATCGCCGCCATCGTCGGGGCGAGGCCCGCGGCACCCACCATCGCACCCATCACGACGTCGCCCGGCCTCGCGTACGACTCGACGATCTCGAGCGCCGCGTCGTCGCCCGAATGCACCGTCGCCCCGCCGACGTCGCCGAGTTCACCGCGACGCGACTCCTCGGCAAGTCCGATCGCGGTCGGCCGGTGACGTCTTGCCTGCGCGGCGAGCGTCTCCGCACTGCGACCGGCGACGAGGGCGACCACCTCGCAGCGGCGATGCGTCGCCTGTTCGAGATGCTCGACGACCTCGAGTGTGCTCACGCCGATCGAGCCGGTCGAGCCGAGCACGATCAGACGAATCGGTTCATCGCTCATGGCGGTCAGGGTCTCTTGAATCGAGTCAGCGATCGACGTTGCGAAGCGCCGCAGGCGAGATCTTGCGGGTGCGGCCGCCCCCGTAGAGCGAACGGGCCTTCGGTGCCGCGGGCGCCGCGACCTCGGGCTCCTTCGGAGTCGCCGCGGGCTGCGGCTTCGGCTCTCCGCCGACGCCAGCGCCATCGCCATCGCCTTCGCGCGTCTCGCTCTTGCTTCGTCCGCGTCCTCCGCGGCGACGGCGACGCTTCTTGCGCGGAGCGTCGTCGGAGCCGGACTCGGTCTCCAACTCGGACTCGGAAGCGTCCGCATCGGTAGCAGTGGGCTCCGCGTCGTCCGATTCGACGGCATCGACGTCGTCCCGCGGCTCGGACCCATCGCCTTCGGCTTCCTCCGAGCCTTCGCCGTCCTCGGTCGCCATCGTCTCGATGACCGGCGGCTCGCCGCTTCCGCCACCACGACGGCGACGACGACGGCGACGGCGCTTCTTGCGGGGCTCGCCTTCCGCAGCCTCCGCGGAGTCGGCATCGCCCGCCGACGCGGCGATGGTGTCAGCGACGACCGGCTGGGCGACAGCCGGCTTCGCGACAGCCGGCTT
>CAZTMB010000139.1:0-4827 GCA_964614695.1 uncultured Isosphaeraceae bacterium | reverse complement strand
GCGACAGCCGGCTTCGCGACAGCCGGCTTGGCGATGGGCGGCGGCGCGAACCAACCGCGGATCTTCGCGAGCGATTCGCCCGAGACCGAGCTCATCGCGGCGCGGACGCCTTCGATGCCTTCCGCGGCGCAGCGTTCGACGAGTTCCTTGCTGGTGACGCCGTACTCCTTCGCGAGGACGTGCACGCGCACGGGACCCTCGTCGAGCGGAATCGGTGCGATCTCGACGGGCGTCTCTTCCGCGGCTTCGGAGACCGTTGGTTCACCGACGCCCGATTCCTCGGACGCCGCCGCCTCGCCGGCAGCGCGACCTCGACCTCGGCGACGGCGGCGTCGGCGGCGCTTGCGCCCGCCCTCACCCTCGCCGGGCTCTCCGGCCTCGGAAGCCGAGTTGGTCTCCGTCTCCTCGGTGTCGCTCGTGCCGCCAGCGATCGCCGCGACCTCTTCCTCGAAGTCCTCCGGCTCGAATCCGCCGGCGAGGGCGATCGCTGCGGCGTCGGCAGGGCCGGGCTTGCGGCGACGCCGACGTCGGCGGCGTCCGCCCGTCTCCTCGGCGGAGTCCTCGTCGTCGTCGTCCTCGATCGGCGGCGGCGCGGCGGTCGGCAGTTCGCCGATCGAGGGCATCGGCAGCGACGGCAGCCGGTCGATCTCGACGTCGGCGTTGCGGTCGTCATAGGCGTAGACGTCGAAACGATCGAGGCCGAGCGCTTCGGAGATCCGCACGTCGATCCGCTTGTCGAAGGAGCGCTCGAGCCGCATCAGCTGCTGTCGACGCGAGCTCAGCAGGCTCGAGGCGACGCGTACCGGCACCACGAGCTCGAGGCGTCGGATCCGCTCGTGGGCGAGCAGCGAGCCCGCGCGGCGCAGGGCGTCCGCGGCGACGGAATCGGGCAGGCGGATCTCGCCGTGGCCGACGCAGGTCGGGCACTCTGCGTAGTGGGTCTTGCGCAGGCTCGGCCGCATGCGCTGCCGAGTGATCTCGACGATGCCGAAGTCGCTCACCGGCAGCACGGTCGTCCGGGCGCGATCCTTCTTGAAGGCGTTCGTGAAGCGGTCCTGGATGTCCTTGCGGTGCTTGTGGCTCCGCATGTCGATCATGTCGCACACGACGAGACCGCCGAGATCGCGCAGCCGCAGCTGGCGGCAGATCTCCTCGACCGCTTCGCAGTTCGTGCGGTAGGCGTTGGTCTCGCTGTCCCGTGCGGAGCGGCTCTTGCCGCTGTTGACGTCGATCGCGACGAGCGCCTCGGCCTGATCGAAGACCAACGCGCCGCCCGAAGGCAGCGGCACCTCGCGGGCATGGATCAGCTCGATCTGCCGCTCGACGTCGAAGGCGTGGAAGATCGGCGCCTTGCCGCCGTAGAAGCGCACGGGCGGGCTCGATCGCGGCGCGATCACCGACAGGAAGGTGCTCGCCCGGGCGAGCGCCGACTCGCTGTCGACCACGATCGCGGAGATGCTCGTGTCGAGCACGTCGCGCAGCGTGCGCAGGAGCAGATCGCTTTCGGTGTAGAGTTCGCAGGGCGCCCCGACCGAGTCCATCCGCTTCTCCATCACCTTCCACAGCCGGGTGAGGTAGGCCGCGTCTCGGGAGAGATCGGTCTTGGTGGCGGTGAAGCCGGCGGTTCGAAGGATGAAGCCGAAGCCTTCGGGCAGGTTCAGCGAGTCGAGGATCCGCCGCATCTCCTTCCGCTGCGTCTCGTCCTCCACCTTGCGGCTGACGCCGACCTTGTCCATCCCCGGCATCATCACGAGCAGCCGGCCCGGGATCGACAGGTAGCTCGTGAGCGTCGGCCCCTTCGTGCCGAGGCCCTCCTTGAGCACCTGCACGAGGATCTCCGAGCCCCGCTTCAGCGCCTCCTGCATGAGCGGGCGCGACTTGCGGGGGACCTTCTTGCCGACCTTCTCGGTCTTGTCTCCGCTCGGGAAGTACTTCGGATGAAGGTCGGAGATGTGGAGGAAGCCGTTCTGGCCCTCTCCGAAGTCGACGAACGCGGCCTGGATCGCCGGCTCGACGTTGGTCACCTTGCCCTTGTAGATGTTGCCGACGTTCGTCGCGGTCGCGACGCGTTCGGTGGAGAGTCCGTCAAGGCGTCCCTGGTCGAGGATCGCGATGCGGCACTCCTCGCCGGGCGTGTCGTTGACGATCATCACCCGGTTGAATTCCCCGGCGGCGGTCTGGTTGTTCGAACTCACGATGGTTTCGCTCCTGCGTCTGTGGGCGCATGCCGACGGACGCGGAGCCGAAGACCTCTGCACGCCGACGCGACGCCGCGGAGTCGCGGTCGTTTCGCGGGATGGCGGGAATGTCGAGGATCATCGGGAGCGCGGCCTTCGGCATCGCCGTCGCAGGTTCGCGTCGTACCGAGGTTCCCGAGGTCGGCGCTCACGGCGCCCGTCTCGCGCGAAGCATCGGATGGGCCGGCACTTCGGAGGTCCGCCTCGCAACGCGGGGGACCGGCGGGGAATCGGTTCGTTTCGCGATCGGCCGCGACGGCGGCCCGGATGGGAAGCCGCTTCGATGCGGCTTCGAGGGTGTCTGAGGATCCGTCTCCGCGTGCCCACCACGCGAGTCGGATTTCGGGTTCCGCCCCCGGGGCTTCGAGACCGGTTTGCCCGTCTCGCCCTCGAGGGAATGGTCTGGTCGGTTCGGGACGAGACATCCGGTCTCGATCCCGGGTCGAGGCGGTGATCTTGGGATCACCCGCTCTCGAACGCCTGGGAGTGTACGAGTGCTCGGAGCGGGGGGCAAACGGGCGGGCGCCTCGGCCTTCGGCGCGTCGGAGGGCGAACGTGCGGATTCGGCAAGGTCCGCGGCCGCTCGCGGCGTCGCACGGCCTACTCCGCGGTCCAGCCACCCGTCGAGTCCGGGGCGATCGAGCGGAGTTCGTCACGCAGGGCGTTGAGGACCTGCCGCTCTGAGTCGAACGCGCCGACCTTTCGCGCCAGCCGCTCGCAGCGCGGGATGTCGACGAGCCGGATGATCTTCTTGATCTCGGGGATCTGGCCCGGCGTCATCGAGAGCGTGCGCAGCCCCATGCCGAGGAGAAGCATCGTGTAGAGCGGCTCGCCCGCGAGCTCGCCGCAGATCGACGTGTCGATCGACTCGCGCCGAGCCGCGCGAACCACGCTCTTCACCAGCTGCAGCACCGCGGGGTTCGCGCCGCTGTACATCGGCGCCACCCGCTCGTTGCCTCGGTCGACCGCGAGCACGTACTGGATGAGGTCGTTGGTGCCGATCGAGAAGAAGGCGACCTCGCGGGCGAAGGTCTTCGCCATCAGCGCAGCGCTCGGCACCTCGATCATCATGCCGATCGGAAGATCCGATCGGAAGTCGACGCCCTCCTCCTCGAGCTCCTCGATCACGTCGTTGAGGATCATCCGCGCCTGGCGAAGCTCCATCACCGTGGAGACGAGCGGGAACATCACCTTCACCGGGCCGTGCACGCTCGCTCGCAGGATCGCCCGCAACTGCGTCTTGAAGAGCGGCTGGTTCTGCAGGCAGTAGCGGATGCTGCGGAGCCCGAGGAATGGATTGCGCTCCGGCTCCTCGGCTCGGAGCTGCGTGTACTTGTCGGCGCCGAGGTCGAGGGTGCGGATCGTCAGCGGGCGGCCGCCGAGCAGCTCGATCGCCTTTCGGTAGGCCCGGTAGTGGTCCTCCTCGGTCGGCTCGGTCGGGCTCGTCAGGAAGAGGAACTCGGTGCGATAGAGACCCACGCCTTCGCCGCCGTTCTCGAGAACGACGGGGATCTCCTCGGGGAACTCGATGTTGCCGAGGAGCGCGATGCCGGTCCCGTCGAGGGTCTCGGCCTTCATCGCCGCGTCGGCACGGAGGCTCGCGCGGTACTTCCGCTTGCGGAGATCAAGTTCCCGATAGGCCTGCACGGTGTCCGCGTCGGGCCTCAGGATCACCGTGCCGCTGTCGCCGTCGACGATGACGAGATCGCCATCCTCGACGCGGCTGCTCAGGCGTCCGCAGCCCACGACCGCGGGAAGATCGAGGGCGCGGGCGACGATCGACGTGTGCCCGGTCCGGCCGCCGAGATCGGTCGCGAAGGCGAGGATCCGCTGGCGATCGATCGCGGCGGCCTCGCTCGGCGTGAGTTCGTGCGCGATGAGCACGGCGCGGTCTCGCAGCTTGGCGAGGCGGCTTGAGGTCTCGCCCATCAGCTTGCCGAGCACGCGTCGTTCGAGATCGACGACGTCGTGGGCCTTCTGGCGAAAGACCTCGCTGCCGAGCGACTCGAACTGCACGACGAGCGTGCGGAAGCGATCGGCGACCGCGGCCTCGGCGTTCTGTCCGGTGTCGCGGATCGCCGAGGCGATCGGATCGAGCAGGCTCGGGTCCTTCAGCAGCCCCAGATGGAACTCGAAGATCTTCGACGCCTCGCCGCCGAGCTCGCGGGCGGTGCGGTCGCGAAGCTCGCCGAGTTCGGCGGCGGCGGCGAGCACGGCGTCGTCGAGTCGGACGACCTCGGCGGCCCGCTCGCGGGCGGCGATCTCCCGTCGCGGCACGTGCTTTTCGGCTTCGCCGATCACGAAGGCCGGGCCGAACACGATGCCCGGGCTGACGGCGATGCCTTGAACCTGCTCCATGAACCGGGGATTCCGCCACCGCCACTGGCGACCGGTCGGGAACAGCCCGTGCGGTCGCGGGGCGGGATCATGCTAGCGAACGGGTTCGAGGGAACCCGAGAAGAGGAAAGGGCGGCGGAAACGCGGTTCCGCCGCCCTTCAGGATGTCGGGTCGAACACGCCGCGAACGGCGATCCGGTCAGTCCTTGACCTCGTACTCCGCGTCGATCACGTCGTCGGCCTTCTTCGCCGA
>CAZTMB010000138.1:5405-6752 GCA_964614695.1 uncultured Isosphaeraceae bacterium | reverse complement strand
GGCTCGAAGATCGGGCTCGCGGTCGCGTGGGCGATCGCCCTCGGCGCGTTCATGAAGTTCGTGTTGAACGAAGGCCTCGCCCGCTGGCAACTCGCGACCGACTCGACGCTGCTTGAAGGCGTTGCTCGGCACCTCGGGCGATGGGCGATCGTGGTCTTCCTGCTCTACCTCGTTCCCTTCGCCTTCTTCGTTGGCGGGGCGCTGATCGCCGCGACCGGCGTCGCGACGCACGCCCTCGTCGGATGGCCGGCGGATCCCGCGACCGCGAAGCTCTTCTGGGGCGCGATCGGAAGCGCCCTTGCCGCGATCATCGCCTTCAAGGGCGGCTTCGCACTCTTCGAGCGGTTGATGGCGATCTCGATCGGCGTCATGTTCATCGCGGTCTGCGTCACCGCGATCCGACTCGCGCCCGATTGGGGCACGCTGGCGGCAGGCTTCGTCCCGAGCGATCCGGGCAAGGGCGAGCCGCGCGAGTGGACCCTCGGTCTCATCGGCGGCGTCGGAGGAACGGTCACCATCCTCTGCTACGGCTACTGGATGCGACAGGCGGGCCGACGCGGTGCGCAGGAACTCGCGACCTGCCGCCTTGACCTTGCCGTCGCGTACCTCTTCACCGGGCTCTTCGGCGTGGCGATGCTCGTCATCGCGAACGGCTTGCCGATCGAAGGCAAGGGCACGGGGCTGCTGGTCGCGCTGGCGGCGAACATCGAGTCGGCTCTGGGGCCGAGCGGGCGCGTGATCTTCCTGCTCGGCGCGTGGGCGGCGATCGCAAGCAGCCTGCTCGGCGTCTGGCAAAGCGTGCCGATCCTCTTCGCCGACGCGCTGCAGTGCCTGCGCGGCACGCCGCCGGTGGCGATCGAAGCGCTGCCTTCGACCCATGCCGCGCGGTGGTTCCTGCTGGCGTTGGCCACGGTCCCGCTGCTGCAGGCCTCGATCGGATTCGCCGCGGCGCAGAAGGCCTACGCGGTCTACGGCGCGTACTTCCTGCCGCTGCTCGCGCTCGCGCTGCTCGTCCTCAACGGACGCGCGAGCCTGGTCGGCACGCTTCGCAACCGGCCGTGGACGATGATCGCCCTTGTTCTGCTGCTTGGCTTCTTCGCCGCCGCCGCTATCGCGGGCGCCGTCTGAATCGGACCGCCAAGGGTTCGCGGTGTGGTGAAGGCGGCAAGAATGCGCGTCCCATATTCCGTCGACTCATCTCGACCTTGTTCAGTTCTTTTCGGACAACTCGCTTGCCCGAGCCGTTTTGGGCCGCAGACTCGCCACGCTCGGCGGCCTGCTCGCCGCGAGGCGGGACCGCGCTCGTTCCGAGATCACACGACTTCAGAAGAAGCAAGAGAGAGAGAG
>CAZTMB010000138.1:0-5305 GCA_964614695.1 uncultured Isosphaeraceae bacterium | reverse complement strand
AGAGAGAGAGAGCACCATGAGAACTTCCATGACCCGCCGAATTGATCGGACCGTGAACCCCATCGCGACGGTCGGGCTCCTCGGCCTGAGCACGGCCCTCGGTGCCGAGGCGCAAGCGGGCCTGCTTCCCCCCATGGTGGGCATGACCGTCAACTCGTACTCGATGACGGCGAACACTCCTTCGAGGGCAGGCGCCACCGCCACGAGTCTGACCATCGCCAACTCCACCGCCAATCTTTCGTTCAACCCCTCCTTTATTCTCGGTGAAGCCACTGGCGACTATGCAGACGGAGGCAACTGGAAGCTCCAGGCCAACGGTGCCGACTACGGGCCCCTGCTTTCCTCGCCGAATGCCGTGAACCTTGCAGGTGGGTCGTGCCGGACGGCTGACAGTTCGACCCCGAACTTCAGTTCTTCCGACACGCTCTCCCTCTCGATGGTTCTGGTGTTCAGCGGGTCCCTGGACTTCTCCGGCTTGAACATCGGCCCCGATGGAGGCAACTCCACCATCGCCTCGGCGACGCTCGCGCAGTCGGGCGGATCGACCGCGGATCTGCGTACGACGTCGAGCGGAACGAGCTTCGCGGCCGGGACCTACACCCTGACCATGTCCGTGACCGCAAACGGTGGTACGGATTCATTCGCCGCTTACGCGGCATTCACGACGGCCTATGCGGTTCCCGGCTCCGGACTCGCCGCCATCGCGGGCGGACTGCTGACGAGTCTTGGCGGAGGCCGCCGTCGTCGCTGAGGTCGGACGCTCGGCCTCGAACGAGCATCGCGGCGAACCGGGACCACGCCGGAACGATTCCGCACCGCGTCAGAACCGGTACGACACGAACGCGCCGACGAACAGGCTCGGATCGGCGTCGACCTTCGACTGCCGGATGCCGCGGGCGTCCCAGAGTTCGTACTCCTGGAACGCGGAGACGCCGACCACCGCATCGAGGCGCCACGACTCGGTCGGGCGCCATTCGGCCCGAAGCCAGATCGGCAGGCTCTGCACGCCGCCCACGCCGCCGGCTCGGTTCGCCGGGCCGGAGTCGTCGAGGCGGAACTGCCGGAACTCGTAGCGGCCGCCGAGGGCGAGCGCGAATGCGGGATTCAGGGTCCACTCGATCTCGAGGCCCGCACCGGTCGGATACGCCTCGGGGCCCGCGACGTTGGTGAGCTTCCAGCCCTCGGCGAAGTCCCAGTCGATGAAGATGAGCGGAATCACCAGCACGCTCTCTTCGAGCCGCGTGGCCAGGAGTGCGCCGCCGCCGATCGTGAACGTCTCCGAGAAGGAGTAGGTCGCGCCGATCGTGCCGCCGACCGTGAAGCTGTCGCCGGCGTCGGCCTGGCTCTCGCCGGAGAACTCGAAGAAGAGCCCCGCGTTCACCCGCCATTGGCGATCGATCGCGTAGTCGACGCGGCCACCGAGCTGCACGCTCTGCACATCGCCCCACGGCTGCACGCCGGGCGCCGGCGAGAGCACCGAGTCGCCGCTGAAGTTGTAGAAGTCGCCCTCGTAGGCGAGGCGAAGCCCGACGCCGAGCTGCGGATCGAAGCGGAAGCCCGCCGCGACGCCCGCGAAGGCACGGGCAACCGAGACCTCGCCGCCGCCCTGTTCGAAGCTCGAGGCGAAGTTGTAGATGCCGCCGCCGAGCAGCGTGACCGAGACGCCGGACGAAGCCTGCGTCGGCGGCGCGGCTGTCTCCTCAAGCGTCGCGCCCGGCGCGGCTTCGGGCGAGTCCTCGCCGTAGGCGCCGTCGCCCGACTGGGCGACGAGGTTCGAAGCAAGGGCGAAGACGACGAGCGGCGCGAGGCGGGCGACGAAGGATCGGATCATGGGGGCGGATGATACGGAGCGGCGCGAACGGTTCCGCGTCTTCATGCGGCCGAGACGGCCGCGGTCCACTGGTTGGCGAGTCGTTGGACGCCTGACGCTGAGGCCCGCGGTCCACCGGTTGGCGAGTCGTCCTTGCGAAGTCGGCCGCGTCCCGCCGCTGGTCAGAGCCCGAGGCGGGACGCCTCGCCCCGAATCGCCTCGATGCAGCGGGTGATGTGCTCGGCGGGATCGACGCCGAGCGCTTCGATGCCCTTGGCGATGTCCTCGCGGCTCACCGCCGCCGCGAAGGCCTTGTCCTTGAGCTTCTTCCTGACGCTCTTTGCCTCGAGATCGGCGATCCCGTTGGGCCTGACCTTCGCCACCGCAACGATGAAGCCCGCGAGTTCGTCGCAGGCGAAGAGGTGCTTCGCCATCGCGGTCGTGCGCGGGACGCCGCTGTACTCGGCGTGGCCGAGGATCGCCTCGAGGATCTCCTCATCCACATCGCCGCGGGCACGCAGCGCCTCGATGCCGACGAAGGGATGCTCCGCCGCGGACGGATGGCGTTCGTAGTCGAAGTCGTGCAGCAGCCCCGCGACGGTCCAGCGATCAACCGTATCGACCGCTTCAGGCGCATCGGGCACGACGAGCCGCGCCTGATGCGCCATGCACGCCGCCACCGCCTCCATGTGGCCACGCAGCGATTCGCTGGCAACCCACTCGTGCATGAGGCTCCGGGCTTCGTCGACGTGCATCTGCGGCAGTCTACGGGCGAGGCCGAAATCGTCCGGCGCTACCATGGGCCCCATGCTCGAGATGCTTGCCCGGGACATCGAATGGCTCGACGCGCGGCTCGCCGAGGTCGAGGCGCACGCCGACCCCGAGAACGACCTCGCCTCGCTTCGAGCGGCGGTCGCCGCCAGGCTTGCCGGAGACGCGGCCGACGCGTCCCTGGACGATCTCTCCGCGGAGACGATCCGACGGCTGCTGCGGCATCTCGCGATCCGCTTCCATCTGCGCAACAAGGCCGAGCAGGTCCACATCGTCCGCGTCAACCGCCGCCGCGAGGCCGCGGCGACCGACGATCGCCCGCGTCCCGAGTCGATCGCCGAGGCGATCGGCGAGCTCAAGCGACGAGGCGTCGGCTTCGAGGCGCTGCTCGCGGCGCTCGATCGGCTCGACATCGAACCCACGCTGACCGCGCATCCGACCGAGAGCCGACGGCGCAGCGTGGTCGCCAAGCAGCATCGCATCGGCACCTGCCTCGAGGCGCTCGATGCAGGCGGGCTCGGGCCGGCCGCGCGGCGAGCCCTCGAGAGCGCCGTGCGTCGCGTGCTCTCACTGCTGCTCGTCACCGACGAGATCCGCGCTTCGCGGCTTGCCGTCGCCGACGAGATCGACCGCGGCATCCATCATCTCGCCGGGACGATCTGGGATGCGGTGCCGGGACTCTCTCGCGACCTCGCCGATGCGATCGAGACCCACTACGGCGTGCGTCCGCCCCTGCCGACCCCGATCCGATACCGCTCATGGATCGGCGGTGATCGCGACGGCAATCCGCGGGTGACCGCGGTCGCGACGCGGCTCGCCCTCGACCGCATGCGAAGCGTCGCGATCGAGCGCCATCGCGAGGGCCTCGCCGGGCTCCATCGCGATCTCAGCGTCTCGGACCGGCGCCTGCCGGTACCGGCGCGCCTCTCGAAGGCGATCGAGTCGATCGGACCGGTTGCCCACGAGTTCCGCCACGAGCCGTACCGGCTCTGGATCCAGCATCTTGAAGCGAGGCTTGCGGATGCTGATGTCGCCTCGAGCGAGTTGCTGTCCGGGCTCGAACTGATCGAGCGATCGCTCGCCGAGGCCGGGCTGCACGAGGTCGCCGAGCGCGGTGCGATCGCCGACGGCCTGGTGCGGGCCCGAGTGTTCGGGCTGCATCTGGCGGCGCTCGACATTCGTCAGCACAGCCGCGTGCACGAGGCGGCGGTGGCGGAACTGCTCGCGGCGGGAGGCGTCTGCGACGACTATGCCTCGCTCGACGAGCCGCGGCGAGCGGCCGTGCTCGCGCGGGAACTCTCGACCAATCGTCCGCTGCTCGGCCGCGGCGCCACGCCCTCCGAGTCGACCGCCGAGTTGATCGCGACGCTCGAAGTCGTGCGCGAGGCGCTCGAACGCGATCCCGCCTCGATCGGGGCGTACGTCGTCAGCATGGCCCATACCGCGAGCGACCTGCTCGAAGTGCTGCTTCTCCTCCGCGAGGTCGGGCTCTGGCGGCGCGACGGCGATCGCGTGCATGCGGCCCTCGACGTCGTGCCGCTCTTCGAGACCGTCGAGGACCTCGAACGCGCCGAGACGGTCATGTCCGGACTCTTCCGCGATCCGATCTATGCGCCGCATCTCGCCGCGAGAGGGCGTTTTCAGGAGATCATGCTCGGCTACTCCGACAGCAACAAGGATGGCGGCTACTGGGCAAGCACGTGGCGCCTGCAGCAGGCGCAGGATCGGCTCGCGCGCGCCTGCAGGCAGGCCGGCGTCGAGCTTCGCTTCTTCCACGGGCGAGGCGGCACCGTCGCCCGCGGCGGCGGCCGCGCAAACCGAGCGATCCTCGCAAGCCCGCCCTCGAGTTGGAACGGCCGCATCCGCTTCACCGAGCAAGGCGAGGTGATCAGCTTCCGCTACGCGATGCCCGAACTCGCGAAGCGCCATCTCGAGCAGATCTCGAGCGCGATGATCACAACGACCGCGGAGGGACCAACGCGTGACGAAGGAGACGCTCCGCCGGTCCCCGCCGACGAGACGCTGATGGACGCCCTCGCGGAACGGTCGCGTCTGGCCTATCGCGGGCTCGTCGACGATCCGGGGTTCTGGCCGGCCTTCGCCGCGTGCTCGCCGGTCGAACACATTGCCGCGCTGCCGATCGCCTCGCGCCCGGTCTCACGAGCCGGCGGCGGGCTCGACCTCGATTCGATCCGGGCGATCCCGTGGGTCTTCTCTTGGACGCAGATGCGGGCGAACGTGCCGGGCTGGTACGGCCTCGGATCGGCGTTCGAAGCCGTGGTGCTCGACGACCCGGCCGCGCTGGCCACTTGCCGAGCCGCCTACGCCGACGATCGCGGTTGCTTCCGGAGCTTCATCGACAACGCGGCGCAGGAGATGGCCCGCGCGCGGCTCGACGTGGCCCGCTGGTACTTCGCCGCGGGCGGCGAAGAGGCGATGCGGCTGTTCGCGGCGATCGAGGCGGAGTTCGCGCGCAGCGAGCGGGCGATCCTCGCCGTCACCGGCCGCGCGACGCTGCTCGGACACAACCCCGTGATCGAGCAGTCGATCCGCGAACGGAATCCCGACACCGATCTCCTCAACGCGCTGCAGGTCGAGCTGCTGCGACGATGGCGAGACGAGCCGCCGGGCGGCGAAGCCGCGCGGAGCGAACTTCAGGCGCTGATCCTGCTCTCGATGAACGCGATCGCCGCGGCGATGCAGAGCACGGGGTGAGGAGGAGAG
>CAZTMB010000137.1:0-6786 GCA_964614695.1 uncultured Isosphaeraceae bacterium | reverse complement strand
TACCGCCAGTCGAGACCCTCTGGCAGCGAGTTGAGGTTCACGCAGCCGGTTTCGGTCACGATCACCAGATCCTCGACCCGCACGCCGCCGACATGGCGACCGTAGAGCCCCGGCTCGATCGTGAGCGCATCGCCGACGACGAGTTCAGGCCCCTTGAAGTCGAGAAGCGGCGGCTCGTGCACCTCGAGCCCGATCCCGTGACCGGTCCCGTGCACCATGCCGATCCATGCGGCGCTTCGCGGATCGTCCGCCGGCGGCATCGTGCCCGACTCGAAGCCATGGCGATGGATCTCGCCGAGCGTCGCGCGATGCACGTCCTCGCCGGTCGCGCCCGCCCGCGTGGCGAGCGTCGCAGCTCGCTTGGCGTCGACGACCGCCGCGTGCATCCGGGCAACCGTTTCGGGCACTTCGCCGTGCACCACGGTCCGCGTGCAGTCGCCGTTGTAGAGGCTCGACTTCGAGCGAGGGAAGATGTCGACGATGACCGGCTCGCCGGTTCGCAGCGGCCCGTGCCCGTGATCGTGGCAGTCTCCCCCCTGCACGCCGCCCGCCACGATGCTCGACGGGTTGTCGAAGCCGAGATCGAGGAGCGTGCGATCGATGATGCCGCGCAGCCGCTCGGCCGTGAGCAGCTCGCCTTCGTGCCGAAGCGAGCCGTCGGAAGCCGCCGACGCTCGGGCGACGATCCGGCATGCCCGCTCCATCGCCCGCTCGGTCGCCTGCTGCGCGGCGCGAAGGGCCGCGATCTCCTGCTCGTCCTTCGATCGGCGGTCCGAGACGCCCGCTGTCGCGTCGTACTCGATCGCGATCCCGCCCCGGCGCAGATGCTCCGCGAAGACCAGCGGCAGGGTCCGATCGCCCCGCACCGCGGTGATGCCGCGACGGCGAAGCATCTCGGCGAAGGCCTGCGCGGTCGCCGTCTCGCGATCGCCGGAGAGCCCGCCCTCGGGCTCGAAGTCGCGTGGGCAGAAGGCCTCGTCGACGCGGGCGTCGCGTCGGGCCCGCTCGAGTTCGATGTCGCGGACGAGAAGCGCCCGCCGCGTCCTCGAGCCCTCGTGGTGCTCGAGGATCGCCGCGGGATCGCCGACCGCGAACCGGATGCGGTGGTAGAGCGTGAGGTTCTTCGCCGGGATTCCCGCGACGACCAGCGGCAGACTCGAGAGATCGGACATCGCCGCATGCTACGAGCGGACTCGGCCCCTCGAAGCCGAATGGGCTCGCGGCGGTCGTCGCGGGCCTCGCGTCGCGCGAAGGACCGCGACCTCGCGTTGAGGCAAGTGCCGCAGGACCGCATAATCACGCTCGACACGAGTGCGGCCGGACGGGGCCGACCTCGCGAACCTTCGACGACGACGCGCCGTAGCGGCGAACGATGCGGACGACCGCGCGGTCTCCGGGGACTCCGGAACCGCGGGCGCCCGGGTCGGTTGAAGCGATCCCGTCCGCTGCTTCAGGACGAGTCCGGCGATTCTCGCCGCCCACTGCAAGGCCCCACGACACCATGAGCACGTTCACCCAGCATTCCACGTCCCCCAACGCCGGCAGCGCCATGAGCGCCGCCGAGATCGCCGAACTCGAACGTCAGGTCGAGATCCGCAGCCGCCCGTTCCGGCTGCTGCAGGAGCAGATGCATCGCGTGATCGTCGGGCAGGAGGAGCTGCTCGACGGCCTCGTGATCGGCATGCTCGCCAACGGGCACATCCTGATCGAAGGCGTGCCGGGGCTCGCCAAGACGACCGCGGTCGCCTGCCTCGCCGCGGGCATCCACACCCAGTTCCAGCGGATCCAGTTCACGCCCGACCTGCTGCCGGCGGACCTGATCGGAACGCTCGTCTACCGCCCCGGCCAAGGCGACTTCACGGTCAAGAAGGGGCCGATCTTCTCGAACATCGTCCTCGCCGACGAGATCAACCGCGCTCCGGCGAAGGTGCAGAGCGCCCTGCTCGAGGCGATGCAGGAGCGTCAGGTCACGATCGGCAGCGAGACCTTCCCGCTGCCGCAGCCGTTCCTCGTGCTCGCGACGCAGAACCCCGTCGAGCAGGAGGGCACCTATCCCCTGCCCGAGGCGCAGGTCGATCGCTTCATGCTGAAGCTCGTCGTCCGGTACCCGACCGCCGCGCAGGAGCGCACCATCCTCGACCGCATGGCCCGCACCGGCGGCGGCGAGAAGGTCGAGCCCGTGATGGAGCCCTCCGCGATCGCCGAGGCGCGGCAGCTCGTCGACCGGATCTTCATCGACGAGCGGATCAAGGACTACATCGTGGCCCTCGTCGTCGCGACGCGGGATCCCAAGGCGGCGAAGGTTCCGCTGGGCAATCTGCTCGAGTACGGCGCTTCGCCGCGAGCGACCATCTCGCTCGCGATCGCCGCGAAGGCCAAGGCCTTCCTCGACGGCCGCGGCTTCGTGGTGCCGCAGGACGTCAAGGACATCGCTCCCGACGTGCTGCGGCATCGGCTGATCCTCTCCTACGAGGCGGAGGCGGAGGAGAAGTCCGCCGACGACGTCGTGCGGATCCTGCTCGACCACGTGCCGGTGCCCTGAGCTCCGACGCGCCTGTCCCACCTTCGCGATCCGAAGCGCCGCCCGCTCCCATGCTCTCCGCCGACCTCGTCCGCCGCATCCGCCGCATCCAGATCCGCACGAGCCGCCTCGTGACGGACGTGCTCGCGGGCCAGTACCACTCGGCCTTCAAGGGCCGCGGCATGGAGTTCGAGGAGGTGCGGCCCTACCTCGTCGGCGACGACGTCCGCACGATCGACTGGAACGTCTCGGCGCGCCTCGGCGACCCGCACGTCAAGCTCTTCCGCGAGGAGCGCGAACTGACCGTGATCCTCGCGGTCGACCTCTCGGGCTCGCTCGCCTTCGGAAGCCGCAGCGAACTGAAGCGCGAGCTCGTGGCGGAGATCGCCGGCACCCTCGCATTCTCGGCGATCCGCAACAACGACAAGGTCGCGCTGCTCGCCTTCACCGATCGAGTGGAGCTCTTCGTGCCGCCCCGCAAGGGCCCGCGGCACGTGCTGCGGATCGTGCGGGAACTCATGGCGCTCGAGCCCAAGGGCACCGGCACCGATCTGCCGGCGGCGCTCGAGGAACTCCGGCGCATCTTCCGTCGAAGCGGCGTCCTCTTCCTCGCGAGCGACTTCATCGCCGAGGGCTGGGAGCGTCCCTTCCGGGCGCTTCGGCAGCGCCACGACCTCATCCCGATCGTGGTCGAAGATCGTCGCGAGCGGGAACTCCCCGACGTCGGCCTCGTCGAACTCACCGATGCCGAGCGCGGCGATCGCCTTGTCGTCGACACCTCCGACTCGCGCGTTCGCCGACGCTTCGCGGCGCTTTCGAACGCGCGTCGCGAACTGCAGGTCGACGCGTTCCGGCGACTCGGCGCCGATCCCATTCGCATCGAGACCGGCGAGAACTTCGTCGATCCGATCGCCGCCTACTTCAGGCGCCGCGAAGGGAGGCGACGATGAGTCCGCTCTCGAATCCGAAGGCGTGGACACCCGCGAGTCTGCGGTCGGCGATGGCCCTCCTGATCGCGAGCCCGCTGCTGGCCACGGTCGCGTGCGACCGGCTCGAGGGCGAGACCTCGCCGATCGGCGAGGAATCCGCCGTGGCAGCGTCGATCGACCGGTCGGTCAGCCTCGACGGCAACGCGATCGAGACCCGGATCGATCGCGAACAGGTGCTCGTCGGCGATCCGATCCGCCTGATCGTGGTCGCGACGCCGGCCGCCGATCGCGTCGCCGAGATCGAACTCCCGGGCGAGACGCTCGGCGCCTTCGACGTCGTCGAGCTTCCATCGCCGCGTGACGCGTCCTTGCTTCCCGGTTCGAAGGCGGTGGCGCTCGAGCTCTCGACCTTCGAGAGCGGCGCCGTCGAGATCCCGCCGATCCGCGCCCGATTCGAACCGCGCGGCGGCGGCGTCGAGATCGAACTCGCGAGCGATCCGATCGCGATCGTCGTCGAGAGCGTGCTTGGCGACGGTGAACTCGCTCCGGGCGGCGGCGAGACCGCCCCGATCGAGACGGGAGTCGATCCAAGCGCGCTTCGCAAGATCAAGGGCGTCGTCGCCATGGACGACGGGCGAGGCGAGGCGTGGTGGTGGCTCGCAAGCCTCGGGGCGACGATCGCGCTCGTCCTCGGCGGCTTCCTGCTGCTGCGTCGTCGCGGTCCGGCGCCCGAGCCGCCGCCGGGCCCGTGGGCGATCGAGCAGTTCTCGCGACTTGCGGGCGAGTGCCGAAGTCGCGACGCGATCGCGAGCACCTGGGAGGAATCCGCCGCCGTGCTCCGCGGCTATCTCGTGCGGGCCTGCGGGATTCCCGCGACCGATCTCACGTCGCGCGAGATCCTGGCCGCGATCGAGCGCGAGCCGCGCTTCGGCGACTCGACGCGGATGACGATCGCGGGCTTCCTGCGGCAGGCCGACCTCGTCAAGTTCGCCGGCGCTTCGGCCGACCGCGAAGCCTCCGCCCGGACGATCGAGGCCCTTCGCGACGTGGTCGCCTTGCTCGAGTCGACGCCGACGAACGCCGCCGCGGGAGGTGCGTCATGAACGCGTTCGTCTCGACGCTCGCCGCCGCGACCGCACCCGACGTCTCGACGTCGATCTCGATCGGCTCGGTCGAGTGGCTCGCGCCGATGCTCGTGCTGCTGCTTCCGCTCGCCCTGCTGCCGTGGTGGCGGTTCTTCGACGGCCGCATGCGCGGCTCGATCCGCTACTCGTCGATCGATCTGCTCGCCACCTGCACCGGCGGCGTGTGGCAGCGGTTCCGCTTCGTGCCGACGCTGCTTCGCACCCTCGCGATCGCGTCGCTCGTCGTCTGCCTCGCGCGGCCGGGCAAGGCCGACGAGGAGACGCGCGTCTTCGTCGAAGGCGTCGCGATCCAGATGCTCGTCGACCGTTCGAGCAGCATGCAGGCGATCGACTTCTCGATCGGCGGCCGCCCCGTCGATCGGCTGACCGCGGTCAAGTCGGTCGCGAAGGACTTCATCGCCGGCGGCGACGGCCTGCCAGGGCGACCGAACGATCTTGTCGGTCTGATCAGCTTCGCGGGCTTTGCCGACAGCCTCTGTCCGCTCACTCTCGACCACGATCACGTGCTCGGGGCGCTCGCCTCGATCCGCCTCGCCGAACGTCCCGAGGAGGACGGCACCGCGATCGGCGATGCGATCGCGCTGTCGGTCGAGAGGCTGCGCGATCTCGAGGACCGCAAGGAGATCAAGAGCCGGATCATGATCCTGCTCACCGACGGCGAGAACACCGCGGGCGATCTCGAGCCGGCGGTCGCCGCGGAGATCGCGAAGGCCTACGGGATCAAGATCTACACGATCGGCGTCGGCACCCGCGGCTTCGCGAAGGTTCCGGTGCAGTTCATGGGCCGGACCGTGTATCGGGACGTCCCGGTCTCGATCGACGAGGAGACGCTGCGCGAGGTCGCCCGCGCGACCGGCGGCGAGTACTTCCGCGCCACCGACACCGACAGCCTGGTCCGGATCTACGAGACGATCGACGAGCTCGAGAAGACCCGCACCGAGCAGCGCCGCTACCGGCAGTTCGACGACTTCGCGACCGACGCGTTCCGCTTCGCCGGCGTGTCGATGCCCCCGCTGCTGGTCGTGCCGCTGGTGCTGCTCGCGCTCGACCTCCTTCTGTCCGGCACCCGACTGCGGAGGCTGCCGTGATCCCTCCCGAACTCGAGTTCAACCACCCGGAGGCGATCCGCTGGCTCTGGCTCGTCGCGATCGTCGCGGTGATCGCGATCTGGCGTTCCCGCGGACGGCTGCGGCAGCTTCGGCGCTTCGCCGAGGAACCGCTGCTCGCGCAGATCGCCCCGCGGGTCAGCTTCGCGCGGCCCCTCGCCCGGGCGATCATCACGCTCGCGGCGATGGGCATGCTCGTGCTGGCGCTCCTCGATCCGCGCTGGGGCTTCCAGTACGAGGAGGTGCAGCGGCGCGGGCTCGACTGCTTCTTCGTGGTCGACGTCTCGCGATCGATGCTCGCCGAGGACGCGACGCCCAATCGACTCGAGCGAGCGAAGAGCTTCATCGAGGACGCCGTCGAGGCGCTGCCCGGCGATCGAGTGGGGCTCATCGCCTACGCAGGCACGGCGAGCCTGCGTTGCCCGCTGACCCTGAACGAAGACCTGTTCCTGATGAGCCTGCGGGAACTCGCGCCCGAGTCGACGATCCGCGGCGGCTCGCTCCTCGGCGATGCGATCCGCATGGCGTCGGAGAGCTTCACCGACTCGCAGAAGGGCGCGAAGGTGGTGGTCGTGCTGACCGACGGCGAGGACCAGGGCAGCTTCCCGGTCGAGGCGGCTTCGAAGGCGTATGCGGATCTCGGCGTCCGCGTCTTCACGGTCGGACTCGGCGATTCGGGCGACGGCGCCCGCATTCCCGTCGAGACGTCGCTCGGCCGACGCTGGCTCGTGCACGAAGGCCAGGAGGTCTGGACCCGCATGGACGACAGCACGCTGCGCGAGGTGGCGCTCGCCGGCGGCGGCGCGTACTTTCCCGCCGGCACGAAGCAGCTCGACATGGCCGAGGCGATGGAGGTCGCCCTCGACAGCCTCGAGCGAGCCGAGCAGGACTCGACGACGATCCGGCGCTCGACGCCACGCTTCCAGTGGTTCGCGGGGCTCGCGCTGCTGCTCCTCGTCGGTGAAGCGGTGATCAGCGACCGTCGCGGCGGATGGTTCGGCGGCGAGCGACGGCGACGACGCGAGGAAGTCGATCCGGCTCGCGAGACTTCTCCGGACGCTCGCGAAGGGAGGCAGGCCGCATGA
>CAZTMB010000136.1:0-6870 GCA_964614695.1 uncultured Isosphaeraceae bacterium | reverse complement strand
CGTGCCGGCACCTGCCGCGGGAATCGCAATGCTCGCGTGCGGACTCGGTCTCCGGTCTCGACGACGTACCGGACGCTGAACGCCAATGCGTCACGAGATCGGCGGATCCGCGGTTGGTCGGTCTCATGATCGAGGCCAGAAGCGAAAGAGCGCTCGCGAGTAGAGATCCTTCAGCCACATCGGGATCCACGGGGCCACCCAGGCCAGATGGGCGCGGCGCCCGACGAGGTAACGGATCCGGGGGCGACGAGACTCGATGGCCTTCTTGACGATGCGGGCCACGGACTCCGGCGGCGTGCCTCGGGACTCGAGCGAGCGGCAGATCGATCGCACCTTCGCCAGTGGCACGTCGAACGCCGCCTGCACTTCCGGATCCATGCCGGCCAGAGTCGACGTGGCCGAATCGTGCCCGGCGTCCCAGATCGCCGTTCGGATGACTCCCGGTTCGATGATCACCACCCGTATTCCGGATGCGCGGAGTTCTCGTCTCAGGGCGTGGAGCACGAACGTGACGGCGGCCTTCGACGCGCAGTAGGCGGCGAGATAGTCGATCGGAGTGTTCGCGACGACCGACGAGATGCCGACGATGCGGCCGCGGCCGCGACGCAGCATCGGCATGCAGCTCTGGACGAGGCCGAGGTGCCCGAAGAGATTGACCTCGAAGACCGCCCGCATCTGGTCGAGAGGGATGTGGGCGGTGGGTCCGACCACCAGCGTTCCTGCGTTGCCGACCACGGCGGCGAGGGTCCGGCCTCCATCGGTCGCTGCCTCCACCCGCGCCACCGCCGCGGCGACCTGCTCCGTGTCGGTCACGTCGAGCTGAACGGGCTCGAGTCGCTCCGAGGCCTCCGAGCGCAGCGAGTCGCCTTCGCCATCCTCGAGAACTCCCGCGAAGACCCGGTACCCCGCGCGATCGAGCAGCAGCGCGGTGGCGCGTCCGATGCCGGAGGACGCACCGGAGATCAGCACGGCGCGAGGTTCAGTCATGAATCGCCTCGCGATCGACGGCGACCGTCCGTTCGGAACTGAAGCGCACCGCGCCGCCACAGGCCTTCGAGTCGAGCCGCGACAACCCGAAGGCCTCGAGGGAACTTCGCAGCGCGTCCGGGCCCCGAAACGTCGCGCGACGAGTCTCGTTCGCCGTTCGCTGCCGATGCCTCTGCGGACCCGTGGTCATCACGACGATCATCCCCGTGATGCTCCCATCGTGGCGCAGCACCCGCACGATCTCCCGCAGTGCCGGCGCGGGATCCGAACGCAGATGCAGCGTCCCGCTGCAGTCGGCCCCGTCGATGTTCGGCGAGTTCTGTGGCATCGATGCGTCGGGATCAGTCCAGTCGAGTCGCCTCGAGCAGCGTTTGACCATGCGAGTCTTCGACGAAGAGGGCACGTCGGCGGCGCGTGCGCCGCAGGCTCAGCCTTCGGAGGCCGGTCCGGCCCACGGCCTCGCCACCAGGATCGCGCCGACGACCACCAGCGCGAGACCGAGGTACCGCTCCGGGTGCGTGCGCAGCACGCTGTAGCCGGGGAAGCCGTAGTGGTCCGCCGCGATCGAACCGGCTGCCTGCCCGGCCACGAACACCGCCACCATCAGCGCCGCGCCGAGCTCCGGGGCCGCGGTCAACTGGGTGAGGACGAGTGCCGCACCGATGGCACCGGCCAGATGCGCCCACCATGGAACCTTGGCGATCTCCGCAAGCGGCGGAAACGGCTTCCCCCCGGCGAGCTGCACCGCGAACATCACCGGCAGCAGCACGGCGAGGTAGACCAGTCCATTCAGCAGGCAGGCCTGCAGGCGGCTTCCCGCGATCCCCGCGGAGGCCGCATTGAGCCCCGCCTGAACGGGCTGGAGGAATCCCACCAGGAAGACGGCGAGCAGAAGAAGGATGCGCATGGGGGCTCCGTGGCGATCGAGGTGCGGTGAAGGGCCGTCGGGTCACGCCTCGTCGGACTCGCGCAGCTTCGCGAGCACCGAAAGGTCTTCGAGCGTCGTGGTGTCCTGAGCGCTCTCGCGGCCCGCGGCGATGTCCCGCAGCAGCCGTCGCATGATCTTGCCGCTGCGGGTCTTGGGCAGGGCGTTGGTGAATCGGATGAGATCGGGCTTCGCGATCGCCCCGATCTCCTTGCCGACGTGTTCGCGGAGCGCCGCCTTGAGTTCCTCGCTCGGCGACGCCCCGGGGCCGAGCGTGACGAACGCGGCGATCCCCGTGCCCTTGATCTCGTGGGGCATGCCGACGACCGCGGCCTCGACGACCGCCTCGTGCGAGACGAGAGCGCTCTCGACCTCGGCGGTGCCGAGCCGGTGCCCACTCACGTTGATGACGTCGTCGATGCGGCCGAGGATCCAGAAGTAGCCGCGCTGGTCACGCTGCGCCGCGTCGCCGGCGGTGTACATGCCCTCGACGCGCGACCAGTAGGTCTCGATGAATCGGTCGCGGTCGCCGTGGATCCCCCGCAGCATGCTCGGCCAGGGCTTGCGGATGACGAGCAGGCCGCCGGTGCCGTGCGGAAGTTCTCGTCCCTCCTCGTCGACCACCGCGGCATCGATGCCGAGCGTCGGCAGGGTGCAGGATCCGGGCACGGTGGGGGTGGCGCACGGCTGCGGCGTGATCATGTGTCCGCCGGTCTCGGTCTGCCACCACGTGTCGACGATCGGGCAGCGCTCCGCGCCGATCACGCGGTGGTACCACATCCACGCCTCGGGATTGATCGGCTCGCCGACCGTGCCGAGCACCTCGAGGCTCGAGAGGTCGTGGCGCCCCGGATGCTCGTCGCCCCACTTCATGAACGCGCGGATCGCCGTCGGCGCCGTGTAGAACTGCGTGACCTTGTGCCGCGCGACGATCTCCCAGAAGCGGTCTTCGCGCGGGAAGTTCGGAGCGCCTTCGTACATGACCGTCGGCACGCGGTTCGGAAGCACGCCGTAGACGATGTAGCTGTGCCCGGTGATCCACCCGACGTCGGCGGTGCACCAGTAGACCTGCCCGCGTCCTGGGTGGAGATTGAAGGTGTTCCGCGCGGTGAGCGCGGTGTGGAGGCAGTAGCCGGCGGTCGTGTGCACGATCCCCTTGGGCTTGCCGGTCGAACCCGAGGTGTAGAGCAGGAAGAGCAGCGCCTCGGAATCCATCGGCTCGCAGGGGCAGTCCTCCGACTGCGCCGCGACGAGGGCGTGCCAGTCGTGGTCGCGGCCGGGCTTCATCTCGATCGCGTTGCCGCAGCGCTTCAGACAGACCACATGGTCGACCTCGGGCAGCGATCGGCACGCCTCGTCGACGTTCGCCTTGAGGGGCACCACGCTGCCGCGCCGCCAGGCGCCGTCGCAGGTGAGGATCACGCGGCTCTTCGCGTCGTGCACGCGGTCGACGATCGCGGTCGCGCTGAAGCCCCCGAAGATCACCGAGTGCGCGGCGCCGATTCGCGCGCAGGCGAGCATCGCGATCGCGACCTCGGGCACCATGCCCATGTAGATCGTCACGATGTCGCCTTTGCCGACGCCGAGGGATCGGAGCGCGTTCGCGAAGCGAGCGGTCTCTCGCTGCAGATCGCGATAGGTCAGCCGACGGATCTCCGGCCCGTCCGCGCCGACCGGTTCGCCTTCCCAGACGATCGCGATCTCGTCGCCGAAGCCCGCCTCGACCTGGCGATCGACGCCGTTGAAGCAGGCGTTGGTGGTGCCGCCGACGAACCACTTCGCGTCGGGGCAGTGCCACTCCAGCACCTTCGAGAAGGGCGTGAACCAGTGCAGGTGCTCCCGCGCGGCCTCGCCCCAGAAGCCCTCGGGATCGTCGATCGATCGGCGATGGAGCGCGTGGTAGGCCTCCATCGAATCGATCCAGGCGCCCCCCATGCGCGAGGCGAGATCCGCGGGCGGGGGGAACACGCGATGCTCCTGAAGAATCGATTCGATGCCGGCGGGCGTGGTCATGGCGGACTCCTGATCGAACTCGCGCGATCGTCCGCCGCGGCCCGCCGGATGGCAAGTCGGGACGCAAGACCTCGGCGATCTCGCGAGCCGTCAGCTCAGGCTTGACGCGAGGTTCCGTGCCGCGGCGAGCGCATCCTCGAGCTTCGAGGGATCCTTGCCGCCGGCCTGCGCGGAATCGGGCTTGCCGCCGCCGTTGCCTCCGCACGCCTGCGCGGCGGCCTTGACCCAGTCGCCGGCCTTGAGTCCCTTCGCGATCATCGCCTTCGAGACGCCCGCGACGATGACGAGCTTCTCCTCGCCGGGCTCCTGCGCGACGAGAAGCGCCGCGCCGTCGGGCCGCGCCGCCCGCACGACGTCGAGCGCCGCGAGCACCGCGTCGCGATCGCCTTCGCCGACGAAGCCGACGACGCACGCACCCGCCTGCTCCTCGAGCAGGCCTCGCGCGACGCCGATCGCGGCGTCGCGGAAGGAGGCGGACATCCGCTTGCGGGCCTCCTTGGCGAGATCGCGCAGCGCTTCGAGCCGCTTCGCGAGGCGGACTCGATCGGTCGCCGCCAGCGTGAGCCCGTCGAGTTCGCTGGCGATCGCGGCGGTCTCGGCGAGAAGCGATTCCTCGTGGAGCCGCTGCGCGGCGTCGAACCGCTCGTCGAACGACTTCGCCGCCATCGCCGCCGCCTCCGCCGCGACGCCGGTCACCGCGAAGACGCGGCGCACGCCCGCGGCGAGGCCTTGCTCGGAGACGACCGCAAATCGGCCGATGACGCCGGTGCTCGCGACATGCGTGCCGCCGCAGAACTCCGTCGACTGCTCGCTCCACGCCGCGTCGAGAGGGTGCTCGAGCAGACGCGACACCGGCGCGCCGATCGAGACGACCCGCACCGGATCGGGGTACCGCTCGCCGAAGACCGCGCGGAGTCCGCGGATCGACTTCGCCTGTTCAAGCGGCGCCGGCGCCGCGTGCACGGCGAGGTCCTTCTCGATCGCCTCGTTGACGATCCGGTCGATCTCCGCGAGTTCCGCCGAGGCGAGCGCCTTCGATCCGGCGTAGTCGAAGCGAAGCCGATCCGGCGCGACGAGCGAGCCGCGCTGGTCGCTCTCGGGGCCGGCGATCCGCCGCAGCGCGAGGTTCAGCAGGTGCGTGCCGGTGTGATTGGCCTCGATCATCGCACGGCGGTTTCGATCGACCGAGAGCTCCGCCTCGTCGCCGACGCGAAGATGCCCACGCTCGACGCGGACCTTGTGGACGACGAAGCCGCCGCAGCGCTTCGTGTCGAGCACTTCGAGCACGCCGTGCTCGGGGCCGCGTTCGCCGCGGCGTTCGACCCGCACCGAACCGGTGTCGCCGATCTGACCGCCGCTCTCGGCGTAGAAGCAGGTGCGATCGAAGACGACGCCCACCGTCTCGCCGGTCTCGGCCCGACCCTCGAGCCCGTGGCCGGTCCAGATCGCCTCGACGCGGGCCATGATCGGCTTGAGGTGGTGTTTCGGTTCGTCGTGGGTGAACGGCGTGCCGGTCTTCTCGAGTTCCGCGAGCACGTCGGGCGGCAGCGTCATCGAGTCCGCCTCGCCGCCCTCGCCGCCGGCGCGGCTCGCGGCGCGGGCCTCGCCCATGAGCTTCTCGTAGCCGGCGAGATCGACCGAGAGCCCGTGCTCTCGCGCCATCACCTCGGTCAGGTCGATCGGGAATCCGTAGGTGTCGTGCAACTTGAAGGCGTCCTCGCCGCGGATGCGGCCGCCTTCGGCGCGGCGCTTCGCGTCGGCGAAGTGCAGCAGCCCGCGCTCGAGCGTGCGCAGGAACGCCCGTTCTTCTTCCTCGAGCACGCGCGTGATGCGATCGCCCTGCTTGAGGAGTTCCGGGAACGCCTCGCCGAGGGTCGCCTGCACCGCGGGCAGGACCCGGCCGAGGAACGGTTCGCGCTGCCCGAACTGCTGGTACGCATGGCGCACCGCGCGGCGCAGGATCCGCCGCAGCACGTAGCCGCGGCCTTCGTTCGAGGGCGTGGCGCCGTCGGCGATCGCGATCGAGAGGCAGCGCACGTGGTCGGCGAGCACGCGGTAGGCGACGTCGGTCTCGTCCTCGAGGTGTGCGGCGTAGGGCTTCGCGCCGCTCGCGGCGCGGATCGCCTCGAAGATCGGCGTGAAGATCTCGGTGTCGTAGTTGCTGCGCTTGCCCTGGATGACCGAGACGAGCCGCTCGAAGCCCATGCCGGTGTCGACGTGCTTCGCCGGCAGCGGCTTGAGCGAGCCGTCCGCCTCGCGATTGAACTGGATGAAGACGAGGTTCCAGATCTCGAGGACGTCGGGGTCGCCCGAGTTGACGAGCGCCGCCGCGTCGCGGCCGCCGATCCGGTCGAAGTGGATCTCCGAGCAGGGGCCGCACGGGCCGGTCTCGCCCATCTCCCAGAAGTTGTCCTTCATCGAGCCCGGCAGCACCCGCTCCGCGGGCAGGTGCTTGCGCCAGAGGTCGCGCGCTTCGATGTCCGCCTCGAGGCCCGAACTCGTGTCGCCGCCGAAGTAGGTCGCGTAGAGCCGCGAGGGATCGAGTCCGTAGACCTTGGTCAGCAGTTCCCACGCCCAGTCGATCGCCTCGGCCTTGAAGTAGTCCCCGAAGGACCAGTTGCCGAGCATCTCGAAGAAGGTGTGGTGATAGGTGTCGCGTCCGACGTCCTCGAGGTCGTTGTGCTTGCCGCCGGCGCGGATGCACTTCTGCGTGTCGGCGGCGCGGCGATATGCGCGGGAGCCCTGTCCAAGGAAGACGTCCTTGAACTGGTTCATCCCCGCGTTCGTGAAGAGGAGCGTCGGATCCTCGTGGGGAACGACCGGCGAACTCGGGACGACGGCGTGCCCGCAGCGTTCGCGGAAGAACTCGAGGAACGCCGAGCGGACGGCGGCGGGGGAGGTCGGTCGGGCGGGCGCAGAGGTGGACATGGCGTCGATGGCGAAGG
>CAZTMB010000135.1:0-6872 GCA_964614695.1 uncultured Isosphaeraceae bacterium | reverse complement strand
GATCCCGTAGATTCCCGCCATGCTCCGCTTCGACCACGCCATCGCGCCCTCCCGCATTCCCGGTGCGGGCCTCGGCCTCTACACCCGCGAGGCGATTCCGCGAGGTCGGGTGCTGATCGTTCCCAACCAGTCGCACGCCCTGCGAAGCGCGGCGGAGCTCGCGGCGCTTCCGAAGGACTCGATCGAACTGGCCTCGAGCATCCGCTGGTTCGAACGCGTCTTCACCGTCGATCCGGAGTGGTCGGAGGAGTCGCACCTCAACCACAGCTTCGAGCCGAACTGCCTCTGGCATCTCGGATTCGTCTTCGCGCTCGAAGACCTCGACGCGGGCGCCGAACTCACCATCGACTACCGGCAACTGCTCGACGAATCGACGGTGCTCGACTTCCGAGATGCCGTCACCGGCCGCGAGATCCGCGGACTTTCGTGGGAGGAGGCGGTGGGGCGTTCGAGTGCGCAGCTGGCCGCGCTCTTTGCCGGCTGCGCCGACGCGATCGTCACGCCCGCCTGAAACGGGACGGCGCCGCGGCGGCGTTCAGAGCCAGCGCTTCCACCACGCGAGGATCTCGCGAAGCCGATGGATCCGCAGGTCCGGCGGCCCGCTTCGGCTCATGCCGTGGCTCGTCGAGACGGGGTAGCGCACGAAGCGGGTCGGCACGCCCTGCGCCACGAGCGCCGCGTGCACCTGCTCGCCCTGCTCGACGTTGCAGCGAAGGTCGCCCTCGCTGTGGATGATCAAGGTCGGCGTCCGCACGCCCTTGAAGAAGGCGATCGGGCTCGACTTCCACAGTGCCTCCGGCCGGTCCCACGGCGCACCGATCCAGTAGCGATCGGGCCGGCTGTAGTGGTCGGTGTTGCCCTGCATCGAGACCATGTTGCTCACGCAGCGATCCGTGATCGCGGCGCGGATCGAATGGTCGTGGGCGATCGCCCAGTTGGTCATGTAGCCGCCGTAGCTGCCGCCCATGATGCCGACCCGCTTGGCGTCGACGTTGCGGCGCGAACGCACGAACGCCAGCACCGCCGCGACGTCCTGCCAGTCCTTCTCGCCCCACGATCCTCGGATCGCGCTGCAGAAGGCTTCGCCGTAGCCCTTGCTGCCGCGCGGGTTCGGGAAGAACACGGAGTAGCCGGCGTTCGCGAGGCACTGGAACTCGTGGAAGAAGGTCAGCCCGTACTGCGCGTGCGGCCCGCCGTGGATCTCGAGGATCGCAGGCGTCTTCCGTGATGCGGGCACGCCCGGCGGACGCAGTTCCCACACCTGGACCTTGGTGCCGTCGGCGCTCTCGACCCAGTGCTCGATCGGCGCCGCGATGGTGCGCGCGGAGACGAGCGGCGCGTTGAAGTCCGTCAAGGTGCTGACGCGGATCGCGGTGCGCGACATCTCGCCGAGTGCGATCTCGTCGGGCGTCGTCGAATCGCCGAAGCACAGAGCGGCGCGGCGGCCATCCTTCGAGAGGTTGCCGAGCGAGAGTTCGACGCCTTCCTCGGTCAGGAAGCGGGGCGTCGAACCGTCGGTCGGCACCGAGGCGATCCGCCCCGAGCCATGCCAGCCGATCTTCGCGAGGAGGCGCGATCCGTCGGGGGCCCAGCGCAGCGTCGCCGCGAACGAGGCATCGCGGCTGTCGGAGAGAGTCGAGGCCATCAGGCACCAGTCGGTGCCGTCGAGCAGGTCGCGCCATCCGCCACGACCCTTCACGGGTCCGACCCACAGACCGAGGTTTCGCGGCGAGTAGAGGCCGTCGTCGCCGGTGCGTGCGGCGATCGCAAGCTGCCGGCCGTCGGGACTGAAGGCGACCGCATGCTTGGGGCCCGGCGGCGCGCCTTCGACCTTCCTCGCCTTGCCGCTCGCGACGTCGATCAGCAGGAGATCGGTCTTGTGCGAGTCGAGCACCGCCGTCTTCGCGGTGCGAGCGGTGATCGCGAGGCTCCGGCCATCGGGTGCGACGTCGAAGGAGAACTCGCCGATGCGGTCGCGATCGAAGAGCGTGCGGGAGCGACCGCTCTCCACGTCGAGCCAGTCGAGGCGGAAGCGGTCGCCGAGGAAGTAGCCGTCTCCGTCGAGGCGATACCACGGATCCTCGACGATCCGCGGCGGGTCGGAGAGCCCGTCGCGCTCGCGCTGCGCCTTCGCCGCCCTCGTGCGCTCTTCGCCGAGCGGCCGAAACGCGAAGGCGATGCCGCGGCCGTCGGGCGACCACTGCAGCTCACGCAGCGTGCCTTCGGGCAGATCCGTCACGAGGCGGGCCTCGCCGCCGGCGAGATCGAGGATCGCGATCTGCGGACGACCGGCCTTCGGATCGCCTCCGCGGATGAAGGCGATGCGGGTGCCGTCGGGCGACCAGCGGCCGTGCCGGTCGTGGCCGCCTGCGGTCAAGGGCTGCGCGTCGCGGGCGCCGTCCGCGTCGACCGTCCACAGGTCGCGGAGCGTGCGGTTGCCTTCGATGCGGCTTCGGGTGAAGAGGATCCGCGCGCCGTCGGGGGAGATCTGCGGATCCGAGACTCCCACGAGTTCGAGCAGATCCTCGGGAACGATCGGCTTGCGTCGCGGCGAGGGGGCGGAGCGGCGAGAGGCTGCGGCACGCGGCGAAGTGGGCATCGCGCGAATGTAGCATCGCGATCGAGGCGTGGTGGCTCGTGGCACGACCTCGACGCTTGCCGTCCGACCTGCCATCTCGATCGCCCCGCATCCGCGATCTGAACCGAATCGCCGACCGCTTCCGAACGCCTCGCCATGACCCAGACCGCCCCAACCGGACCCTTCCGCCTCGGCATGGATCTTGGCGGCACCAAGATCGAGGCCGCGCTTCTTGCCGGCGACGGTTCGATCGCCTGGCGCGAACGAACCCCCACGCCGCAAGGCGACTATCGCGGAACGATCGCGGCGATGGCGGGCCTCGTCGCGAAGGCGGACGCGTTTGCCGGCGCCATGCCGAACCTCGGCCTTGCGTTTCCCGGTTCGATCTCGCCACGCACCGGCCTGCAGCGGAACTCCAACAGCGTCTGCCTGAACGGGCAGCCGATCCTCGCCGATCTCGAAGCCGCGATCGGGCGTCCGGTGCGGGCCGAGAACGACGCGAACTGCTTCGCGCTTTCGGAAGCGAGCGACGGAGCCGCCGCGGGCTTCGCCACCGTCTTCGGCGTGATCCTCGGAACCGGCGTCGGCGGAGGCGTCGTCGTCGACGGCCGCGTGCTCCGCGGACGCAACGGGATCGGCGGCGAGTGGGGGCACACCGCGCTGCCGCGCCGCGGCGAGGAGGACCTGCGCGAACCGCCGCGTCGCTGCTACTGCGGCAACGTCGATTGCCTCGAGCAGTGGATCGCCGGGCCCGCGGTCGAGCGCGAGCATGCCGCGCTCACCGGTCGCGACTGGAGGCTTCCGGCGATCGCCGCGGCCGCCGGCTCGGGCGATGCCGACGCGCAGGCGGCGCTCGATCGCCTGGTCGATCGCGTGGCCCGTGGTCTCGCAAGCGTCTGCGACATCTTCGACCCCGACGCGATCGTGCTCGGCGGAGGACTTGGCAATCTCGCGATCCTCTACGAACGGCTGCCCGAAGCGCTCGCCGGCGAGGTCTTCAGCGACACCTTCGACACCGCGATCCTCAAGCCTGTGCACGGCGACTCGAGCGGCGTGCGCGGTGCGGCGTGGCTGTGGCCCGCGGTTTCCGCGTGAACTCGCGACCGCACGCGATCAGCGGAACCGATCGGGGGCCAACATCGGCGACTCGAGATCGCTGCGTCCGGTCGTCACAAGATCCGCGACGAGCCGGCCGGTCGCCGGACCGAGCGTGACGCCCATCATCGCGTGGCCGGTCGCGAGCATGAGCCCCCGGCGGCCGGGGACGGCGCCGATCGCGGGCATGCCGTCGGCGAGGCACGGCCGGTAGCCCGCCCATTCCGCGACTCGCCTCGCGCCGCCGATGCCACGCAGGTATCGCGCGGCGCCGATCGGCAGCTGCTCGAGTCGTTCGCGCATCCACGGTCGATCGAGCGAGCCGAGTTCGAGGGTCCCGGCGAGACGCAGGCGTCCGTGGAACGTCGTGACGGCGACAAAGGTCTCGTGCAGCACGGCGCCGATCGAGGGCAGCGGATCGACGCCTTCGAACTCGAGGTGGTAGCCGCGGGCGCCCTGCATCGGCAGGCGGAGTCCGACGAGGGCCGCGAGTCGATCCGACCACGTGCCCGCCGCGATCACGGTCGTGCGTGCCCGCAGCTCTGCGCCGTCCGCGGTGCGCACGCCGAGCACCTCGTGGCCCGAGGCGATCAGATCGGCCACGTCGAATCCGAATCGGAAGGAGACGCCGCGGGCTTCGAGCGAGCGAACGAGGCCCGCGATGAGCCGGCGCGGATCGAGCGTCGCGGCGAGGGCGTAGTGGCGCGCGCCGGCGACCTCGTCGCGGTAGGCCGGTTCGCGCGACCGCAGCGTGTCGCCGCTCCAGGGTTCCGATGGATAGCCGAGCCGATCGAGCATCGAGGCTTCGCCGCCGGACGCGTCGAGGGACGCGTGCGAGGCGAAGACGTCGAGCCAGCCTTCGCGCCGATAGCCGCAGTCGCCTGCGGCGTCGACGATCGCGTCGAAGCGATCGAGGCTCGCGCGTCCGAGCGTGGCGAGCACGTCCATGCAGCGATCGAAGTGCTCTCTCCGGCAGTGGCGATGGAAGGTCCACATCCAGCGCAGGAAGTCGCCGCGAAGCCGCGGCCGCACGAGCAGGGGGCTGGTCCGGTCGAACATCCAGCGCAGGCCTCGCCACGAGACGCCCGGTCGGGTCAGCGGCGGGTGCCCGTAGCTGACGAGCCCCGCGTTGCCGCAGGAGGCGCCTTCGGCGGGAGTCTCGCGATCGGCGACGCAGACCGACAGGCCGCGCTCGGCAAGTTCATGCGCTGCGCAGAGGCCGACGATTCCGGCGCCGACGATCAGGACATCGGACTCGGTGGTGCTCATGAGGTGCGAGACTTGGCAAAGACCTTCGTCGACGAGGAACCTTCTATCGGTCCGCGGGATGACGGGACTCGTGCGGCGCGAAGTCCGGCCGGCCTGCCGTTGTGCCCCCTCTCCAACGCTCCTATCTTCGCGGCCCGCCGCCGCGGCACGTCGTGCGGCCGCCCCGACTCCCTCGCCTCGATCGGAACCACGACATGACCGCATCAAGTCCCGCCGCCGCCGGTTCGCCACGCCTGGGACTGGTCGGCGCGGGGGGGATCGGCGAGGTCCACGCCGACGCCGCCAGGCGGGCGGGCTGGTCGGTCGCGGCGATCGTCGACACCGATGCCGCGCGAGCCGAGGCGCTCGCGACGAAGCACCCCGACTGCCGCGTGGTCGCCGAACTGGCGGATCTTCTGGCCGACCGCTCGCTCGACGCCATCGCGATCGCGACGCCGAACGCGACGCATCGCCCGATCGCCGAAGCGGCGCTCGCGGCGGGCTTTCATGTGCTGCTCGAGAAGCCGGCGGGCATGAACGCGGCGGAGTGCGACCTGCTCGAAGCCGCGGAACGATCGAGCGGCCGCCTGCTGCAGATCGGGCTCGTCTGCCGCTCGACGCCGGTGGCGCATGCGGTGCGATCGATCGTCGCCTCGGGCCGGCTCGGCACGATCTACCAGGCCCGCGCGTCGCTGCATCGGCGTCGCGGCATTCCCGGCCTCGGCGGTTGGTTCACGAACCGCGCACTCTCCGGCGGCGGGCCGCTCATCGACCTCGGCGTGCACGTGATCGATCTTGTGCTGCACGTGCTCGGCCAGCCCAAGGCGCTGCGGGCGAGCGGCGCGACCTACGCGCACTTCGGACGCGACATCGAGCGCTACGTGCATCTGGAGATGTGGGGCGGGCCGCCGCGCCCGGGCGGCGTCTTCGACGTCGAGGATCACGCGTCGGCGCTGGTGCGCTTCGAGGGCGGCATGACCTTCGAGGTCGATGTGGCGTGGGCGGCGAATCTTCCCGAGGACTCCGTCCGCGACGGCATCGTGCTGCTCGGCGATCGGGGCGGGCTCTTCTTCGAGCCGCTCGGCCGCGAGGTGAAGATCGCGACGGAAGAGGACGGCCATCTCGTCGACGTGCAGCCGCTGCTCTCGCCCGAAGACGCCGGGCAGGCCGCGTGGCGTCGCCAGTACGAGGCGTTCGCGGCGGCGATCCGCGGCGAGGGCCGCGTCGCGGCGACCGTCGCGGAGTGCCGACGCACGCAGGCGATCATCGATGCGATCTACCGCTCGTCGGCGGAGTCGCGCGAAGTCGAGGTGTGAGGTCTCGGCACACCTTTGAGACCTGCCACGCCTCACGCGAGCATGAAGTGGTCACGCACGGCGATGTTGGCGATGGATCAAAGGTTCCGCGGAAGCGCAGTGACGCTGGGCGCGTGCATCGCGCTCTTCGCCGTTCGATTCAAACCCGAAGGCTGGGAGACGCAGAGACACGGAGCCGGCGGCGTCGTCCGGATGCTCGCCGCCTTGAACAGGTTGGATTGAAGACAGGGTTCCGCGGATCGAGGTCATCGCGCTCCTCGCAAGAGCGAGGCGTGTCTTTTCGCCACGGCTCCGAGCGTGTTCGCAGTCTCCGGTTGCCTCTGCGTCTCCTGCTCGAGAGGTGAAGGCGTTCCTCGCGGGCGAATGTGATCTCGCCAAAAACCTCCGCGGCCCCGTTGACGGACCCGGGTCGGCCCGTACCCTAACAAGTACCGAACATCGAGGCGTGGTCGCCGGTCCTGCAGGGTCATGGGAGCCCCGAACAGACCCGGCGATCCGGCCTTGGCTGCGGGTGCGTCATGGGTGCCGAACCGCTCTCGAACCTGATCGTCTCGGACCCGGCGACCGACCGCGAGTCGCCGGAAGCGTCGGGGTGTTCGCACGCCACAGGGCGGGGAGCGAACTCGAGGCGGGCT
>CAZTMB010000134.1:0-7069 GCA_964614695.1 uncultured Isosphaeraceae bacterium | reverse complement strand
GCACCGAGACGTCCTGCCAACCGAGGTCGTCGACGAGAAAGACGACGAGGTTGGGTGGCGAGGCGGGCCGAGCGGGTGTGGTCACGCCGAGAAGCGCGAGAAGCAGGATCGCCGGAGGGACCGCGCGGCGATTCTGCCAACCGCGACTTCGATCACGTCGTCGGTCGAGAAGACCCATGGCAGCAACGTATCGACTCGAAGGGATCGTGCGAATCTCGGCCGGATCGGCACTCGTCGCACCGATGCCAAGGACTGGGAACAAGCCGATCGACCCGCGTGAACGGGGCGGCCTCGTCTAGCGCCGGCCCTCCAACTGCCGGTTGACCGCGTCCGCCGTCTCGAAGTCGAAGGCGATGCCGGCGAGACGCTCGAACTCGGAGGACGGAAGGCTCAGTGCGATGCGAGTGGCGAGGATGTCGCTGAGGAACCCGCTCGACCAGTTTGAGTAAAACCGCGGGGCCATCCACGGTCCCCGCGAGGCAGACGGCGCCGGATTCTCGATCGACCAAGCAGACGAGAAGCGGAGCGATGTTGCATTGCCCACCTCGAAACCGGCCGGACCGAATCCACTCTTCCCATCGCCCAACACGTAGGGCGTGATGTTGTTCAGCGCAAGCCGTACCTGCCGGATCACCGAACCCTTCGCATCGAGCAAAGAGCACACCATCACCGCCTGTCTGATCGACGCGGTGGCTCGCTCGATCTCCGTGGAGAGCACGTCTGGAACCACGTACGCCTGGAAGGTCTCCTGCTGTCCGAATCGATCTCGGCCGATGCTGACCGCGATCACTCGATCGCTCGGCTCCAACCTCGGGTTGATGGTGGGGGCAGGGGAGTAACTTGCCCAGGGGTACCCCGAAGGCCAGTTCCGAATCGCTGATCCTTCAGAAGAACCGGCTCGTCTCCAGTCGTTCATGGCCCAGTCGACTTGCCCTTGATTGCTGGCGATGGCGCCGAGGGCGAGCATCAGATTGGGGACGACTTTCTCGTAGTAGCTCGGAAGGTCGAAGTAGATCTCGATGTTGAGAGCGATCCCCACCTCGGCGACTCCGAGCGGCTTGACGTCCTTGGGGTCGGGCCGGCCATCGGTGATGGGCTTACCGTCGCGATCGACCAGCCGCGCGACGAGAAGCTTGACCGGCAGATCCGTGAAGAGCTTGCGCAAGAGCGTCTGCTGCGCTTGGAGATTCATGCGTGCGGCGGCCACCTCTGCCGCCAGAGTCTCTCCATCGATGAAGACCGCGCTTTGCGCTTCCTTCTCGAACATCTCCACGAGCTGCCGAGGCTTGACCGACACGCGCATCTTCACTCGGACCTGGCCCTCGTTGGTGAAGGAAGGGTCGCCCACCTGCTCGCTCTTCACCCCATCCGCCGTCGAAAAGGCGATGATCAGTTCCTCCGCGGTGTCTCCGGTGATCTTCACCTCGGTTCGCACGAACTCGCCGACGATCAGTCTTAGGGCGGTGAGCACCGCGTCGGTCTTCGCCTCCACCAGGCTCGCGCCGACTCCTTCGACCTCGCGGGTGACCCAGCCGTCGCCGTCTTGGGCGTTGACGGAGGCTTCGGCTCGGACACCCCACAACATGACGATCATCGCGAGCACGGCGATGAACGCTGCGAACGTGCCGGTCGAGTCTGGCGCGAGGCGGTTCGAAGTCGCCGTTCGAGGTCGGTGCAGATGCATCGGGAGTTCCGGATCGAGGTGGCAGTCGGGTTGGGTCAGCGGCGTGGAAGTCGCCGCTGCTGCGCTTCGGCGAGGGTGGCGTGCGAAGTGCCGGGGAAACGATCGATCACGAACTGCAGGGCGCGTCGCGCCGTGGGCGTCGCCTCGCAGCGTGTCGCAAAGCTCGCGACATCGAGCAGCTGCTCGGCCGACATCATCGTGGCGAACTCCTCGAGCACCGCGTCGCAGCGGGGGACGATCTCGCGACAGACCATGGGCCGCGCCGCGGCGTAGTTCTTGAGCATCGACCATGCCGAGGCGAATCGGCTCGCGGCGTCGCGCTCCGCGGGTGGGGTGGGATCGGCCTTGGGGGCTGATCTCCGTTCCCGGGGGTCCGTGGAAGCGCCGCTGCCTGCCTTGAACGCGCCTCCGGGAGGCGGAGGGTTGGCACGGTCGCAGAACGGTGGCGGTCCCATCGGTCGGTAGGGCGGATAGAACGCGCCGCCGGGCGGCGGGGGCGTCCGGCTCGACTGCAGGGATGCGAACGCATCAAGGCGGTCGGCCACGGTGAATGCGACAAGCGATGCCAAGACGATCGCGGACGCCCGGTGCAAGATGCTCATGCGGCGAGTCCCTCGGGAGCCGCAATGTAGCGTTCCCGTGGAGCGACGCGTACGGCCGGACTCGCCGCCCGAGTGGTCTTGAAGCATTCCTCCGATGATCGCCCCATCGACGCGAAGGAGCAGTGACCGAGATTCGGGGCGCCCGGACACGACGACTTGGTTCGGCGCCGATCGCGACGCACTCCAGTCAGCATCGCTGCGAACGCGACGGCGGTGCTCGGCGACTGTGCGACTCGTCGGTTGACGGCGAGGGCGAGGCGTCTGCATCGGTCCGGAGGGTGTCTCGCGATCGCCTAGACGGTGGACGACCGATAGGATCTTGGAATGCCGGGGAGCTCAAGCACAAGCCAGATCCTTCTCGCCGGCCGAGGTCTCTTGTTGGCAGCGGCAGTTGGCAGTCTGCTCGTCTCCTGCGCCCCAGAGCAATCTCGGACTTCGAGCGATTCACTCAGAGGTGTCGTGGTCACCGGCCGCGGAGCGACCGAGCGTGAAGCCCGCCGCGAGGCGGTCGCGGCCGGGATGCGGCAACTTGCGGGCGAGTACATCGAGGCCGAGGTCGAGATCGAGGGCGACGACATCGCTCGGAACCGGATCCGCGGATTCAGCAACGCGCCAGGCATCTCCAGTCGTCAGGTAGGCAATGCGAGGGAGATGCCCAACGGCGAACTCGAGGTCACGATGATCGTCGAGTTCGATCCCGATCAGCAGCGGCGACGCGATGGGCGTACCGGGAACGGATCGGTCGCATCCGTCCAGGTCCAAGGCGCCGAGATCCTGGCCGAGCTGGAAGTCGACCAGTCCGACCGGGCCATGCGAAGCGAGATCGTCGGTGATCGTGCTCCGCTTGGCGCGGCCGCGGCGATGTTCGCGGTGCTGATCGATCGCGACGGTCGCCCGCGCGTGGGAATCTCTCGTGACGAGGTCGTGCGCGTCGGGCCGAGCCGCTTCAGGGTCTCGCTGCTGGTCGAGATCGGATTCGACCTCGATCGATGGCAGCGTGAGATGCGTCCTCGCTTCCACGACCTGCTGCTCGCCGCGTGCGTTCGCTACACGCCGCGGGGAGCCGTGTTCGCGTCGGAGCGTTCCGAGGGCGCCGTCGCTCCGATCGGCGCACCGATCTGGACTGCGGATCCGGCCTTGTGGTCCGGCGCCGTCGGGGCGGACGGCGATGCGGTTGGGAGGCCGGTGGTGACGGCGGCGTGGCCAGCGCCGGGACACGACCTGATCGCGCTGCTCGTCGATCTCGAGGCTTCAGGCAGTCGAGCCACGTTCGACTGCTACGAGGTCGACTCCGAGGTCCTCGCAAGCCTTCGGGCGGAGGAGGTCCGGCGACGAGTGGCGGCCTCGCAGCTCCGCGAAGCGATTCGCACACCTCTGGGCCTGGAGATCGAGTTGCTGGATCGGTCTGGCGTCGCGATCGGGCGTCGTCGCGTGGCGATTGCGCGCGACGGTGGACAGATCGAGACGCTCGCCTCGATCCGCGGCGGCGCGGTGGCCGGTCAGATCGCAAACCATGCCGGCGTGCCTTGGTACTTCGATGCGATCCGATTCCGGGCGGTTGATGGCCCTCAAGTCGTGAACTTCGCGACGTTGGGCCCTTGGTTCGTCGGACTTGGATCGCTCGAGCCGACGCGGCCTTACCCTCCGTCGGGAGGCTGGACTGGCCCCGCGACCTGGCCAGTGGCGTGGGTTGGCCCGCGATCGTGGTTCACGACCTCCGTGCATTCCATCGAGGTGACGCTGAACGACCACGAACTGGATCGGCTGGCAGGAATCGATGTTCGAGTCGTGTCGAATTGAGCATTGGTCTCCCGGTGGCCGACTCACTCCCGCTCGATCGGCACCACGACGACGCTGAAGAGATACCGGCCGTCGGCGATCGTGGCGACACGCTCCGCAGGCGTGTTGCCGCCGGGCACGGTGCCATTGCTCATCGAACTCGCGAGGCGGGTCATCGATCGCGCGTACGTGCTGCCCGCGTCGCCGGGCGTCGCGCGATCGTCGTCGCGCACGACGGTGCGGAGCACCTCGGTGAACTCGTCCTTCCCGGAGATCTCCTCGCCACGAAGGAACGCCACGAGACCGGCGGCCGCCTTGCGTCCGGCGACCAGTTGTTCGCCGCGGCTCGCATGCTCGCCCTTCAGCGGCACCACGCCAAGACCGACGACCGCCGGTCGACGCGCTTCGCCGAGCCAGACCAGCATGCCGCCGCAGGGCACGATCGAGCCATCGGCCATGCCCTCGAGCACCGCCGCGGCCGCGGACTCTGGGCTCGCATGCAGCGGCATGCCTTCCCGGAAACTCGCTGAGCCGAGCGACTCGGACGTCAGCACGGCGATCAGGCGACGCCGCGCGGGATCCTCGATCAACTCGCGAACCCGCATGGAGCGGAGCACGCCAGCGATCGTGCGTTGCACGAACTGGGCTCGCTCCTTGGTCGAGATGCTGGTCGTGCCCGACTCGGTCATGGTCGTCTCGACTCTCGAGACGATCCGGGTGCTCGAGGCGCTTCCCTCACCGAACAAGTACGCCGCGGCTGCCTTGCGGGCGCGGATCGCTGCCGTGAGCGTCGATTGCAGCCGCTCCCGCGGCGACATCTCGGCGTTCCAAGGCGCATGCCCGATCGCGACGACGATCTCCCGGTCCTGCTCAATCGCGATGCCGGCCTGATCACCGCGTGCCGCGCGAAGTCCGGCGATGGTCTCGGCGAGCCCAGGTTCCCCGTCAGCCGCCGTCGGGCCCGGAAGACTCGTCTCGGCCGCCCACGTCCCGTCGGTCAACGACCATGCCAGCAGCACCGCTCCCAAGAATGCAGTTCGTCTCATGGCTCCCTCGGGGAGGCTTGCGTGCGGGAATCCCCGGCGGATTCGTCTCAAGCCTGATCTCGCAAACTCTACCGGAAGGGGTGAGGATCGACTAATCTCTCCCCGCCCAAGACTTCGGGACTTGGACGACTTCAGGGGCTTCTCAGGGGGTCCGGGTGATCAGGCACGTGTTCAGAGGCGATCCTCCACCGCTCGTGGGTTCCGTGTCGGCGGGGCGTCTGAGTCTCGCGTTGACTCCTGCCGTTCGACTGACGGCGGGTTCGAGGAGACCGAGGCAAGGTTGGTCGCGACTCGTCGCGCTCGCGCTGCTGCCGGGCGTCGTGGTCTCGGCGTGGTGCGGTCGAGTTCCCATCGCCCAGGCCATCGCGCCGCCTGTCGACACGACGGTGCCCTCTTGGTGGGGCGGATCCTCAGAGACACTCGACTCCACCTTCGCGGCCGCGGTCGACTGGGCCAAGGCAACCGAGGTGTCGCCTTCGATCCAGGGACGCGCTTGGACGACCGCCGATGGTCGGTGGGGCGTCGGCGCGGCGATGGTGCGAGCCGCATCTCGGGGCTCGTCCGAGATGGCGCAGGAACTCCGGCAGTCCGAGCAGGAAGCGGTCGAACTCGCGGCACGGGATCGGGCGCTCCGCGCGGCCGCCGTGCTGCTCACCGCCGGTGGCGACCCGGTTGCCGTGCAGGGGCGAGCAGGAAGGCTGTGGAAAGCGCGCGGCGCCTTCGAGATTCGTGCGAGGCTCGATCCCGCTCCTCGCACGCGACTCTACGAGGCGTCCGGCAGGCTCTATGCGATCGCCCTGGTCGATGTCTCCTCGGTCCGCTCGCTTTCGCTCGGAGGGGAAGACGTTGCGATCGGAGCGGAACTCTCAGCTTTCCGGGATTGGGGGCTCGTCGAAATCGCCGCGACCGCGTCGGATGCGACTGTTGTGGAGGCGGCCTTGCGCACGGCAACCGCCGACGCCGACGAAGCGCCGATCCTGCTCGCCGCCGCCGCGACAGCGATCGATCGCGGACGATCCGATCTGGCGGCGCCGTGGGTGCAGAAGTCACTCTCGCGGCCGCTCGACCTCGGCGAGCTGCTGCAGATGCAGCAGAGTCTCGCACGGTCGCTGGGCATTACGGCGACGCTTGTCGATCGACTTGCGTCCGAACCAAACCCCGGGGCTCGCCTCGCGATCGTCGGCGATGCGTGGATCGACGCGAGCGGCGGCGAGCCGGCCCAATCCGCGTTCGTCCTGGTCGATGGTCGTCCGATCGAGATCTCGATCCGCCAGGTCCCGGACCCCGACGATGGCGAGCTTCGCGAGGCGGCGGCGTTTGCCGCGAATCGCGCACTCGACGATGCACCCGCGGCAGGGAGGGCGCCGAGCGGCACGATCGCCGCCGACGGATCGGTGCTCGCGAAGGAGCGGCCGCCGGTCGAGCCCTCGGCTTCAGAGACCGGCAGCATCACGATCGCCCACGGGGCCCAAGCGGTCGTTGCGCACCGAGGCAGCGAGTCTGCGGAGGCATCCTCGAACGTACGATTCGTCCCGGTCACGGTGCCGGCAGCCGATCGCCGCGGCGACTGGCCAAGCCGTCGCCGGACGCTGGTGCGGGCTGCGATCGTGCAGTGGTGTCTCGACACCTGTCGGATCGCGGCGCTTTCGAGCGGCCAGGTCGAGGCGGCGATCGCGTCGGGCGATCCATCGAGATTCGCGCGGTGGGTCGTGCCCGAGGGCGCCGCTGCCGCATCAAGGCATCGCGTGCTGCTCGACGAGGCCGGGATCGAGACTCTGATCGAGGCTTCTCTCCCGGATGCCTCCGTCTCCGTCGTCGTGGCGGAGTCGGGCGGGAGCGCGGACGGCACAGCGTCGGCTCGCCGCGAATCGCTTCGCCTCGAAGTCGAGCGTTCGTTGGCCGCGTCCGGTTGGCGGATCGGCTCGAGCCGGGACGGCGCGAGCGAGGTCGTTCTGGAG
>CAZTMB010000133.1:0-7124 GCA_964614695.1 uncultured Isosphaeraceae bacterium | reverse complement strand
CGCCGCCGCCGGTCGCCGCGTAGATGGTGCTGCCGTTCGAGTAGACGCCGAACACGGAGTTGGCTCCGAGCCCGTTGACCGTGGTGTAGTTGGTCCAGCTCGCGCCATTGTTGATCGACACGCTCACGCCGCCGTCGGTCGCCGCGTAGATCGTGCTGCCGCTCGCGTAGACGCCGCGCACGGTGTTGCTCCCGAGCCCGTTGACCATGGTGGAGTTGGTCCAGTTCGTGCCACCGTTGGCCGACACGCTCACGCCGCCGCCGGTCGCCGCGTAGATCGTGCTGCCGCTCGCGTAGACGCCCAACACGAAGCTGCTCGCGAGCCCGTTCGCCGTGGTGTAGTTGGTCCAGCTCGTGCCACCGTTGGCCGACACGCTCACGCCGCCGTAAGTCGCCGCGTAGATCGTGCCGCCGCTCTCGTAGACGCCGCTCACGGTGTTGTGCCCGAGCCCGTTGGCCGTGGTGGAGTTGGTCCAGGTGACCGACGCCATTGCGGCAGGTGCGAGCAGGCCGAGGCACGCCGCTGCCGCAATCAGCCGGAGAGTCCCGACCCTCGCCATACGCCGGCCCGAACCCGTCCAGATTCCCGTGGGTGTCTCGATCATCTCGCTCCGACTCCTGTGCTGGCTGCCGAGCGGGCAACCGGTCGCGGTGGCAGGCTGCAGGAGTCGAGTGGCCGACCGGCGCACGAGCGCCAGATCGAACATCCGGGTCGGATGACGCCGACGCCGGAATCCCTGCACCCCGCGATTCTGTCTGCGATCGCCGAGCTCCCAAGCCCCGAGCGCCTTCGATCGCGCTACTTGGAGAAATCGTTCGCGGGCCGGCCCCCCTCGATCACAAGCCGCCATGGATCGATCTTGGTGTCAGGAAGGCGGTTGCTCGGGACCTGCAGCCGGCGCTGCTACCGTCCCGCGATGACCTCGGACCGCAGTCCGCTTCCTGCCCTTCCCGAGCATCTGCGTCAGGGCGGCGAAGCGGCTTCGGCCTTCGCCGAGGCGTTGCGACGAGCGATCGCCGAGGCATGCCCGGGCGGGCACGGGCTCCGTTCGCTCGCACGGCGACTCGACATCTCGACCACGCTCTCCGCCTCGGCGATCCGGGTCATCGAGGCGCCCGATGCCATTGCCGTGCTCGCAGCGCTTCCCGGTGGCCGCGGACGACGCTCACTTCTCCGCAAGGTCGGTGACGCTGGGCTCGCTTCGGAGGTCGTCGAGGCCGTGCGGGCCTCGCTCGAGCGACTCGAGGCGGTGCTCGAGGGCGATGGATGCCATCAAGAGACCCTGCAGGCCTTCGTCGCGGGATCGCGACTTTCAAGACTGAATGCGATTCGTCTGGCCGAGGGCCAGCGGGCAGCGTTCGAGTCCGCCTCGCAACTCTGGGGTGTTCGGCTCCGAGGTCTCGTCACCAGTGTGTGGATCGCGCCGTCCAGCGACGGCGAGCACTGCGACACGGCGGGCGGTCAGTTGTTCCTGGGGCTGGAACGCCTTCGGCCTGGTCCAACCCTGCCGATCTGCTGGCCACCGATGCAGACCGATCGGGGCGAGGCCTTCCGAGCCGATCACAAGTCGGTCTCGGCACTCGGCACCGTCCGTGGCCCGCTGATCGAAGATCTCGGATCGCCGGCACTCGCCGCGGAGGAGATCGATCTGAGTCCGCGCGGGGTGGTGCTGTTCGGCACACCCGCGCGGACCCGCGGCAGGACGATCGATGTGGCCGCCGCATTCGCCCTCCCCCGTCTCGGCCCCATGTACTCCGCCGATCCGACGGAGACCGGCGAGATGAACGTCAACTGCAGCCTGCCCACGGCGTCGCTCGTGCACGAAGTCTGGCTGCATCGAGATCTCGCCCGGGGGGGCGATCCGGCGGCGGCGTACTACAACATCGGCATGCGACCGGGCGACGACCTGGGCATGCGCGAGCAGCGCCGGGTTCCGCTGCACGAGCGGATCGTGAGTGGCGCCTGGCCGCTCCCGCTGCCTCCCACGCTGAAGGAGGGCCGCGATCGGCACCGGCTGCTTGGGGAGCGCCTCGCGCGACACCTCGACGCGCGTCACGAGGACTTCACCGGATTTCGCATCCACATGCGGCACCCGTCGGTCCACACCGCCCTGACGCTGCGCTGGCGGCTGGCCTCGCGGACGGAGTGAAGTCAGGGCTGTCGCGACGATCGACGCGGCGACGCTCGCGCGACGGGACGATCGCATCGCGTTCCCGCCTCTGCAGCGGCCTGATCGACGGCGTCTCGCCACCACCGCGAGGCGCGATCGAAGCAGCGCCTCCTCCGGCAGGCTCCGGAACGAGAATCCGGCCCGCTCCACGCGGCCCGTCGCGCGTCGCCGCCTGCGGACCACGAGGCGGCGCGACGTCGACGATCAGCTCGCCCGGCCGCGCTGGATGAGCACCGCGAGCACGATGATCACGCCCTTCACGAACCCCTGCCAATACACCTCGACCTGCCAGAGGCTCAGCATGTTCGTGATCATCACGAGAATCAGCACGCCCATCAGCGTGCCCCACACCCGGCCTCGCCCGCCGGTCATGCTGGTGCCGCCGATGACGACCGCGGCGATCGCGTCGAGCTCGGCGTAGAGCCCGAGCTGCGAACTGCTGACGGAGTTCATCCGCACCGTGCTCGCGATGCCGCCGAGCGCCGCGCAGAAGCCGACGATCGTGTAGGACCAGAGCTTCACGCGCGCGACCGGCACGCCCGAGTAGCGCGCCGCGAGCTCGTTCGAGCCGACCGCGACGAGGTGGCGGCCGAGCCGCGTGCGCGAGAGCGTCAGCTGCCCCACCACCACGACGGCGAGAAAGACGAGGATCGTCCAGTAGAAGACGACCGGCTTGTCGTAGGCGTTGACGACGCCGGGGATCGTGATGCCGTCGCGGCCGAGGGCCTGCACCGCGGTGATCGCCGGATCGGCGCGGATCTCGCCGCCTTCGGCAAGCGCGAGCGTGATCGATCGGAAGCCGATGAGCCCGGCGAGCGTCGCGATGAACGCGGGGATCCGCCCGAGCGTGACGAGCCCGCCGTTGAGAAGGCCGCACGCGAGGCCGACGCCGATCGCGGCGCCGAAGCCCGCGAGCATCGGGACGAACTGCCCCGCGCCGTCGTCGGCGACCATTCCGGCAAGCCCGTTCATCGCGAGCATGCCGACCGCCGCCGCGAGAGCCATGACCGCCCCCACCGAGAGATCGATGCCGCCCGCGACGATGACGAGCGTCATGCCGACCGCGACGATCCCGACCGCCGCGTTCTGGTTCAGCAGGTTGCGGAGGTTCTCCGGCTTGAGGAACGCCTCGCCCTGCCAGATCGCGTTGAAGGCGAAGAGCCCGATGAACGCGACGATCACGCCGTACTGCTGCAGCAGATCGAGCGCGCGAGCGGTGGCGGTCCGGCCGGCCGAGGGGGCGACGACGCTCATGCAGCCTGCTCCGAGACGCCTGCGGCAAGGCGCATGATCGACTGTTCGGTCTCCTCGGGCGTGCGGGCGGCGGGATCGACCTCGCCCACGATCCGCCCCTGCCGCATCACCGCGATGCGATGGCAGAGCCCGATGAGTTCGGGCAGCTCGCTCGAGATCACCAGGCACGCGAGGCCGTCCGCGGCGAGCTTCGCGATCAGGTGATAGAGCTCGCGCTTCGCCCCGACGTCGACCCCGCGGGTCGGCTCGTCGAGGAGCAGCACCGTCGGCTTCACGTCGAGCCGGCTCGCGACCGCGAACTTCTGCTGGTTGCCGCCCGAGAGCGTGCGCATCGGCGCCGAAGCGTCCGGGCAGCGGATGTCGAGCGTGCGGATCCACGACCGCGTCGACTCGGCCTCGCGGCGACGGCTCGGCGCGAACGCCCCGTACGCGGCGAGGTTCGGCAGCGTGAGGTTCTCTGCGCAGGCGAGCTCGACGAAGACGCCGCGGCCCTTGCGATCCTCGCTCACGTAGGCGACGCCGCGATCGAGCGCCTGCCGCGGCGAACGAAGCCGGACCGCCGCGCCGTCGAGCAGCACCTCGCCCGATCGCAGGCGACGAAGGCCCGCGACGGCCTCCGCGAGTTCGGTCCGCCCGCTGCCGACGAGCCCCGCAAGTCCGAGGATCTCGCCCGGAGCGATCTCGAACGACGCTTCGTGGACGTGACCGGAGATCGCGGCGCCGCGCACCGCGATCCGCGCCGGGGCGACGGGCCGCGGCGATCGAGGCGGATACACGTCCGCGAGTTCGCGTCCGACCATGAGCGCGGCGAGGCGGTGGGCATCGCTCTCGGCGGGCGTCGTCTCGGCGACGAGCCGGCCGTCGCGCAGCACGGCGATGCGGTCGCAGAGCGAGCGCACCTCGGGCAGCAGGTGCGAGATGTAGACGATCGCGGTGCCGGCCGCGGCGAGCCGCCGCACGAGTTCGAAGAGCCGCCGCGTCTCGCGTTCCGAGAGCACCGCGGTCGGCTCGTCGAGGATCAGCACCTTCGACTGCTGCGAGAGCGCCTTGGCGATCTCGACGAGTTGCTGCTGCGCGACCGGCAGGTCGCCGACGGTCGCGTCGGGGTCGATCGACGCCCCGACCTCCGCAAGCCGCCGCGTCGCCTCGGCCCGCATGGCCGCGCGACGGATGAATCCCCACCGCCGCGGCTCGCGCCCGAGCACGATGTTCTCCGCCGCCGAGAGCGCTCCGGCGAGGTTGAGCTCCTGGTGGATCATGGCGACGCCCGCCTCGGTCGCCTCGCGGGCGCTCCGCGGCGCGTAGGGACGGCCTTCGAGGACCAGCGAGCCTTCGTCGGGCTGCTCGATGCCCGCGAGGATCTTCATGAGCGTGCTCTTGCCGGCGCCGTTCTCCCCGATCACGCCGACGACCTCGCCCGCGCCGACTCGCAGGCTCACGCCATCGAGCGCCCGCACCGCGGGGAAACTCTTGCCGATCTGATGGACCTCGAGCACGGGGCGGAGGATAGCGGGCGAAGGCGCCGGCCTCGGTCGGCGATCGGCCTGCGATCGATCGAATCGACGGCGCCCGCGATCGCCCGCGAACGCTCGCTCAGCGGAACCGGCTCGACACGAGGCGCCATGCCGTGAAGAAGACCGCGAAGCCGAAGCCGATCCACGCGAGCACCGCGAGATGGCCCGACTCGGGCCGCATGCTGTCGGCGAGGATCAGCACGGCGCCGCCGAGGAGGAGCGCCGCCACGAAGATCGCGCTCGCAAGTTGCCCCGCCGCCGCGCGAATCGTCTCGGTGAGGGTGTCGAGACCGCGATGCTCGAGGTTGATGGTGAAGCGGTCGCGGCGGAAGGCGTAGAAGACGCTTCGCAGCTGCGCCGGCAGGCGCTCGAAGGTGCCCGCGTAGCCGAGCAGGCTGCGCTTCAGGCGGCGGCGGATCGCCCCGAGCCCGTACTGCCGCTTCACGAGGCGTTCGATGTGCGGGCGGACGTGCGTGACCAGGTCGAAGTCCGGCGCGAGCCGCTCGCCCACGCCTTCGATCGTGGTGATCGCCTTGATCAGGAACACGATGTCGCTCGGGACCCGCAGGCGGTTCTTGCGGATCTTCTCGAAGAACTCCTCGAGCATGCGGCCGAGGTCGAGCTTCGCGAGGGTCGCGCCCTGGAACTTCCCGATGAACTCCCAGACGTCGGCGCGGAACGAGCGGTCGTTGACGATCCCGGGGTCCGCGTCGCTCAGGCCGACCACCACCTCGAGCACGGTGTCGAGATCGGCGGTCACCACGCCCTGCACCAGATCCGCGAGCTGCGCCGCGGTGCCCGGATCGATCTGCCCGGTCATGCCGCAGTCGATGAAGGTGATCGAGCCGTCGTCGAGGGCGAAGATGTTGCCCGGATGCGGATCGGCGTGGAAGAAGCCGAACTCGAGGCACATGCGGAAGACCGCGTCGGCGCCGGCGGCGACGATCGCCTCGGCGCGATCCTTCGGCAGATCGTTCCGACTCACCGTCGAGAGCAGCGTGCCGTGGACCTCGTTCATCGCGAGCACCCGGCGCGTCGTCATCGTCCAGTGGACCTTCGGGAAGCGCACTCGCGCCGTCGCGGGGCCGTCCGTCGGCTTCTCCTCGTCGGGGCGGAAGAGATCGGAGAAGCGATCGCACGCGCGTCCCTCGTGCTCGAGGTCGACCTCGCGGGCCAGCTCTTCCGAGAACTCCCTCACCACCTCGGTCGGGCTGTAGGCGAGATCCTTGAAGCGATGCTCCATGAACCCCGCGAGCATGCGCAGGATGTCCATGTCCGCCTCGACGATCCGCTCCGCATCGGGCCGCAGGATCTTGAGGACGACCTTGCGCCCGTCGCGTCCGACCGCGCGATGCACCTGCGCCATCGAGGCCGCGGCGAGCGGCGTCTCGTCGATCGATTCGAAGAGCACGTCGAGACGCTCCCCGAACTCGCCGGCAAGGCGCTCGCGGATGAGCGGGAACGGCACCGGCGCGACCGTCGCGTGGAGCTTCGAGAACTCCGTCGCCCAGGCGGGCGGGATGAGGTCGGGCCGCAGGCTCAGGACCTGCCCGAGCTTCACGAAGGTGGGACCGAGCTCCTCCATCGCGAGGCGCAGCCGCTGCGGCAGCGGCATCGCCTCGACGACCGGATCGACAGGCCGGCCGAGGGTCCGCTGCAGGGCCCGTCGCAGCGCGCCGTCGAGGTGGAGTTCTTCGACGACGTTGCGGAAGCCGTACCGCACCAGCACCGAGAGGATCTCGCGGGTGCGGCGGGCATCGCGGAGGGTGCGTCCAAGTCCGAGCATCACGTCACCATATAGAGAGGATCGGGGCGGTCGGATCGGTCGGGGCGGCGAAGCCGAACCCGCTCGCGAGCGCCGGCGGCGGGAACGCCGTGCTCGCCTCCGCGGCGACGAGCGACGTCTCGCGGCGGGCGGTATCCGGACCTCGCCGGTGGCGGGACATCGCCACCGAACCGCGCCAGAGCGCACGATCCAACCCCTCGCCCTGCAGGCGAGCCGTTCCCCGGACCGATCTTCTTGACCGTTCGAAAGGCGTGGGTACCCTACTCCGCCCACAACCCAATCCCCTGTAGCTCAATGGTAGAGCGAGCGGCTGTTAACCGCTAGGTTACTGGTTCGAGTCCAGTCGGGGGAGTTCAAGGCCCGCCTCGGAAACGAGGTGGGCCTTTTCGTTGACTGGCGG
>CAZTMB010000132.1:0-7132 GCA_964614695.1 uncultured Isosphaeraceae bacterium | reverse complement strand
GCGCGCCACGACGGTCCGTACCTGTCCGGTCGATGCCAGTCGGCCCCGATCGGTCGCCTTCACGTGGTTCGAAGGCGAAGCGGAGTGTAGCGCGGAGGCGAGGCGAAGCAAGCGGCGTCGTCATGTTCGCGCCGATCGCTCGCATGGGAGCGGAGGTCGGCGCGTGTCGAAGCGTGGATCAGGCGACGGAGCGTGATGCACGAGGCGACTCGGAACGCGTCACCATGGTGGACTGCGGGTGGTCGCCGTTGGATCCGGTGTTCGGCACGCGGGGAGGCCGAACCGACGGGCGGTCATCCGAATCGCGTGGCGGGCGGTCGCGACCCTCTGCGTTTCCGGACCAGCACCCGCTGCGAAATTGCCGGTTCCGGGAATCCCCGCTCGCACGGACCGCGGAGCGTGGCAGGTTTCCATGGATTCCCGGATCTCCACGATCGAAGCGCCGCCATGACGACGTTCTCGAGCCAATCACCCTTTCCGGGCCGGCTTGCTTCCGCATCCGCGCCAGCTCCACCGCCGCACGAAGCGCCGTCCGCTTCCGCGAGCCGCGCGGACCTGCGGGAGGAAGGCCCGTTCCGGGTCCTGCTCGTCTGCACGGCCAACCACTGCCGCAGTCCGCTCGCGGAAGCGATGCTGCGAAGGCGTCTCGCAGCCTTGGGACTTGCCTCGCAGGTCGAGGTGCAATCCGCGGCGCTTCGTCAGGTGAAGGTCGGATCCGCGCCATCTCCGTCGATGAGCGCCGTCGCCGCACGTCGCGGCCTCGACCTCTGCAAGCAGGCGACGTGGGCCTCGCCCGAGCGCCTCGCGGCGGCGGACCTCGTCGTCTGCATGGATCACGAGCAGGCCGAGGAGATCGCTCGCGATCGCGCGATCCTCGAGGGCGGATCGAGCCAAGGCTCGTCGACCGACCGCCGAGTTCGCCTGCTTCTCGAGTTCTCGCCCGAGTGCGGCCGCGACGAGGTGCCCGATCCGCATGGCCTCGATGCCGTCGCGCACGAGCGCGTCGCGGATCTGATCGAGCAGGGCGTCGAAGGGCTCGCCGCGGCGATCGTCGGGTGGCGAGATCGGCGCGACTGACGCGCGGCGAAGCGAGTCGCGTCATCTCGATGCTCGATCGGCAAGGCTGACGTCATCCGTCGACACGGTGCCCTGTCGATCACCCGCGGAACGACGGCACGGATCGAGACGAGCGATCCGCTAGTCGTCGTGCAACCCGACCTCGCGTAGGCGTTCGATCATGGCGCGATAGGTCGCGGGCGTCGCCTTCGGGACGATCGTGTCGAAGGTCGCCCCGGGCACGAGTTCGATGACACCGCCGTCGGGTCGCGGCAGGCCGAACTCCCGTCGAAGGTCCGCGAGATACGAGCGAAGCGAGAGCAGCGTGCGATCGTGGAAGTGCTCGTCGAGACTTCCAACCCGCACCTGGATCGAGCGGTCCCACATGGGTAGACGGCGAAGCGGCTCGCGGGCGAGCGCCGCCGCGAGGTCGTAGCGCAGCCACCATCGCTCCGCGAGCGAGCGATCGATGCGACCGTCGTCGGCGAAGAGCGCCCGAGGCCGCCCCGACTCGTCGAGCGGACTCATCCTGGCCGCCCAGCGCTGCCAACGGTTGCCGGACCGGCCCTGCGAACTCGCGGTCTCGCCCATCCGTGATTCCTGGGAGACGAAGGTGCGGATCGCCTCGCCTCGTCCGGCGACCGTCTCGCGATACGCCGCGCGAGGCTCGCCTTCACCGTCGAGGAACGCGTCGCTCGCGTAGGCATCGACCTGACCGAGACGGCTGAGGTCGATCGTCTCGGGGCTCGTGACGAAGGCGCCGCCGAAGGCTCGCGGGAACTCCTGCTGCAGCCAGATCGCCGACCACCCGCCCGCCCCGTGGCCGGACAGCAGTCTCGCACTTCCATCGGGAACGATGCGAATCCGTTGCTCGAGCGTCGGGATGAACTCCTCGACGAGCGCCGACGCGCGAGGCCCGTGCACCGGCGAGTCCGCGAAGCCGTGATGCCCCCACGGCGACGAAGGATCCAGCACGATCCAGACCGCCTGCGGCATCGAACGGCGCGTCTCGGGGATGGCGATCGCCTCGCGAAGCGCCTCGGCTTCCCGGCGACCATCGCCCTCGTGCGGCACGACGTAGATCGCCGGCCAGATCCGGCGCGAGGCGGTCAGTTCGTGGTACCCGCGGGGGAAGACGATCCACGCGCGGTGCCGTGCCTGTTCGACGCCAGCCGAGGCGAGCGTGTCGCTCGGTTCGTCGACTCGCAGCCAGTTGGGCGGATCTCCCGGACCGACCAGTTGCGTGGGAGCCTCGCGACCACGCGGCGGAACGATCTCGAGCTGCAGATCGATCTCCTCGGCACGGGTCGGCGACATGGCGAGCGAGACGACTTCGCTTCGCCATTCCGATGGTCCGCCTGGAGTCGGGTCGGCCCGGCGAGGTCTGAACACCGCCTGCACGCGAAAGGCGCCCTCGAAGGTCGAGGGATCGTTCGGATACCAGCGGAGGTCGACGTCAGCGGGCGTTGGCACCACGGCGTCTCGAATCGACTCGGCGACCTCGGACGTCGTCGACTCGCGGCTCGCGGATCTCGCCGGCGGATCGGGAGTCGTCGCGCCTTGGAAGACGATCGACGCCGCCGCCTTCGGCCGGATCGTCGCGGCCCCGAAGGGATGCGGACGCTGCCACCATGGGCCGTCGGCGGGCTGCTCGCCGTCCCGCCGCGCCGCCGGCACGAAGAGAAGGAGCAGTTCGCCCTCGGTCGCCTCGGCTGGCAGCGAGTTCGGCATTCGAACCACGAACCGGTCGGCGGGTGGCGGATCGTCGAGCGGCGAAGCCACGATCGAGGATCCGAGCACCGGCCCCACCACCATCGCCACCGTCGGCGGCACCAGGGAGAGCCAGGCTCGGATCGGGCGGGTGGCGAGAGACTGCTGGATGAAGTCTGAGGGCATCGGGAGTCCGGGGGCGGTCCGCAACGACGAATCGGGTCCGATATGGTCGCCGAGTCGGGAGATCGCGACCACTCCTCGACGAGACCGGCTCGGCACGACGCAAAGTTCCAAGCGATCTCCCCGAGTGCCGATATTCGGGTCTCGCCGTCGTTTGGCGAGACACCGACGTACCGTCGAACTGCGAGACCGACCATGACCCGAAGCCTCCCCCGCGCCGCCGCCCGGATCTCCCTGCTCGTCTCGCTTGCCGCGACGCTCTCGGCCTGCGCCCCCGGGCAGCCCGACGACGTCGTGATCGGGGGCATGCACGACATCGGCCGGGCCGCCTACGGCGTGCGGTGGGAGACCGACGAGACGATCCGCCTCGAGACGACCGGCGTCGTGTCGATCGATCTCGACTCCTTTGCCGGTTCGGTGCTCGTCAAGGCGAACAAGAACCTCTCCGAGACCCTGGTCACGATCGAGCGTGCGTCGCGTCACGGCTTCCCGCGCTACGGCGATGCGGGACGCGCCCTGGACCTCATCGACTACACCGTCTCCCTCGACCGCGGCACGAGCGGCGAGGAGATCGTCGTCGTGCGCACGAACTCGAGCGGCACCGAGACCGTGCTCGGCCGAGCCAACGTCCGCATCGAGACGCCTGAACTCGGCGCGGTTCGGATCCGCACCAGCCGCGGCGATGTGCAGGTGCTCGAGAATCGCGGCACGATCGACATCGTCACCTCGCACGGCAACGTCAGCGTCGCCACGCCATGGCCGATGCGGGACTCCGTCTCGATCATGAACCGCGAGGGCGACGTCGAGTACCGGGTTCGGGCGGAGTCGACCGGGGCGTTCGACCTCGAGACCGTGGGCGGAATCGTCTCGACGCGATGCCGATACGGCCGGTGGATGGGCGCCGACCCGGAGAACAGCGCCGACCGCGTCATGGCGGTGCTGAATGGAGGCGACAATCCGATCGTGATCCGCACGTCGGATGGCGACATCGACGTCGCGGTGGTCTCCGACCCGGTCGGCAGCGCGGAGTTCCAGGCCCACAACCGCTGATCGGCTTGCATTCCACGCCTTCTCGGCGGCGGGTTACCCTTCGACCGTGAAGGAAGTTCAGGACCACTGGTTTCGCGAGGCGAAGGCGCAGGGCTATCGATCCCGCGCGGCCTTCAAGCTGATCGAGATCGATCGACGCAAGAAGATCCTTCGCCGCGGCATGCGGGTGCTCGACGTCGGTGCCGCGCCCGGCTCTTGGACGCAAGTCGTCGCCGAGGCGATCGGACCGAAAGGCGAGGTGATCGGCTTCGATCTCAAGTCGATCGACCCGAGCGGGCTTCCCCCGCAGGCACGCGTGCTGGTGGCGGACCTGCGCGAAGTCGGGCTCGAGTCGCTTGGCGGACGCGCCTTCGACGCGGTGCTCTCCGACATGGCGCCCGACACCACCGGCGACCCCTCCGGCGATCAAGCTCGCTCAGCGCGGCTCTGCCACGCGCTGCTTGACCGCGTCGCGGAATGGCTGCGGCCCGGAGGCACCCTCGTCTACAAGGTGTTCGAGGGCGGCGACTACCCGGAACTGCTGCGTCGGACCCGGACGATGTTCGAGCAGGTCAAGGGCTTCAAGCCGCCGGCATCGCGCGCCGAGAGCGTCGAGATGTACGTGATCGCGGAAGGGCGACGGCGAGACCTCGAAGCCTCAGGCGACACGAAGGCTCCCGAAGATCCGCATGCGGTCGCGCGAAGCCGTCCGCGCGGCTGGGGAGGCCGCGACTGAGGTCAAGCCTCGGCCGTCTGCGCGCCGCGGCGATACGTCATCTCGACCCGGTTTCCGGGCGGCACGTAGCGGACCTCGGTCATGTAGGCGCCCATCAGCATGATGCCGCGGCCGGAGGGAATCTCGAGGTTGGCCTCGTCGGTGGGATCGGGAACCGCCTTGGGATCGAAGCCCTCGCCCTGATCCTCGACGGCGATCGACACGGCCTCGGCATCGACCCGGCACTCGACGCGGACGACCTTCGAGGGGTCGCGGCGATTGCCGTGATGGATGCCGTTGGAGACCGCCTCCTCGACGGCGAGTCGGATCGCAAACGCCTCGGCGTCGGCGTAGCCGTGCGCGGCAAGCGCCGCATCGATCCTCGCTTCAAACTCGGCGAGCCCCTCGGCGGAGGCGCCGAACTCGGCGCTGGCGATGAAGGGTTCGGTCGAGGCGCTCATGACTGACGACATCCCCGATTCGAGGCGGCCCGCCGACGGCACCGACGAGGCGCCGAGCGCGAGCCCGCCGTCGATCAGAAGCCCTTCACCGCGTCCTCGACGGTGTCGAAGATCTCAAAGAGCGAGTGCAACTTCGTGATCTTGAACATTTGGTAGATGTCCGGCTTGATCTCCGCCAAGCGAAGCTTGCCGCCCTTCGCCTTCACGCGGGTGTTGACTCCGATCAGCATCGAGAGTGCCGCGGAGGAGAGGAAGTCGACGTTGCGGAAGGAGAGCAGCATGCGGGGCTTCTGCTCCGCATCGATCAGCTTGCCGATCTCCTCGCCGATCTGCTGGATCATCAGCGCGTCGGCGATTCGCTTCTCCGCGAAGCCGACTTGGACGACGCCGGAGTCGCGATGACGGACGTTGATGCGGGCGGTGCCGGCGGACATGGTCGAGCTCCTCGGTCTCGGCGTGGCGATCAATATCCGACGTAGGCGCCGGAGCCGATGCGGTCGGAGAGACCCTTGAACAAACGGTCCTCCTCCTCGGTCTGAATGATGATCTCGGGACGGATCAAGAGCAGCGTGGTGAGTTCCTGCTTCTCCGTCGCGCGGTTGGTGAAGAACCGGTTGACCCAAGGAATCTTGGAGAGCACCGGCACGCCGGCCTCGACCTCGACCTCCTGGACCTTCCGCTGACCGCCGAGCAGGATGGTGCCCTTGTCGGGAACCGAGACGGTGGTGTTGATCTGCGTGCCCTGAAGTTCGGGCAGCTGGATCGTGCCCTCGAAGGTCGAGGCCCGGCCGCCGCCGATGTCGCCGCCGCCGGCCGCACCCGTGATGCGGTAGTCGCGGAAGCGGACGTCTTCGTTCAGGCCGAACTGCACGGTCATGGTCACGTAGCGGCGATCCGCGGAGATCACCGCCTCGACGTCGAGCACGAAGCCCTGGTAGACGACGCCGACCTGCGGGTCGAACGCACCGGACGCGTCGCCGGTGACCGGCGTGAGGCCCGCGATGTAGCTGATGCCCTTCGCGACGCTGATCCAGGATCGCTGCCCGTTGAAGAGGGTCAGCCGCGGCGCCGTGAGCACGACGCTGCGGGTGTCGGCCTGCGTCGCATTGATGAGCAGGTCGACCTGGATGTCGTCGAGGAAGCTGATGCCCACCGTGAGGGCGGGATTCAGGATGCCTGCCGCACCGACGGCGGTCTTGAAGGCACCCGCGGCGAGCGTGTCGACGAGACCGCTCGAGTCCTGGACGACGCCGATCGGCGCCCAGCCGCTCGAGCCGTTCACACCCCGCTTCTGGCGAGCGATCGGCGTGCCCACTGGACCGGTGACGTACTCGATCGTGGTGCCGTCGGCGCTCGGAATGCCGAACGCCGCGCCACTCGCGGTCGTGTTGGCGAAGTCGGCGTTCTGACCGATCGCGTCGAAGATGACCGGGTTCTTCAGGGTGCCGTTCTTGATGGCGCCGTCACGGGGCTGGCCGGAGTAGAAGAAGTCGCTGAGTTGGAAGTTCTGGTCCGCCGCCAACGCCTGGTTGTACATGGCGTCGTTGGTGTTGAAGTAGACGTCGAGGTCGACGCCGATCTGCTCGAACCACTCCATCGAGACGTTGATGAGGCGCGTCTCGACGTTGACCTGAAGCGCCCGGATCGTGCGGAGTTGGCTGAGCAGACCCTCGATCTCGCGATGGTTGCGGGGCGTGTTGGTGATGATCAGGTTGCCGTTGAGCTCCTGGATCATGCCGGTGTCGCCACCGAGGTCGCGCCAACCCTCGGGATCCACTTGCTCCTGGATGATCGTGATGATCTGCTCGATGAGCTCTTCGCGGCTGCGACGCTCGGGCTCGTCGCCGGGGTCGCCGAAGATTCCGCCGCCACCGCCACCGCTGCCGCCGCCGCCGCTGCCGCCGCCGCCGCCGCCGAAGCCGCCGCCGCCGCCACCGCCGCCGAAGCCGCCACCGCCGCCGCCGCCGCCGCCGCCACC
>CAZTMB010000131.1:0-7317 GCA_964614695.1 uncultured Isosphaeraceae bacterium | reverse complement strand
CCGCGGTCCACGGCGTCGACGGCAGGCTCGACCGATCGCCGCCTACACGCCGACCGCGTGGGCATCGCGATCGCTGAGCATGCCGCCGTCGGATCGTTCGCGCACGGTGCCGTCGCGCTTCCAACTGCGTTCGCAACGCGGCGCCTCGCGAAGATCCTCGATTGCGATCGCCGCCGCGGCCGCATCGAGCCGCACCCGCGAGACCCCGAAGAGATCCGCGAGTTCGGGCTCGAACGCCGCAAGCACGCCCTTCGGATCCGGCAGCACGACGCCCGCGTCGAGCGGGTTCTCGATGCCCCGCTCCTTCGCCTGCTCGAGCGCTCGCAGCACCTCGTCGCGAAGCGACATCACCGTGGCCCATCCCGGATCGGACGCAAAGCCGAAGCCCCGATGGACGAGCGTCGCCGCGGACGGCGCCTGTTCGCCGTGCCGGCATCGGAGCGCCTCGTCCGCGGTGTGCGGCAGGATCGGCGCGAGCAGGCGGACGAGTCCCTCGACGATCTCCTCGATCGCGGCCTGCGTCCGCCGGCGCCGCGGGCTGTCGGGATGGTCGCAGTAGAGGCGGTCCTTCACCGCCACGCAGTAGCCCGCGGAAAGCGTCTCGTTGCAGAAGTCGTAGATCGCCTGGTGCGCCGCGCGGTAGTCGAAGCGTCCGTACGCCTCGCGGACCGTCCGCTCGAGCGATGCGAGTTCGCCGAGCGCCCACCCGTCGATCGAACGAGGATCGATCGACGCGACCGCCGGCAGCGAGCCCGGCGCCGCGTCGAAGAGGTTCGACAGCAGGAATCGCAGCGTGTTGCGGACCTTCCGATAGCTCTCGCCGGCGAGGCGGAAGAGCTCGGGGTCGGCCTTCACGTCGCCGTCGTAGGTGATCGAGCTCACCCACCAGCGGCAGACCTCGGCGCCGAAGTCCTTGAGGAGGTCGTCGACCGAGAGCGCATTGCCGCCGGACTTCGACATCTTGCGTCCGTCGCGATCGACGATGAAGCCGTGCGTGAGGAGCGTGCGGAAGGGCGCCTCGCCGGTCGCCGCGAGCGCCGGCAGCATCGACAGCTGGAACCAGCCGCGATGCTGATCGCTGCCTTCCAGATAGAGCTCCGCCGGGAAGCCGATCCCCCGCTGCCGCAGCACCGCGTGCCAGGACGAACCCGACTCGAACCAGACGTCGAAGATGTCGTGGAGCTTCTCGAGGCTTGCGAGATCGAGGTCAGTCGGGCGATCAGGATCGCTCGTGGCGTCGTAGGACGCGAGTAGATCCGACGGCGCATCGGTGAACCAGCGATCGCTGCCGCCGGAACGAAACGCCTGCGACACCGCCCGCACGCTCGCCGGCGTCATGAGAATCGTGCCGTTTCGGTCGCGGAACGCCGGGATCGGCAGCCCCCACGCCCGCTGTCGGCTGATGCACCAGTCCGGTCGCGACTCGAGCATGCCGCGGAAGCGGTTGCGCCCCCACTCCGGCACGAACGAGATCCGCCCGGCGCCCGACACCGCGAGATCGCGAAGCGTCCGCCCGTCGCGGGCGAGCGGCCGATCGACCGCGACGAACCACTGCTCGGTCGCGCGGAAGATGACCGGCGTCTTGCTGCGCCAGTCGTGGGGGTAGCTGTGGCGGATCGAGACCGACGCCGCGAGGTGGCCGCTGCGTTCGAGGGCCGCGATCACGATCGCGTTGCCCTCCCATACGCTCTTGCCGCGCAGCCACTCCGGCGCGGTCTCGTCGAAGGTGCCGTCCTCTCGGACCGGGCAGTAGACCTCGAGTCCTTCCGCGAGACCGGTGAGATAGTCCTCTCGGCCGTGGCCCGGCGCCGTGTGCACGAGACCGGTGCCGTCCTCGAGGCTCACGTAGTTCGCGGGCACCACGCGGCCCGCGTGCTCGACGAAGGGGTGCCGGTACGCGAGACCGACGAGCGCCTCGCCCTCGCACTCGGCGAGCACCTGCGGGTTCTCGCAGCCGACCGCCTTCGCGACCTGCTCGAGCAGGGCCGCCGCGACGATCGTCTCGCTGCCGTCGAGGTTCGCGAGCACGTAGCGAAGCTTCGGCCCCACCGCGATGCCGCGGTTCGCCGGAAGCGTCCACGGCGTCGTCGTCCAGATCATGAAGGTCGGGGTGACCTCCAGTTCCATCGCGAACGCCTTGGCGACCGCGTCGCGGTCGATCGCGTCGAACTCGACGAAGACCGACGGATCGTCGCGGTCCTCGTACTCGAGCTCGGCTTCGGCCAGCGCCGTTCGATTCGCGATCGACCAGTGCACCGGCTTGCGGTCGCGGTAGACGATCCCCTGCGCGACGAGATCGGCGAAGACCTCGAGCACCGCCGCCTCGTAGGCCGGATCCATCGTCAGATAGGGATGCTCGTAGTCGGCGAGCGTCAGCAGGCGCCGCATCTGCCGCGACTGCAGATCGATGAAGCCCTCCGCGGACTCGCGGCAACGGCGGCGGATCTCGATCCGTTGGGCGTCCTCGGGCATCGCCTCGAGCCGCTTCGCCTCGGCGCCCTTGAGGATCTCCGTCATCACCTTGTGCTCGATGGGAAGCCCGTGGCAGTCCCAGCCCGGCACGTACTCGACGCGGCGGCCCTCCATCAGGCGGCTGCGGACCACGAAGTCCTTCAAGGCCTTGTTGAGGAGGTGCCCGAGGTGGATCCCGCCGTTGGCATAGGGCGGGCCGTCATGGAAGACGAACGGCTCCGCGTCGCCGCGCGACACCTGCACCGCCGCGTAGAGGTTCGCGCTCGCCCAGCGTTCGACCGTGATCGGCTCGTTGCGGGCGAGGTCCGCCCGCATCGGGAAGTCGGTCTTCGGAAGGTTCAGGGTCGCCTTGTAGCGGTTGCGTCCGCCGGAGGCTTCGCGGGTCGTCGGGGTGGTCTCGCTCATGGCGTTCGCTGCGTGGGATCGGTCGGGTCAGGCGTCGGGCGTCTCGTCGCCGGGCTTGATCGCCTCGTCGAGGTACTTCTGGAAGTCGCCCATCTTGTAGCTCACGAAGCAGAAGACGTGATGCAGCGTGAACCATTCGAGATCGCTCGGATCCTTGTCGAGGTCCGCGCGGAGACGATTGAGTTCGGCAAGCAGCGTTTCGGCCTTCATGGCGTCCTCGTCGCCGTCGCGAGCGGGGCTCGCTCGCGGCGGTCAGTGGTCGTGATCGTGGTCGTGATCATGGTGATGGTGATCATGACCATGGTGGTGGCCGTGATCGTGCGAGTGGTCGTGCGTCGAGGCCTCGAGCCAGCCGGTGCCCCAGGCGATGACCACTCCGAGGATCAGCATGCCCGTCAAGGCCAGCCGATCGTGGTCGTGGAACTTGAGTTCCGGCAGCAGGTCCGCGAGGGCGATGCAGAGGAAGGTGCCCGCCGAGAAGGCCAGCGCGAGCGCCGTCACTGCAAGCTGGTCTTTGCTTCCGGAGATCCCCAGTTCGAAGAGCCCGATCCCGAGCGGCACCATCATCGCGAAGCCGATGTTCGCGAGCAGGATGCGGCCACGCCCGATGCCGGCGGCCCGCATGAGCATGGCGATGGTCATCGCGTCGAAGGGCTTGTGAAGCGCGACCCCGAGGAACACCCCGAAGCCCGCGAACATCTCGCCATGGCCGTGGGACTGCGCGGCCTCGACGCTCGCCGCCAAGGCGATGCCCGAGAGGATCGTGTGCACCGCGAGACCGATCATCGCCCCAAGCCACGTGACCCGGTTCGCGCCGCCGGGCGCGGACGAATGGGCATGGTCGTGACGGTGACCGGGCTCGTGCTCATGCCCGCACGCCGCGCTCGCCTCGACCGGCACCGGCTCGTGCTGATGGAACGAGAGGAACCGCTCGAGCAGGAACATCACGAGGAAGCCGAGCAGCAGCGAGAGCATGATCGGATCGAGCCCGCCGTGCAGGTCGGGGCCGCCGGCCAGTTCCGCCGCCGACGATTCGCCCCACAGGACGATCGCGTGCGGCAGCATGTGGATGACGCCCACGCCGAACATGACGCCCGCGACGAGCGACAAAGCCAGCTGCATGCGGCGGTGGCCGAGCTTGACGAACGCCGGCAGCATGCCCCCGAGGATCGAGACCGCGAGGATGACGATGCAGTAGACGAGAAGGAGCACTGGTTCTCCAGCCCGGCGGCGACCCCGCCTCGGGGATCTGGTGGCAGACCTGACGGCGATCCCGCTCGCCGCCATCCCCCGGCTCCGGACGCCGCTTTCGCGCCGCCACGACCGTGCCGCGACGCAAGGGGGAGGATCGTACCTCGACACCCCGCCTTCACCGGCCGATCCGAGCGACGGTTCGGACGCCGCCGGTCGAGATCCGGATGCCGATCGGCCCTTCACCCGGCCCGCGATCCTCGACTCGGACGCATGGCGGCGGAGAGGGACGTCGATATACTCCCCGTCCTCCCGTTGGGGCGGTAGCTCAATTGGGAGAGCGCCTGAATCGCATTCAGGAGGTTGTGAGTTCGATCCTCATCCGCTCCACTGCGAGCGCCCCGCCACCCGGCGGGGCGTTTGCGTTTCCGGGCTGCGCGTGCATGACGGCAATCGCGGTTCGTACACTCGACTCGTGACCTCCCAGTCCGCAACGAGCGAGATGCCTCCGACCGCGCCCGGCGGCGCGGTGGTCGAGGTGACGGCGACCCCCGCCGATGGAGATCGCCTGCTCGCGACCCTCGACACGCCGGCCATGCGGCAGTTCCGCCGCTTCAAGGAGGCGCATCCGGGCTGCCTGCTCTTCTTCCGGATGGGGGACTTCTACGAGCTCTTTGGCGAGGACGCGGTCCGGGCGCACAAGGCCCTCGGCATCACCCTCACCGAGCGCACCGCCGGCGTGCCGATGGCGGGCGTCCCCCACCATGCCGCCGAGCAGTACCTGCGTCGGCTCGTCGAGCAGGGCTTCCGCGTCGCGGTCGCCGATCAGATCCAGGATCCGAAGGATGCGAAGGGCGTCGTCGATCGCGCGGTGACCCGCGTGGTCACCCCCGGCACCCTCGTCGACGAACACCTCCTCGAGGACGCCCGCGCCAATCGCGTCGCGGCGGTCGCGGCGCCGATCGAGCGACGGCGAAGCGGTGGCGGCGACGATCGCTGGGCGATCGCGTCGATCGAGATCTCGACCGGCTCCTTCCGTATCGAGTTCGCCGACGAAGCCTCGCTCCGAGATCGCCTCGCTCGGCTCGCCCCGCAGGAACTTCTGATTCCGGTCGGCCGCCATGGCGAATGGCCCGAGTGGCGGTGGCTCGGCGAAGCGGGAGACGGCGCCCTCCCCTGCCCTCCGACCGCCCGCCCGTCCTGGACCTTCGCGCCCGAGGACGCGGCGACCAAGCTCAAGGAACGCTTCGGCGTCGCCGCGCTCGGCGGCTTCGGGCTCGAGGAAGGCACGGCGGCCGTCGCCGCCGCGGGCGCGATCCTGCGCTACGTCGCGGAGATGTCCGCCGCCGACAGCGAGTCGGCCGACGCCGACCCGCGGCGCCTCGCGCATCTCGAACCGCCGAAGGTCGAGCGCGACGGCGACCGGCTCGAGATCGACGCGATCGCGCTGCGAAGCCTCGAGGTCGAACGGACCGTCCGCAGCGGCGGCAGCGAAGGCACGCTCGTCGAGATCATGCAGCGTGCCCGAACCCCGATGGGCCGTCGCCTGCTTCGCGAGTGGCTCTGCTATCCGCTCGCGAACCTCGACGCGATCCGCGCCCGCCATCGCCGCGTCGCGGTGCTCGTCGCGGACCGGCGCCTGGCCGATCGCGTCCGCAGCAGCCTCGATCGCATCCAGGATCTCGCCCGCATCGGCGGTCGTCTCGGGCTGCGCCGCGCGACGCCGCGCGATCTTGCGGCGCTCGCGAAGTCGGTCGAGGCCGCGGCGGCGCTCGCGTCGGAACTCCGCGGCGTCGAGGCGTTCGCGAAGGAGACCGCGCGGCTCGACGCGGCGATCGAGCGGCTTGCTCCGGCCTGCCGCGAGACCGCGGCGGCGATCGAGGAGAGCCCGCCGCCGCATCTGCGCGACGGCGGGGCGATCCGCGACGGTTTCGACGCGGAACTCGACGAGGCGAGGTCGCTTCATCGCGACGGGCACGGCTGGCTCGCGGCGTATCAGGCAAGCCTCGCCGAGCGGACCGGCATCGCCTCGCTCAAGATCGGCTTCAACCGCGTCTTCGGCTACTACGTCGAGATCACCCACGCCCATCGCGACGCGACGATTCCCGCGGAGTTCGTGCGGCGGCAGACCCTGAAGAACGCCGAGCGCTACACCACCCCCGAACTGTCCGCGTACGAGTCGAAGGCCCTCGACGCGGAGAGCCGCGCCCTCGAGCGCGAACGCCAGATCTTCGAGTCGATCGTCTCGCAATGGATCAGCTCGCTCGCGGCGCTCGCCGAGGTCGCGCGGCTCGTCGCGGGGCTCGACGTGATCGCGGGCTTCGCGGAGATCGCCGCAAGCGGCGGCTGGGTCGAGCCCGAGATGGTCGACGCGCCGGTCCTCGCGATCGAGCAGGGTCGCCATCCCGTGCTCGACCGGATCCTGCGGGACCGCTTCGTGCCGAACGACTGCCGCCTCGGCGTGGCGACCGACGAAGACCCCTCGGGCGCCGCGACCCTCGCGCTCATCACCGGCCCCAACATGGCCGGCAAGAGCACCTTCATCCGGCAGGCGGCGCTGCTGGTGCTGCTCGCCCACGCGGGGAGCTTCGTGCCGGCGGACCGCGCGACGATCGGCTTGTGCGACCGGATCTTCACCCGCATCGGCGCGAGCGACGAACTGCACGGCGGGCAGTCGACCTTCATGGTCGAGATGACCGAGACCGCGAACCTGCTGCGGCACGCGACGCGGCGGAGCCTCGTCGTCCTCGACGAGATCGGCCGCGGCACGAGCACGCTCGACGGGCTCGCCCTCGCGTGGGCGATCGCGGAGACGCTCGCCGAACGCGGCTGCCGCACCCTGCTCGCGACGCACTACCACGAGCTCACGCGGCTCGGCGAACGCCACGGCGCGGTGCGCAATCTCAATGTCGCGGTCAGGGAGTGGGGCGACCAGATCGTCTTCCTGCACCGTATCGAGCCAGGCCGCGCCGACCGCAGCTACGGCCTGCACGTCGCGCGGCTCGCGGGCGTGCCCGACGGCACCGTCGAACGCGCGGAGACCGTGCTGGGAAGCCTCGAGGTTCGCAGCGCCGACGCCGATCCCCCGCCGCCCGAGAAGCCCGTCGCGGCGCGACGCTCGCGCGGCGACGCGAGTCAGCCGAGCCTCTTCGAGCCGCCGGCCACGCATCCGGTCGTCGAGGCGATCCGGAAGATCGAGCTCGAGCGACTCACGCCGCTCGAAGCCTTCGATCTGATTCGCCGCCTGCG
>CAZTMB010000130.1:5689-7349 GCA_964614695.1 uncultured Isosphaeraceae bacterium | reverse complement strand
GCCGGACGCTCGCCAAAGGCGGGACAGGTCGCCAGCGTCGAGCGATCGCGATGGGGACCGGCGGGCGGCGTGACTCGGCGTCGGTGCTCGGCCAAGTGCAGACGAACTCGACCGGCGGTCGGAAACGTTCGCTCTTCGCGCTGGCCTCGATGGAGCGGCCCGGGCCGAGTGCTCACCTCGCCGCGAGACGCCAAGCCACAATCAGCGACGAGTGCATCGGCGGAAACGGAACGATGGCTCGGTAGTGGCGAAACTCCGACAGCGGTAGCCCGATCTGTCGCATGCCGTGTTCCAGAAGGGCCTGATAGGTCTCTCTTGGCTCGGAGAGCCGCCGAGGCAGGCGAGGCGAGGTCTTCTCCGCCAGCTCGACTTCGAGCGGAAGTCGCTGCTGCTCCTTCCATCGGGTGGGTCGGCCGACGTTCGCGGGGTGCCCGTAGAGCGAGATCGAGGGCTCGCTTCCCGTCGGTAGGGTGCGATGGATGAAGACGTCGAAGATGGCGATCTCGACCGGGAACACCGTCGGCATTTGGAGTTCGGCGAACGGTTCGGCGGGGCTCGCATAGGGCGAACCGACGCGACGCGCGATCTCGGCGAAGGCGGCGCGAAGAGGCCGCACCCGGTGGGGATCGCGATCGACGAATTCCACGCTGGCGCGATCGTCCGGAGCGACCGGCGGCGGCATGCGCAGTTCGTGCCCGATCGCGCCCTCGGAGCAGAGCGACGCCACCAGCGGCCCGTGCTCGCCGCCATCAAGATCGTCGGCGCCGAGGCCGTCGGCCGCCTGCTCCCGGATCGCTTGGACGCGGTGGTAGATCGGAAAGGCGGGACCAGCGCGGAATCGCTCGAGCCCCTCGAGCAACGTGAGTTGCAGAAGATCGACCATCGGCTCGCCGGGCGTCGCCGACGGCGCGGCGATGACGGTCCCGATCCGAGCCTTCGCATGGACGGCGAAGATCTGCTTGGCGGCGGTGAACGCCATTCGCCGCGAGCGAAGCATGGCGCGACGCTGGGCGGCGGATTCGAGCGAGCCCGCGCCGAGGGCGCGCAGGCATGCCGGATCGACGACCCCGCCGCTGAGAACCCGCTGCAGACCTGCGATGGCCTCTCGCAACATGGCGAGCCGGTCCGGATGGCATCCCAGACGATCAAGCGCTTCGAAGAGCAACGCCCAGCCCGAGTCGCCAGGCATCGCTCGCAGCAGCGAGGCGATGCTGATCGAGTTGGCCACGGCGAAGACCTTCCACCCGAGATTGCGGCGAAGACCAAGGAGTCGTCCGGTCTCCCGGGCGCCCACCTGAGGAGGGAGGACTTCGCCGAAGCACGCCTGCAGCGCGGTGCGGAGGTTCTCTCCAAGTCCGTCGAGCTCCTCCATCAGAGCCTCGTAGTCGTTCGCGGCGGGAGCAACGGGATCGGGAGAGTCGGTCATGGGATCGGTGCGCGGCGAAGAGCCAGAGGTACTCGTGGGATGCGGGAGTCGTGCCGACGCGTCCGTGGATGGTTGCGAGCGAAGCGGGACGACCATGCTGCGCGATCGTCTGACGAAGGTATCTCCTCCGCGAGCGCGTGTATCGAATGTGCCTCGACGACGGCGCCAATCTGTGATGGAGTTCTCGTTCGACGGACGTTCATGCGCGACGTGTCGCGTGTTGACCATGCCGCG
>CAZTMB010000130.1:0-5589 GCA_964614695.1 uncultured Isosphaeraceae bacterium | reverse complement strand
AGGTTGCTGCTGCTACGCCGCAACCTCGATCGAATCGACGGTGATCGAAGGACGGGGAATCGGCACGCCATCCTCGCGAAGCCCGGCCAGGTGCATCTCGATCGCCTCGCGCAGGCGGGCCTTGGTCTCGTCGATCGACGCACCGGTCGCGACGCACCCCGGAAGGTCCGGCACATGCGCCGACCAGCTACCTCCGCAAGGCTCCAGAATGATCGCGTAGCGCATGTCGACGTTCCTCACCGCCGGATTCCCGACTGCTTGACGATACGCCGCAGGGTTCCGGGAGCAAGGTCTTCGCGAGGCCCCGCGAGGTCCGCGCCCGCTTCGCCAGCGTTCTCGCTACTCGAATCGCCCGCGATCGGCGATCGCGAAGTGCTGGATCGAACGCAGCGCCTTGGCGTCGAGGCTCGGCAGTCCATGGAGCTTCGCAATGAGCGGCTTCGGATCATCCATCGCGAGCCGGCCGAGCACCTCGAACTTGTTCGCGAGGATCCCCTTGAGATCGGCGGTGGTGTTGCGGGCGTGGCCGGAGGGGTACATCACGAGGCCGCTGTCGAAGGTGCGGCCGTCGCCGAGCGTCACCACGATCGAGGTCGGGATGCCGTCGGGATAGCGGCGGTCGTACTCGGGGCCGCCGTGGGCGAACTCGATCTTCGCCATGAGCGATCGGGTGACCTCGTCATGGATCGCCTTCGCGTCGTAGTCGTGCGGCTCCAGAATGAGCCGCTTCCACACCGAGTCGTTGTCCTTCGGCAGTTCGCCCTTCGCGGCCGCTTCGATCGCCTTCCGCAGCTTCCGCGAGACGATGAAGACCATCGAGTGGTCGGCGCTTTGCCGCGTGCGGGGATCGCGCTTCGCCGGATCGCCGATGATGCCGAAGGCCGGCTCGTAGGCGACGATCCGGATGCTCTTGATGCCCTCGGCGCTCGCGGCGATCTCGGGATGCTTGAGCAGCAGATCGACGAGCCCCTGCAACGCCCCCGCGGACTGGTGCTCGTAGAGGCCGAGCTTGAAGTGCATGCCCATCACCGCGAAGTCGCGGCCGGAGTGCGCCAGCACCAGATCGAACGGGCAGTCGCCGGAGGTCTTCTCGAAGAGACGGAAGACCGCCTCGGGGTTGCGAAAGATGTCCCGCGGCCCCAGGAACCCCCGCATCGACCGCTGCATGCAGACGATCGCGGCTTCGGTCGAGATCGCCGCCGACGCGCCCTTGCTGTCGGAAAGCTGCTTGCCGGCGCGGATCGCCCGGAAGGGGACGTGATGGGCGACCACCATGCCGATCGCGGACTCGATCTGCTCGGCGGTCGCGCCGAGCATGGCGCCGTAGGTCGCCGCCGAGGCGATCGCGCCGTGCAGGACGTGGTCGATCTTGTAGGTCTTCAGGCTGAAGACCTCGGCGAGCCGACCGCGGATCTCGTCGAGGAGCACCATGCCTCGCAACGCGAAGGCGCCGTCACGGCCGGCGAGCTGCGCCGCCGCGAGCGGAACCGCGTAGAAGTCGTTGTGCCCGAACTCGCCGGCGGTGTGGCCGAGTTCCGGGTTGAAGCCGAAGTTCGTTCCGTTGGAGTCCCACTCGCGCACCGCGTTCGAGTCGGCAAGGATCGCCTTCTCCGGCGCCACCGGCGTCGTGGAGCCCAGGAAGCAGACGCCGTGGGCCTTGGGGTACTCGAGCGCTTCCTGGCGAAGCACCAGCGGGGCGTTGGTGCCGAGCGCGATGGCGCTGACGCCGCAGAGGGTGGCGTCGATGTGGAAGAGAAGGGTTCGCTCGAGGACCGACGGATCGGGCGTGCCGATCGCACCGCTCATGAAGTCGATCGCGAAGCGGCCGAGGCCGAGGGCTTGATTGGTGTCGCGGGCGAGGGTGGTGAAGCAGGCGGAGTCGGTGGGCAGGGTGGCGGGCGTGGTCATGGTCGGATTCACAGGGCGATGGCGAGAAAGCCCGGCAGTGTACGAGGGGGAAGAGACCGCCGAGCGGATCTCCGGACGGCGGTCCCGCGACTCGATCCGCACGAGGTCGGTGCCGAGGCGTTGGCAGGTCCCGTCTCGTCAAGTTTCGACGACTGCCGGCGCCCTGTCGCGGTGTACGCTGCGGGGCCTCTGAGGAATCGCTTGCCGGCGACTCCTCGCAGATCGACCGAGATCAAGCCCCGCTGACCTCCACATGAACTCCCATTCACTTCGCAAGGTGCACATCATCGGCACCGGTTCGTTCCTTCCGGGGCCTCCGGTGACGGTCGACGAGATCCCGTCAAGACTTGGCCGGCTCGATCAAGCGCCGGCTGCGGTTCAGAACTTCGACTCCGGGCCGGGTCCGCGAATGGCGCGGGAGTCTGGGGTCCCGCTGCGGCACTTCGCCATCGATCCCGAGACCGGCGACCTCACCCACGACTTCGCCTCCCTCGCCGCCGAGGCCTGCAGGCGTGCTCTCGATCAAGGGGAGTCGGATCCCGACGAGGTGGACCTGCTGGTCGTCGCGGCGCCAGCCATCGATCAGACCACCCCACCCACCAGCGCCTGGTTGCAGGCCGAACTGGGCATCGAGCGGTGCAACGAGATCGGCATTCACAGCAACTGCTCCGGAGTCGGCAAGGCGATCCAGGTCGCGCTCGATGCGATTCGTGTGGGCCGATGCAAGACCGCGCTGGTCGCGTACAGCCAGCTCTCGAGCCTCTTCCTCAGATCCGCCTGGTTCGTCCAACCGAGCATGACCAGGAGCCAGTCGCTGATGCGCTGGATCCTCTCGGACGGATCCGCCGCCCTCTTGCTGCGAGGCGTCGATGATCCGGAGACTCCGGGCCACGAGCTGGTCGATGCGCACGCCGGCTCGATCGGCGGACTGCTGTCTCCGGCGATGACCGCCGGGGCGTGCGCTCGCGATGTCCGCCTGCATCGCCGGAGTCCGTTGCAGCTCGTGGAGCAGGGATTCCACCATCTCGATCAGGACTTCACCGCCGTCACACGATTCGCGGCGCCGCGGCTCGAGGAGATGCTCTTGCAGTGGCAGGAGCAGACGAAGCTCGACTCCTCCGACATCGACCATTTCGTGTTGTCCACGCCGACTCGGCAGTTGTACGACGACGCCCGAGCTCGCATCGACAGCATTCCGTGGGAGCGAGCTCCCTTTCGATGCGCAGAGTCTGGCTACTGCGGCGGCGCGGAGATCCTGGTGCAGTTCGATCGTTCGGCACGTGCCGGCGAGTTCCGACCCGGCGACCTGATCGTGTGCTACTCGGTCGAGTCGAGCAAGTGGATGGGCGGCGGGTTCCTCGTGCGCTGGTAGACGTCGAGCCCTGCGGCTGCATCGAGTCACCCGCGACGACCTTCGAAGCAGGAGGCTGGGTCCGTCAGATCGGCTTCGACCAGAACCAGACCCCGTCGCCCCGCGCCGTGGACTGCCCATCGGAGTAGCCGAGGCGCCGATAGAACCGCTGGCCCGCCTCGTTGGTGCGATTCACCTCGAGCGTGACCTTGCCGCAGCCGAGTTCGCGGGCGGCCTCGTGCAGGGTGTTCATGAGCATGAGCCCGACGCCGCAGTCGCGATGGCTCGCACGCACGAAGAGGTCGTGCAGGTTGAGGGTCGGCTTGGCCATGAAGGTCGAGAAGCCGATCTGGCAGATCGCGCAGCCGATCGCGGTCGGCGGCGAGGTGGAGTCGTCCCACGCGAGCCAGTTCCGCGAGACGGGATGCCGGCGAAGCCCGTCGATGAGACGCGACTGCACGTCGGCGGGAAGGTCGCGGCCGCCCGAAACCGGCTCCTGCGCGAAGGACCTCAGCAGCGAGAGGATCGCCGCAGCGTCGCGGTCGTCGGCGAGGTTCGCCGGCGCGATGCGGATGTGGATCTCTGCGGCGTCGCCGGGAGTGCTCACTTCCGCTTCACCACGCTGTTGGCGTCGCTCGACTGGCTCGCGGGCCCGGCGAGCGACGCGAGGCGGATGTCGTCCACCACGTAGTAGCAGTGCGGATCGAGCTCGCGGATCTTCGCGAGCATCCGGGAGGCGTCGCGTCGGCCGAGCTCGATGAAGAGCATCGAGATCGGTCCGTCCTTGCCGCGCCCGTCGAACTCGGTGACGGGGACCTTCTCCGCCCGCAGCGTGGCGGCGACCTCGGCGCCATGGCGGGTGAAGACGCGGACCACCTGCTTGCCGAAGGCGAAGCGTCCCTCGATGGTGATCCCGAGGTAGTTGCCGGTCGCGAAGCCCAGCGCGTAGGCGATCGCGTACCACGGGTTCTCCTTGACGGTGGAGATCACGCCGCTGACGACGAGCACCCAGATCAGCACCTCCACGAAGCCGAGGGCGAATGCCGCACTGCGACGCCCGTGGATCACCGCGACGGTGCGCAGCGTGCCGAGGGTCACGTCGAGCACCCGCGCCCCGACGATGCCGAGGCTGATGAGAAGGACTTCGAGGTTCACGGTCGGGGCCCTGGCGGCTTCACGCGGTGAGATGCTCGAGCAGTTCGACGACTCCCCGGCCCTCGGTCGCCACGGTCTCGAAGATCGGGCGGCCCGCCGCGATGTCGAGCAGTTCGCGCATGAGCTTGCTCTCGCCGGCGTGGTCGGCCTTGTTGGCGACGAAGAGATCGGCGATCTCGAGGATGCCGGCCTTGTCCATCTGCACCGCGTCACCCATGCCCGGCACGGTGACCACCGCGGTGCGGTCGACGTGCTCGCGGATCGCGACGTCGTTCTGGCCGGCACCGACGGTCTCGACGATCAGGGTCTCGAAGCCGGCGCCGCCGATCAGTTCGATGAGGTCGGGAAGACGACGGTAGTCTTCGCCGACGATCGCGAGGCTTCGGTAGAAGACCTTCTCGTCGACCGCGTTGAAGTCGACCCGCAGGCGATCGCCGAGCAGCGCGCCGCCGGTGATCGGGCTCATGGGGTCGAAGGCGATCACCGCCATCGAGCCGCCGCGACGCGCGGCTTCCGCGGCCATCGCGGCCACGAGCGTGCTCTTGCCCGCTCCGGGGCTTCCGGTGATGCCGATCACGCGACGGGGACGCTTGCGAGGCGCTTCGACCGACTCGCCGAGCCAGACGCGGCTGATCGCGCGAGCGAGTCTCGCGGTCGGATGGTCGGTCGGCACGTCGCCATAGGGACTCGTCGCCTCGCGCACGCTGTCGACGATCTCCTCCATCGGCGTGCCGGTGTGGTAGACGCGGTGGACACCCGCCGCGAGCAGCTTCGGGACGTCCTCCTGCGGAATGATGCCGCCGACGTTGACGACGAGATCCGGCCGGCCGACCTTCGCGCACTCCTCGATGAGCCTCGGCACCAGCACGAGATGCGAGTTGCTCATCATCGAGCACGCCACGACATCGACATCCTCGTCGCGGGCGGAGATCGCGAGGCTTCGCGGAGTCTGCCAGAGTCCCGAGTAGATGACGTGCGCGCCGCTGTCGCGAAGCAGACGGGCGATCAGCTTGACCCCGCGGTCATGGCCGTCGAGCCCGGTCTTCCCGAGCAGCACCCGCGGGCGATGATGGAGATCGCCGCAGCGGTCGATCTTGGGAAGCGCGGTGGTGGGGTCGATGGTCGCCTTGGCCATGGGGATGGTTTGCCGCTTTTTGCCGAGAATCGAGACGAAG
>CAZTMB010000129.1:0-7406 GCA_964614695.1 uncultured Isosphaeraceae bacterium | reverse complement strand
GGCGTTTCGTCGATACCCTCTGCCGCCGTGATCCGCCGGAGCGCGGAGTCAAAGTCAGCAACTCGCTCGCTTCCATGCCCGACACCGTCACCCGCTTCGTCGCCGTGGTCCTCCTGCTCGTGCAGGGGCTTGCGTCGCTTGGTCGTGGCGAGTCGCTGTGCATTCCGCTCGAGGACTGCCGCGAGGCGGGCGCGCACCGACACGAACATGGCTCGCATGCCCGGCCGACCTTGGTGGCGCATCGGCACGGTTGCGGCGAGCGAGCCCTCGTGGTGGAGCAGGTCCATCACGACTGCGAGCACGGCCATGGCGGCGATTCTCCATCGCGCGATCTCGCCGCCGAACCCGACGCTTGCTGCGGGGATCACCTGCACTTCAACCTGAGCGACCACGATCTGCCGCCGCGAGGCGGTTCCGCAGCGGATCTTCTGGTGCTGGCCATCGATCTGCCGGCGTCGACGGCTTCGGCGATCGAGATCCGCGCCGAGACCGTGCCGCTCGAAGCGATGATCGGGCAAGCGTGGATCCGGTCGGATCAGCGCCGCACGATCGACGTGGCGTCGATCGTCGTCTAGCTCCGCTCTCCATCGATGCACGCCTCCGGGCCTCGGGCGTCCGAACGACGTCCGGTCCTGCGTGCGTCGGGCGATCGATGGCGGGCGCGGCTCGAACCTCGCCCCACGATCCACGATCGCCGTTGCACACCTTCAACACTCGACGGTCTCGACCCCCTTCACGCCGCCCAAGCCTTGGCGGCCGGTCGCTGCGGAGTCACGAACCTTGCGTTCCTCGTCACCATCCATGCCGTCTCGGCGACGCCACGCCGCGCTGGCGACCGCCGTCGCGGCCGCCTCGCTCACCGGCTGTCGGACCTACGAAGCGAAGCCGATCGACCTCACGTCGAGCCGCCGGTCCTTCCTCGATCGCACGCCCGACCATCCCGAGGTCGCGGCGTTCGCGAAGAGCCTCGACCGGGCCTTCGGTGCCGAGACGTTCGATCCCTCCGACGGCCTCGCGCTTCCCGAGGCCGAGGTGGTCGGCCTCTTCTACAACAGCGATCTGCGCCTCGCGCGGGCGGAGGCGGGCGTCGCCGAGGCGAACGCCGCCAACGCCGGTCTCTGGCCGGATCCGGTCTTCGGCCTCGAGTGGACGCGCCTGATCGACTCGGCGCTGAGCCCGAACGAACTCTTCGGCACCGTCGCGTTCACGATCCCCATCTCGGGTCGTCTCGAGGTCGAGAAGGAACGACTCGGGGCGGCGCACGCCGAGGCGCTCGCTGCGGTCGCGGCGATGGAGTGGGAGACCCGCATCGCCCTGCGGCGGATGTGGTGCGAGTGGACCGCGTCGCGGGCTCTGCTCGATTCGACGGCGACGTTCCTGGGGCAGGCCGAGGCGCTCCTCGAGATCGTCGATGCGATGGAACGACTCGGCGAACTCTCGCGGGTCGAGGCGAGGCTCTTCCGGCTCGAGCGGGTGAAGGCGATCGCGCAGCTCGATCGCTTCGCGGCGATCGAGGCGGAGCGTCGCCTCGGGATCCTGCGGCACATGGGCCTGCCGCCCGCCTCGACGATCGAACTGCTTCCCTCGTCGCTCTCCTTCGACGGCTCCGTCGAAGCCGTATCGCTCGAGGGCGAGGCCGTCACCGAAGCGCTTCGCCGCAGTCCGCGTCTGGCCGTCTCCGTCGCGGCGTACGAGGTCGCGGAGAAGCAGCTTGAAGAGCAGATCCGCGCTCAGATGCCCGACCTCGGCCTCACGCCCGGCTACGGCGAGCAGGACGGCCTCCGGCAGTTCACGCTCGGCGTCTTCCTGCCGATTCCCATCTTCAACGGCAATCGCCAGGCGATCGAGGATGCGTTCGCGAGGCGAGAAGTCGCTCGGCTCGAGGTCGAGCGCACGCTCGAGGCGATCGTCGCCGACGCAGCTCTCGCGCGTACCGAACTTCGCTCGCTCGCGCGGCAGCGGGCGATCGTCGAAGGCGAACTCGTGCCCCTCGTCGAGCTGCAGTACGCCGAGGCCCGCGATCTCGCGAGGCTCGGCGAGGTCGACACGCTGATCCTCCTCGACGGCCTCAAGCAGCAGCACGAGGCCAAGCTTCGGCTCGTCGAGACCCGACGCGACGAACACCTTGCGGCGCTGGCCCTTGAAGCCCTCGCCGGCCCGCCGCCGGCGGAAGCAGATCCAGATTCCGAACCAGTCCCCGCCACGGGAGCCGAATCATGAGCCCGACTTCACGCTTCGAACGTTCGATCCTTGCGGCGCTCGCCGCGTCCCTCGCCGCGTGCTCGCTGCTCTCCTGCACCGGTGGCGGCGAAACGCCCAAGGCCGCGATGGAGGAACCAGCCGCCGGCCCCACCAACCGCATCGACATCCCCGACACCGTGCGGCGCAACCTCGGCGTCGAGTTCGCGAAGGTCGAGCCGAGGCAGGTCGAGCGGACGCTTCGCCTGCCCGGCCGCTTCGAACTGACGCCGACGGCGCGGCGCGAACTGCGTGCGCCGATCGACGGCCGCGTCGAGCTGCTCGTCGACCAGTATCAGACGGTCGAGCAGGGCACGCCGCTTGCACGGGTCACCGGCAGCGGGTGGCGCGAACTCGAGGAGGAGATCCTCGCCACGCGAGCCCGACTCGAGTCCATGGGTCCGGTGCGCGAGGCGCACCGGGTGCACGAGGCGAGTCTCGCCGACAAGGTCGCGCTCTGGAAGGACCGGCTCGGCCAGCTCGAGCGCCTTCGCGAGGCGGGCGGCGGCGGCGCGTCGCAGCTGACCGATGCGCAGGCGACCCTCAACGCCACGCAGGCGGAACTCGCCGAGGTGATGGAGAAGGACGCCGAGCTGCAGGCGACGCAGCGCGTGCTCGAGGCCCAGCTGCGGGCGCTCGTCTCGCGTCGCGAACTGCTGCTCTTGCAGGCCGGATGCGAGGCGGGCGATGCGAACGACGGCGGTCTGCTGATCTGCGCGCCGGATCGGGGCGTGATCGAGATGCTCTCGGTCACGCCGGGCGGGCATGTCGAGGAGGGCGACCTGATCCTCTCGATCGTGCAGCCCGAGCGGCTTCGCTTCCGGGCCCGGGCGCTTCAGAGCGATCTCGATCGCCTGCGTGACGGACTGCCGGCTCGCGTCGTCGCCGCGAACGCGGCCGACGCCGGGAGCCTCGCGGCGATGCCCGCGGTCATCTCGATCGGACTCGCGGGCGATCCCGACGGCCGCACCATCGACGTGCTCGCCGCGACGGAGTCGCTCGCGCCCTGGGCCCGGGCCGGCATCTCGGCGTCGCTCGAAGTGGTGCTCGAGGGCGGTCGCACCGAACTCGCGATTCCGCAGCGAGCGGTGCTTCGCGACGGCCTCGTCGCCGTCGTCTTCCGACGCGATCCCAAGGACCCCAACAAGGCGATCCGCCTCGAGGCGGACCTCGGCGCGAGCGACGGTCGCTTCGTCGAGATCCTCTCGGGCGTGAAGGAGGGCGACGAAGTCGTCGTCGCCGGCAACTACCCGCTGATGCTCGCGATGAGCGGCACCGCGACCAAGGGCGGCCACTTCCACGCCGACGGCACGTTCCACGCGGAGGACCACTGATGCTCGCGAAGCTGATCGGGTTCTCGATCCGCCACGCGTCGTTCGTGGTGATCGCCTCGGGTCTGCTGCTCGTCTTCGCCGGCCTCAAGCTTCGCGAGATGCCGGTCGACGTCTTCCCCGAACTCAACGCGCCGACGGTCGTGATCATGACCGAGGCCGGCGGGCTCGCCGCGGACGAGGTCGAGTCGTTCGTCACCTTCCCGATCGAGACGGCGGTCAACGGCCTTGCGGGCACCCGCCGGGTGCGTTCGGCGAGCGCGACGAGCCTCTCGATCGTCTGGGTCGAGTTCGACTGGGGCCAGGACCTCGCCCGGGCGCGGCAACTGGTCGCGGAGCGGCTCGCGGCGGTGACCGATCGCCTGCCGCCCGACGTCCACGCGGAGATCGCGCCGACCACCAGCATCACCGGCGAAGTGATGCTGCTCGCGCTCTCCTCTCCTGACGGAACCGCCTCGCCGCTCGAGCTTCGCGCCTATGGCGAGTACGACCTTCGCAACACGCTGCTCGCGATTCCCGGCGTCGCGCAGGTCGTCGCGATCGGCGGCGAGTTGCCGCAGTACCGCATCGATGTGCGGCAGGATCGGCTCGCCCTCTTCGGGCTCTCGATCGCCGAGGTGGTCGAAGCGGCGCGGGGCGCCCACAGCACCGCGAGCGCCGGATACCTCGGCGACGTCGATCGACGCGAGATGCCGATCCGCCAGATGGCTCGGGTCGAGGATCTCGACGACATCCGCGGCACGCTGGTCGCGACCCGCGACGGCGCGCCGATCACGATCGGCGACGTCGCCGACGTGAGGCTCGCACCCGCGCCCTTGCGAGGCACCGCGGCGGATCGCGGCATGCCCGCGGTCGTGCTGAGCGTGCAGAAGTCGCCGGGCGCGAACACGCTCGAACTCACCAAGGAGATCGATCGCGTGCTCGACGGCCTCGAGGCGTCGCTGCCGGCGGGGATGGTGCTCAACCGCAATCCCTTCCGCGCGGCCCGCTTCATCGACCGGGCGGTGCGGAACGTGACCAAGGTCCTGCTCGAGGCGACCGCGATCGTCGCGGTCATCCTCATCCTCTTCCTTGTCAACGTGCGGGCGACCCTCATCACGTTGACCGCGCTGCCGCTCTCGCTCGCGGTGGCGCTGCTGGTCCTCTGGGCGTGGGGGCTCTCGGTCAACGTGATGACCCTCGGCGGCCTCGCGGTCGCGATCGGCGAGCTCGTCGACGACGCGATCATCGATGTCGAGAACGTCCTGCGGCGGCTCCGCGAGAACGCGGGGAAGCCGGTCGCGGAGCGGCGGGCGTTCACGCAGGTGATCTACGACGCCTCCAACGAGATCCGCGGCTCGATGGTCTTCGCGACGGTGATCATCTGCCTCGTCTTCGTGCCGCTTCTCTTCCTCGAAGGGCTCGAGGGCCGCTTCTTCCGTCCGCTCGGCATCGCCTACATCACCTCGATCCTCGCCTCGCTCGCCGTCGCCCTGACGGTGACGCCGGCGCTCTGCCGGCTGCTCTTCCGCCGAACGTTCGAGAAGGCCGCCGCGGGCGTCGCGGAATCGAAGGCGCACGGCGACGGCCTGCTCGTCCGCGCGATCAAGCGAGGCTACGAGCCGCTGCTGCAGAGGGCGATGCGGCGCCGTTGGCTGGTCCTCGGCGGATCGGGCGCGCTCGCGGCAGCCTCGCTGCTCCTCGCCTCGACCTTCGGCACGTCGTTCCTGCCGTCCTTCCGCGAAGGCACCTACACGGTGTTCCTGATGGCCCCGCCAGGGACCTCGCTCGGCGAGAGCGATCGCCTCGCCCGCGGCGTCGAGTCGCGGCTCGTCGAAATCGAGGGCGCCGGGAGCGTCACGCGACGAACCGGGCGAGCGGAGCGCGACGAGCATGCCGAACCGGTGAGCTTCTCGGAGATCGAGGTGACGGTCGCGCCGGACGGCGACTACGAGAAGGTCCGCGAGCAGATCGACGCGGTGCTCGCCGGCGTGCCGGGCATCACCACGATGGTCGGGCAGCCGATCGAGCACCGCATGTCGCACCTGCTCTCGGGAACCCCGGCGGCGATCGCGATCGACGTCTACGGCGACGATCTCGACGGGCTGCGGGCGGTCGCGAAGCGGATCGAGTCGGTGCTGCAGGCGATGCCCGGCACGCGCGATGTCGCCGCGAATCGCGAGATCATGGTGGCGTCGGTGCCGATCCGGTACCGCGCCGAGGATCTCGCCGCCGCCGGTCTCACCCCCGCCGCCGCGGCGGAGCAGGTTCGCCAGGCCCTGAACGGCGAGACGGTCGCGGAGATCAACGAAGGCATTCGCCGGTACGACCTCGTGGTCCGGCTCGCCGACGAGGAGCGGGCGCGGATCGACCAGCTCGGCGAGCTGATCCTGCAGGGTCGGGATGGCGCGATGGTCAGGCTGAGCGACGTCGCCGATTTCGGACCGGAGATGACGAGCAACCTCATCGCCCGCGAGAACGCCCGCCGCAAGGCGGTGGTCTCGGTGAACGTGGCGGCGGGATACAACCTCGGCGATCTCGTGGCGGAGGTGCGTTCGAAGGTCGATCCGATCGTCGCCGACGCGGGATTCACGGTGCGCTACGGCGGGCAGTTCGAGGCGCAGCAGTCGGCGGCCCGCACGATCCTCCTGATGGGATCGGTCGTGGCGGTCGTGATGTTCCTGCTGCTGCAGTTGACGACCGGGCGATCCCGCACGGCGCTCCTGGTGATGCTCAACCTGCCGCTCGCCCTGATCGGCGGCGTGGTCGCGGTGTTCGTGAGCGAGTCGCCGTCGGTCGTCGCGAACGTGCAGGCGCTGATGGGAGTCGGCGGCGGGCGCTACATCGCGCCGGTCCTGTCGATCGCGAGCCTCGTCGGCTTCGTGACGCTCTTCGGGATCGCGGTGCGGAACGGCATCCTGCTCGTCAACCACTTCGACCACCTGCAGCGCCACGAGGGCCGCTCGCTCGGCGAGGCGGTGGTGCAGGGCTCGATGGAGCGCCTGGTGCCGATCCTCATGACCGCGCTCACCGCGGCGCTCGGCCTGCTGCCGCTGGCGCTCGCAGCGGGACAGCCCGGCAGCGAACTTCTCGCGCCGCTCGCGGTGGTCGTGCTCGGCGGGCTCGTCTCCTCGACGCTGCTCAACCTGTTCGTGGTGCCGGTCGGCTACGCCCTGGCATTCGGGCGACAAGGCACCTCGATCGCCACGGCGGAGCCGGAGGTGGTGCCCGCATGAGCGCGGCGGTTCACCCCTCGATTCAGCCGTCGATCCAATCGTCCCTTCTTGCAGGGCGCGACGCCCTGTTTCGACCGATCATTCCGGTTCTTCCATGTCTTTCAGCCACTCAAGGAGCCATCCCATGCATCGCTTGAATCCCATCACGCTCGCGCTCGCTTCGGCGGGACTCGCCTTCTTCATCGCGGCTGGTGGCTGCGGCGGCGGCGGCGAGCACGGCGACGAGCACGCCCACGAGGGGCATGACCACGATCACGACCACGACCACGCTGACGAGGCGATGGGCCACCATCACGGCGAGACGGTCGAACTCGGCGAGCAGTCGGTCGCCGGGATGACCGTGATGGCGTCGCGCGACGGCGAGGTCGAGGCCGGCGGCGACGTGCCGATCGACGTGAAGATCGACGGCGGGCTCGGCGGCGCTTCGTCGGTGCGATTCTGGATCGGCACCGAGGACGGCAAGGGGTCCGTCAAGGCGAAGGCCGGCGACGAGGAAGGGCACTGGCACACCCACTGCGAAGCCCCGTCGCCGATGCCCGAGGGCTCGAAACTCTGGGTCGAGATCGAGAAGGGCGGCGAGCGTCAGGTCGTCGGGTTCGACTTGAAGGCGTGAGGGCGGGCG
>CAZTMB010000128.1:0-7463 GCA_964614695.1 uncultured Isosphaeraceae bacterium | reverse complement strand
CGGACTTCTTCGCGGCCTTCTCGCGCGCCGCCTTCGCCGCGGGCACGCTTCGCTCGTACTGCTCGATGAACGCCTTGACCGGAACGCGGCGGATCGCCTCCGCCACCACGTCGAGCGGCACGTCTTCGATCCGCTTGAAGCGGACACACGACTTGCCCATGTCGAGACGCTTGCCGGTCGCGAGCCACGCTTCACGGAACCAGTTCGACTGTGCTTCGTCGAGGTACGTGCAGAAGAGGTAGATCGCCATGTGGCTCTTCTGCGAGGCGAGGCTCGCGAAGGGCAGCGGCTGCTTCGGGTCGCAGTGGTAGCCCGCGGGATAGATCGAGTGCGGCACGAACCAGCCGATCATGCCGTACTGGATTCCCTCGGCGTAGCCCGTCGGAAGCGCCTTGCGGATCGCGGCCCGCACCGACGAGATCGCCCGGCGGCGGTCCTCTGGAAGCGCGGCGAGATACGCCTCGACGGTGGCGGCGGCGGGCCGGGTGCTCATGGGACGAGGTTCTTCGGGGGAACGGAGCGTTCGGGCGAGTGGAGCGATTCGGCGGTCGCGGGCGGGTGCCCGATCGAGGCGGCGACGAGCACCGCCTCGGCGGCGGCGACCTCGGCTTCGGAGACCACCTTCGCGCCGAGCGCCCTGAGACGTTCGGCGTCGGCGTCGTCGAAGACGCGGGCGATCACGATCGGCGCGTGTTCGCCCCGAAGGTGATGCAGCACCCGCGCGTTGTCGACGGGGCGGCGCATGGTCGAGATGACGGCCTTGGCAACAGACGCATGCACGGCGTCGAGGATCGCCGGATCCGAGCCTTCGCCGCAGACCGCGACGACGTCGCGCTTGCGGAGGCGTCCGACCACCGCGGCGTCGCGATCGACGACCACGACGGAGCGTCCCGTGAGCAGGAGCAGGTCGAGCAGCACGGCGCTGTTGGTGCCGCAGCCGAGCAGGACGATGTGCTCGGTCATCCGCGGAAGCGGCTTCTCGGCAGGCCGCGGAAGCCGCGCGGCGAGCCGCCACGCGTTGCGGTCGGTGGCGACGATCGGCGTGAGGACCATCGACGCGACGGTCACGAGCGAGAGCGCCGAGAAGAGCCCCTCGTCGAGATGACCGAGCGAGCGGCCGATCACCGCGAGCACGAGGGTGAGCTCGCCGCACTGGGCGAGCAGCAGACCCGCCTCGACGAGCCCGCGCCGCGACAGTCCGGTTCGGCCGGCGGTCAGCAGCACCGCGAAGGGCGTCACCCCGAAGACGACGACGAGCGACGCGACGGCGACCGCGAGGTCCTTCGCTGGCGGGATCTCGAGGGACGAGCCGAGGGCGACGAAGAAGACCGCCGCGAAGAACGTGCCGACCGAAGCGATCGGAGCGCGGACCATCCCGCCGATCGGGAAGACCGAGAGCGAGACGCCGGCGAGAAACGCGCCGACGACCGCGGGCAGCTCGAGGAGATGGGCGGCGCCCGCGAACGCGAAGAGGATCGCGATCGCCGCGAGGACCAGCGTCTCCTGATCGAGATCGAGTCGTGCGATCGCGCGGGGAGCCAGCGGCCGGACCACCGCGTAGGCCATGAATCCGAGCAGGAGCGTCCAGAGGACCGAGATGCCGGCGCCGCGCGCGCCCTCGTCGCTCCCGGCGAGTGCCGCGAGCGCGACGATCATGAGCAGATCCTGCACGAGCAGCACGCCGAGCACGAGCCGCCCGAAGGGCTCGAAGAGCTGACGTCGCTCGACGAGCAGCCTGACCACGACGATCGTCGAACTCGCGCCGAGGCCCAGCCCCACGTAGGCCGCCGGTGCCGGCGCCAGCCCCAGCGCGGCCGCCGCGAGAATGCCGCACGCGCCGACGACGACGAACTGCGCAACGCCGACGCGGAAGGCCGCGCTGCGCTGGCGACCGACCCGCCCCGGCTCGAGTTCGAGCCCGGCGGCGAAGACCAGGAACGCGAGCGCCAGCTGCGGCTCGGGATCGCCGACGTCGAGGGTCGGCACGCCGGGCAGCGACGCCAGCACGGCGCCGGCGAGGATCAGCACCGGCACCGTCGGCAGGCGCAGCCGCTGCGCGACGCCGGTCGCGGCGGCAGCCGCCAAGGCCAGCAGGATCGCGATCATGGCGTCGTCACGGGACCACGATCCCGAGCTCCGCGAGAGAGGTGACGAGCCGGATGTTCCCCTGCATCTTGCTGTCGACGAGGTGCTCGACGCCTTGCCGACGCAGTTCCTCGACGAGCGATCCGTCGAACGCGTGCACGATGCACGGCACGCCGAGACGCCGGCAGCGGTAGGCGAAGAGGTCGTTCACCTCCTCGATCTGCAACGCGCTGATCGCCAGGCGAGCGCCCGCGAGGCTCGAGGCGGCGATCACCTGCTCGTCGTCGAGGCTTCCCTGCACGGTGCGGCAGGGCAGTCCGCGAAGCTTGCGAGGGTCGGTGTCGATGGCGAGGACCCGCTCGCCCCGCTCGACGAGCGCTTCGGCGATGCGTCGACCCATCGCGTTCATGCCGGCGACGACCACGTGGCCGGTGGCTGGCGGGGTCGCGGGCGACGCCGGCTCGGGGGTTGCCCTCAGCCAGCGGAGCAGGCCTCGCCGCTCCACCGCCGTCGCGACGGCCTCGGCGCGGCCGAGCGTCGCCGCGGAGACGACGATCGTGACCAGGCCCACGAGGCCCACCACGGCAAGCGCCTTGTCTCCGAGCAGGCCCTTCTCGTGGGCCATCGCCGCGAGGATGAAGCTGAACTCGCTGACCTGGCCGAGCGAGATCCCCGAGAGGAACGCGGTGCGTTCGCCGTAGCCGGATCGCGCGACCAGCCACGCGACGATCGCGGGCTTCACGAGCAGGACGAAGAGGCAGAGCGCCAGCGCGACTGGCCAGACGTCGATCGCGTCGGCGAGATCCATGCCCGCGCCGAGCGAGACGAAGAAGAGCGCGATGAAGAACGCCATGAGCGGCTGCAGCCGTCGCGCGAGGTCATGGGCGCACGGAAGCTGCGCGAGCGAGATGCCCGCGAGAAACGCGCCGATCTCCGCGGACAGTCCCAGCAGGCTCGCAAGCCCGACGAAGGCCAGGCACCACGCGATGCCCCACACGGTGAGGGTCTGGCCGTTCCGGGCCGCCCACGTGAAGGGCCGTTCGAGCAGGTACTTCGAGGCGAGCACCGCGAGGCCAAGCAGCACCGCCATGCCGAGGAAGGCGATCGGCATCTTCGCGAGCGCCGAGGCGAGGCCTCCGGCGGAGCCTTGTTCGTCGCCGTCGAATCCGTGCAGCACGGTGAGGCAGAGGATGACCGCGAGGTCCTGCAGAAGCAGCACCCCGACCGCGATGCGGCCGTGCAGCGTCGAGAGCTCGCCACGCTGCTCGAGCAGACGCACCACCACGACCGTGCTCGAGAAGACGAAGGCCGCCGCGAGCAGCGTCGCCTCGACGGTCGTGAGGCCCGCGAGCGGCGCGAGGCCCGCGTCGATCGCGAAGCCGACGACGAAGGTGATGACGATCTGCCCGCCGCCGGCGACGAGCGTGACGCGACCGAGGTCGCGCAGCCTCGCGAAGGAGAGTTCGAGCCCGACGAGAAAGAGCAGCAGGACGATCCCGAGGTGGGAGATCTCCTCGATGCGATGGGCGACGGAATCTCCGTGCGTCGTCGCGTCGGTCCGATCCGCAGGTGCGATCGCCTCGGCGTACGGCTCCGTCGCCTCGCCGGCGAACGGCTCGCTCGGGGTCTCGCCGAAGGACACCAGTCCGAGCATCGGCCCGATCAGAAGGCCCGCCGCGATGCACAGGACGATCGCGGGCAGCCGAAGTCGGCGCAGCAAGAGGATCAGCGCGGTTGCGCCGATCACCATCACGCCGAGCGTCTTGAGGAAGGCGATGTCGTCCATGCGAGAGCGTCGGTCGGCGTCGCGAGGATAGTCGGACGGATCGCCGGCTTCGGTTCAGCCGCGAGCCGGACCGCCCGCCATCGGCATCTCGACCTGTGGGGGCGAAGGGGATCCCGACGCCGGCTGCCTCGAGCGCCTTCTTGCAGTCGACAAGCAGTCGGTCCTTGCCCGAGAGCGCCTTGGACGAGGAGACCCGGACCGACCCGTCGACCGAACTGGCCATGAGTACATCGCGGCCAGCGCTCTCGGCAGGCGCGACGATCGGCCGGAGCGTGTCGAGACTCGTCGGTCCGACCGTGCCTGATTCGGCGTCGTGCCGCCGAACGGATCCGCGGCTTCGAGTCGCCGCGACGCTGTGCGCCGCCGCGGCTACGTGGGCCGCTCGCCCTCGATCGTGAGCGTCGCGCGTCGCGGCTTCGCGGGCGCCGACTTCGCGCAGCCTCCGCAGGGAGGCGCGGGCGTCTTCGAGGGAAGCAGCGGACGCACGAGCAGCGCCACCCCCGCGAGGGCCACGAGCGAGACGATCCAGAACTGCCAATCGCCGAACGGCATCGACGAGGCGGCGTTCGTCGCGTCGGCGACCGATTCGTTCGGGAGCCCCATCATGCGACCCCGGCCCACTGGAGTCCGTGGTAGGCGATGAACGCGCCGGCGTAGGCGATCGCGGTCATCCAGGCGAGCTGCAGGCCCGCCCAGCGCCAGCCGCCGGTCTCGCGGCGGGTCACCGCGAGCGTCGGCAGGCACTGCATCGCGAGCACGAAGAAGACCAGGAGGCTCGCGCTCGTCGCGGTCGTGAAGACCGGCGAGCCGTCGGGACGCGTCGATCGCTTCACCGCCTCGACCACGCCTTCGCCGTCGTCGGGATCGTCAGCGCCGGTCAGCACCGCCATCGTCGAGACGAAGACCTCCCGTGCGAGGAAGCTCGTGAGCACCGCGACGGTGAGGTTGGCGTCGTAGCCGATCGGCGCGAAGACCGGCTGCACGGTGCGGCCGAGCATGCCGGCGAAGCTTCCTGCCTGCTGGGCCCGCGCCTCGATGGCGTCGGCCTCGGCGAGAAGCGCCGCGATGGCGTCCTCGTCCATGGCTTCGGCCGCAGCTTGATCGGCTTCGTCGGTCGCGGTCTCGAGCAACGTCGCCTGCGCACGGAGGGCTTCGGCCTCGGGCGGCGTCGAGGCGGTCGGATAGGCGCTCAGCCACCACATCACCACGCAGATCGCGAGGATCACCGTGCCGGCATTCTTGAGGAAGACCACCGCGCGGTCCCACGTCGAGAGCACCGCGGTGCGGATCGACGGCAGGCGGTAGGGCGGCAGCTCGAGGACCATGGGCCGCGAGCGGCCCTTGAGAAGCGTCTTGCGCACGAGCCATGCCGAGCCGAGCCCGGCGGTCGCGCCGAGGAGATAGCAGCCCGCCAGCGCCAGGCTCGCCTGCAGCGGGCTCTCCGGGAAGAGGAGCGTCGTCAGCAGGACGTAGACGGGAAGCCGCGCGGAGCAGCTCATGAACGGGGCGACGAGGATCGTCGCGAGACGATCGTGCCGATCGGGAATGAGCCGCGTGCTCATGATCCCCGGCAAGGCGCACGCGTGGCTCGAGAGCAGCGGGATGAACGCCTGGCCCGGCAGGCCGACTTTGCACATCAGCCGGTCCATCACGAAGGCGGCGCGGGCGAGGTAGCCGGTGTCCTCGAGCAGCGAGAGCAGGAAGAAGAGCAGGCAGATCTGCGGCAGGAAGACGACGGTGCCCGCGATGCCACCGACGATGCCGTCGGCGACGAGATCGGCGATCGGGCCGGCCGGAATCGCCGCTCGCGCCGCATCGCCAAGCGAGGCGAAGAGAACGTCGATCAGATCCATCGGGAGCGACGCGAGCGAGAAGATCGTCGCGAACAGCCCGAGCATGGTGGCCGCGAAGACGAGAAGCCCAAGGACCGGATGCGTGAACGCGCGGTCGAGCCGATCGCGGAAGGTGTCGCGGGACGAGCCTTCGCTCGCCGCGCCGCCGACGCTCTCGGCGACCATGCGGCTCGCCCACTCGGCGCACATCTCGCTTCGTCCCGGACGATCGGGGCAGGGGTGTTCGGGCGGCTTCGCGCGGTCGATCGCGCGGATCAGGTCGTCGACGCCCTTGCCCGAACGGGCGCTGATCGGAACGACCGGGCTGCCGATGCGGGCTTCGAGCTTGGCCGCGTCGATCGAAAGCCCGCGCCGCGCCGCGACGTCGATCATGTTGAGCGCGACCACCATCGGAAGTTCCGGCCGCGCCGCGGCGGCGAGGAACTGCAGGTTGCGCGGCAGGTTCGTCGCGTCGAGCACCGCGAGCACCGCGTCGGGACGGAAGCCCTCGAGGCGTCCGTCGAGGCAGTCGCGGCAGAGCTTCGACTCGGGAAGATCGAGTTCGAGCCCGTAGCTGCCGGGGAGATCGATCAGTTCGATCCGCTGCGAGCCGAGCGAGCACGGTCCGAGCCGCGCTTCGACGGTGCTGCCCGGGAAGTTCGCGGTGCGGGCCCGCACGCCGCAGAGCCGGTTGAAGAGCGTGGTCTTCCCGGTGTTGGGGTTGCCGATCATCGCGAGGCGAAGCGGCGCACCCGGTTCGCGCGGCATGGTCAGCCGTTGAAGCTTCGGATCGTTCGACGCGGGTGGGGAGTCGGTCGAGGTCACCATCGTCGGAGATCGATCGAGTCGAGGCTCGCGCCTCCGCGGTGGCGGCTCACTCGGCGCGCTGCCCGCCCGCGTCGTTTGCGGCGGGGCAGGCGGCGCCACAGGGCGTCGTGAAGATCCGGCACGCGACCGACGCCGCCAGGCCGAGGCGGGTCTGGGCGACCTCGATGATGCAAGGGCTGCCCGAACGGCAGATCCGCACCTCGGCGCGGTCGGAAAGCCCCATCGCGTGCAGCAGGGCTGCTTCCTCCGGAGCCAACGCCCCCAACTCGACGACCGCCCGATCTCCGGGGCGGAGCACGGAGAGGGGAATGCGGTCGGAGGTGGTGGAAGCGGTGCTCATGCGAGGACTTGCGAAGTCCGGAAGGATATTGCGACTGGGTCTCAGCGGCAAGTGGGCGGCGGAGGTTGCCGGCTGGACCCAACTGGCCCCAAGGTGTCGAGGTCGGGCGGCGATCTTCACCGCACGCCGCGGCGCTTCGCGGTGGTCCGAGCCTGAAGCGATGGGCCCGATGCGCCCCATGGGGCTCATGGGCCTCATGGGATTCGGAAGGAAACCGGCGGTTTCCGGTTCGGGCGTTGTGGCGTCTGAACGGTTGGCGTGCCTCTGGCGCTGACGGCGGCCGCGATGTCCTCGCCAACCTTCCGCCGCAAGTGCAGCGCTTCGCGGTTCGGCGTCCAGCCGGTCTACTTCGTCCATCAAGTCCATCATGAAGCCGCCCGTCGAGCGAAGCGAGCGCCACGCCTGTGATGTGGCCCGCGCCGATCGCGCCGCGACCGACTCCACCCCGACCTTCCGCCGCACGCTGCAGCGCTTCGCGGTGGCCTGAAGCGATGGACCGCGGTATCCACGCCATCTTCCTCGCGTACGCTGACGGCGTTGTCTCTCCATCCGACCATCGCGTGGACTCTCGGCGGCATCGCGGCGATCGCGC
>CAZTMB010000127.1:0-7500 GCA_964614695.1 uncultured Isosphaeraceae bacterium | reverse complement strand
CTCTCCTCCTCCCCCCATGAACCACCACCGACTTCGCGGCGCTGCCGCCACCACGCTCGCCTCGCTGATCGCCCTGCCGGCGCTCGCGCAATCCCCCGCCGTCGCTCCGGCGCCCGCGGCCGCCGCGCCCGCCTTGACCAAGGCCGACCTGCCCACCTTCGAGGAGATCCACGCCCGCAATCTCGAAGCGATGGGTGGTGCCGAGAAGCTCGAGGCGATCGAGGACATGACGATCGTCGGATTCATGGAGATGCCGGCCATGGGTCTCAAGGGCGCGATGAAGGCCTATCACCGCAAGCCCGACCTCATGACGAGCACGATCACGTTGCCCGGTCTTGGCGAGATCCGCAGCGGCACCAACGGCACCGTCGGGTGGTCGATCGATCCGATGCGCGGCCCCGCGCTCACCGAGCCGAAGGAACTCGCGCAGCAGCGGGCGATGGAGCGTCTCTCCGCGGCCCGCATGAATCCCCGCGAGGTCTTCCCGGAGATCGAAGTGCTCTCGGTCAAGGAGTTCGGTGGACGCCCCTGCTACGAGGTCTCCTTCAAGGGACCTGACCTCGCGCTCGTCGGCTTCTACGACGTCGAGACATCGCTCGTCGGCGGCATGCGCATGACGATGTCGAGCCCGATGGGCGAGATTCCGATGGAGATCCTCGTCAGCGACTACAAGACCTTCGGCGAAGTGCTGCAGCCGACCCGCACCACCGTGAACGTGATGGGTCAGCAGCAGGTCGTCGGCATCGAAGACGTCACTTTCGGCGAGATCGATCCGGCCGTCTTCGAACTCCCCGATGCAATCAAGGGGCTCGTCGCGGCGAAGGAAGCCGAGAAGAAGGCGGCCGAGGCGGGCGACGCGTCGCCGGATGCGCCTGCGGCGACCCCGAGCGGCGATCCGACGACCGACCAGCCGGCGCGGCGGCCGCGTCCTCGCCCGCGCCCCAAGGCCGACGCGCCCGCCGACGCCCCCGCGACCGCGCCGACGCCGTGACCATGACCCCGAATCGCGCGATCGGTGCTCGTTCCCCGAGTCCCGCCCACTGCGACGGGACGCGCCGTTCGCTCGCGGCGTCGGGATCGCTCCCACGGTCGGCCGCGGCGATCGTGATCGGACTTGCGTGCTCGCACGCGAGCGGCGCGACCCTGCACGCCGACCCCGTTGGCGTGGCGTCGCTGACTCAGGAATCCGCGACGGCTCCCGCGCCCCAGGGCTCCGCCGAAGCGTTGGCGCTCCTTGATCGAGTCGAGGCCGCAATGGGCGGGCGAACCGCGATCGAGGCGATCCCCGGCGTGCGTATGGAGATGACGGTCCGCGTCGACGAGCAGGATCCGAATCCGGTGCGGATCTCGGTCGTCCGCGCGAAGCCCTTCGCAGCGCGAATCCGGCAGTCTGGCGGCGGCCGTGCCGAAGGCGAGATCGGCTTCGACGGCGAACTTGGCTGGATGAGCGACGGTCAGGGCGGCTTTCTCGAACTGGCGCCGGACCACGCGCGAGGCATGATGCAGGGCGCCGATCTCCAGGCGATGCTCCGCGACCTTCGCGGCCGCTTCGAGCGATTCGATGTGGACCCGCCGACGGAGTTCCGCGGCAAGCAGGCGCTCGTGCTGCGATGCGTCGAGGCGGATGCGAGCGAAGGCGACTCGGTGCGGGTGTTCCTCGATCCCGCCACCGCCCTGCCCTTGGGGCTCGAGTCGGTCGTCGCCGGCGAGGAACGCGACATCAATCGCGTCGTCGTCGAAGGGTGGCGCGAGGAGCGAGGCGTCAAGATCTTCTCGAAGATGACGATCGATCGCGGTCCGATCCGCAGCCTGATCGCCTTCGATCGCATCTCCTTCGAAGCGATCCCCGCCGGCGAGATCCGATCCCCGCTGGCCGATCCGGCGTCGGACTGAGCGCGGACGAGCATCCTCGGAGTCCGCAGTTCCGTCTGTCTCACGGCGTCACGCGGGCGCGAGCAGCTGCCGAGTCCGACGCCCACGCCGTCTCGCCGTCTTCGTGGGAATCGGCGGCGATCGAAGTGGCGTCACCGTCGACGAGTACCACACGGCGAGCGAGCCGACGCCGCGCGGCTACGCCAGCAGCGCCGGCACGATCTCGCCGTGCACGTCGGTCAGGCGGAAGTCGCGGCCCTGGAACCGGAACGTCAGTTGCCGGTGGTCGAGGCCGAGCAGATGCAGGATCGTCGCCTGCAGGTCGTGCACGTGCACGGGATCGCGCGACACGCGATAGCCGAACTCGTCGGTCTCGCCATGCACGAGGCCGGGCTTCACGCCGCCGCCCGCCATCCAGATCGTGAAGGAGTGGGGATGGTGGTCGCGGCCGAGGAACTTCGAGCCGTCGCGCTCCTCGTTCATGGGCGTGCGGCCGAACTCGCCCGACCAGACGACGAGCGTGTCCTCCAGCATGCCGCGGCGCTTGAGATCCATGACCAGCGCCGCGGCGGCCTGATCGGTCTCGCGGCACTTCTTCGGCAGCTGCGTGACGATGTCGTCGCCTGCGTGCGTGCCGTGCACATCCCATCCATGGTCGAAGAGCTGCACGAACCGCACGCCGCGCTCGAGCAGGCGCCTCGCGAGCAGGCAGTTGCGTGCGAAGCTCGGCGCGTTCGGATCGGCGCCGTAGAGCTCGAGCGTCTCCTTCGATTCACCGGAGAGATCCATCGTCTCGGGCACCGACATCTGCATGCGGAAGGCGAGTTCGTACTGCTCGAGCCGCGAGATCGTCTCGTCGTCGCCGTGCTCGGCGTGCGCGAGCCGATTGAGCCGCGCGAGGCTGTCGAGCATGCGACGGCGACCGCGACGATCGATGCCCGGCGGATCGTTCGCGAAGAGGACCGGCTCGCCCTCGCTGCGGCACTGCACGCCCGAGTACACGGTCGGCAGGAAGCCGCTGCCCCAGACGCTCTTGCCCGCGGAGGGATTCTTGCCGCCCGAAAGCAGAACCACGAAGCCGGGCAGGTCGCGGTTCTCGCTGCCGAGCCCGTAGACCGACCACGAGCCCATCGACGGACGGCCCGGCCGCGGCGAGCCGGTGTAGAGGAAGAGTTCCGCCGGCGCATGGTTGATCTGGTCGGTCACGACCGAGCGCACGATCGCGATCTCGTCGACGATCTTCGCCTGATGCGGCAGCAGTTCGCTGACCCAGGCGCCCGAACCGCCGTGCTGCGAGAACGCGTACGGCGAGCCGAGCATCTTGGGATGGCCCTTGATGAACGCGAATCGCTCGCGGTCGAGCAACTCCTGCGGACACGGCTGGCCATCGAGGCGCTGGAGTTCGGGCTTGGGATCCCAGAGATCCTGCTGTGGCGGGCTGCCGGCCATGTGCAGGTAGATCACGCGCTTCGCCCGCGGCGCGAAATGCGGGGCCTTCGGGGCCAGCGGCGACGCGGGGATGGCACCCGCCTCCGGCTCGCCGCGAAGCACCCGGCTCATCGCGTTCGCGGGCGACTCGCCGAGCATCGAAGCGATCGCGGCGATCCCCACGCCGCTTCCGATGCGACCGAAGAAGTGCCGCCTCGTCACCGCGCGGGCAAAGTCGATCCGCTGCGGATCGAGATGGGGATCGAGTTCGTGGCGTTCGGTGCTCATGGGCGATTGCCGCCGGGACGTGGAGAAGTCCTTGCGAGAGACGATCGCGGCGCCCGGGCGGTTCGAAGCGATCGACACCGCCCGGCGACCACCGCCGGCGCGAGCCCGATCGATCGGCCAGGAGCCGCGGCTTCTTGGGTGGTGCTCTTCGCGTCGCGTCTCATGGCTTCACCAGGAACTCGTCGAGGTTGAGAAGGACCGAGGCCGCGGCGGTCCACGCCGCCGCCTCGACCGGATCGACTCCCGAAGGCAGCGGGCCGATCGGATCCTCCGCGAAGCGACGGGCTTCGATCGGACGCGCCGACCACTCGATCCACTGGTCCTCGACGAGCGCCCGAAGTTCGTCGGCTTCCGCCGAACTCGGATGCCGCCCGAGGGACCGGATCATCATCGCGTCGATCCGCGCCTCGTCTCCGCTCTCGGTCGAAAGCACCTGACGCGCGAGTCCCTGGGCACACTCGACGAAGGCCGGATCGTTGAGCGTGACGAGCGCCTGCAGCGGCGTGTTGGTCCGGCCCCGGCGCGAGACGCACACCTCGCGGCTCGGAGCATCGAAGGTCGCCATGGCGGGATAGGGGACGGTGCGCCGCCAGTAGGTGTAGAGCCCGCGACGGTGCCGATCCTCGCCGGCACTCGTGTTCCACGTGCTCCCGCTGTAGATCACCGTCCACACGCCATCGGGCTGCGGCGGAAAGACCGGCGGGCCGAACATCCGCTCGCTGAGCAGGCCCGCCGCGGCGAGCGACGAGTCGCGGATCGCCTCGGCGTCGAGCCGAAGCCGCGGAAAGCGAGCGAGCAGACGCTGCTGAGGATCGATCTCGTCGGCCTCGCGATGCGCTTCGCTGCTGCGGCGATAGGTCTCGCTGAGGACGATCGACTTCAGGAGGCGCTTGAGGCTCCAGCCCTGCTCGCGAAGCGCGATCGCCAGCGCATCGAGCAGTTCCGGATGGCTCGGCGGCGAGCCCTGGATGCCGAAGTCCTCGACCGTCTCGACGAGACCGATGCCGAAGAGTTCCGCCCAGACTCGATTGGCGAGCACCCGCGCCGTGAGCGGGTTGTCCTCGCCGAAGAGAAACGTCGCGAGTTCAAGGCGATCCCGAGGCATCGCACCCTCGCTCGCGCCGGCCAGCAGCACCGCCGGCACGCCCGGATCGACCGTCGCGCCTGGTGAAAGGAAGCTGCCGCCGGCGAGGATCCGCGTCTCGCGTCTTGCCTCGTCGGCCACGCGCTCGAGCACCGGGACCCTCGCCTCGACCGGCGCATCGAGCCATGACAGATCGACCGTGATCGCGAGCGTGGGCTTCTCGTCGGGCGTGTCCGCGTCGGCGGTCTGGTTGAAGATCGCGAAGAGCCGGTAGTACTCCTCGTGGGTGATCGGATCGAACTTGTGGGTGTGGCACTGCGCGCACGCGGCGGTGAGGCCCTGAAAGACCTCCATCGTGGTGTTCACCCGATCGACGACCGCCGCGACGCGGAACTCCTCGTCGGACGTGCCGCCCTCGTCGTTGTTCATGGTCTGGCGATGGAAGCTCGTCGCGAGACGCGTCTCGTCGCTCGCGTCCGGAAGCAGATCGCCGGCGAGTTGTTCCAAGGCGAAGCGATCGAGCGGCAGGTCGCGATTGAGCGACCGGATCACCCAGTCGCGATAGGGCCAGACCGTGCGGCCGTCGTCCTTCTCGTAGCCCTTGCTGTCGGCGTAGCGCGCGAGGTCGAGCCACCATCGCGCCCATCGCTCGCCGAAGCGCGGCGACGCGAGCAACCGATCGACCGCGGCTTCATAGGCGGCGTCCGTCGGATCGGCGAGGAACGCTTCGACCTCGTCCGGAGTCGGCGGCAACCCGATCAGATCGAGCGACACCCGCCGCAGCTGCGCCGCGGGTGTCGCCCGGGTGTTCGGCTCGAGTCCCGCCAGATGCAGCCGCGTCGCGATCTCGAGATCGATCGTCTCCTGAAGCGGACGAGATCGCGCCTGCGGCTTCGGCGGCGTGAACGCCCAGTGCTCGCTCCACGGCGCGCCGGCGTCGATCCACCGTCGAAGGAGATCGATCTCCTCCGCGGAGAGTCCCCGCGGATGCGCCTCCGGCGGCGGCATTCGAAGCTCGGGGTCCTCCTCGAGGATCCTCGCGAAGACCTCGCTCACCTCGGCGTCGCCGGGAACGATCGCGACGAAGCCATCGCCCAGATCGGCTCGCTGACCTTCGATCGTGTCGAGGCGGAGCCCCGCCTGACGCGTGGCCTCGTCCGGCCCGTGGCAGGAGAAGCACCGGGTGGCGAGCAGCGTCCGAACCTGCGGCACCAATCCGTTTCCGTCGTGATCGCTCGCGTCGCGGGAGTCGGCGAAGGCCGCGTCCGCGCTCGTCGCCGACGCAGACGTGATCGCGAGCAACCACGCGATCGTCGGCGCGAACATCCCCCGATTCCGCCGCTGCTTCGCGCGCCGCGAGAGAGCCAAGCCGTGGGAGAGCCGAGTCACCATCGCACGATAGCGGCGGGACCCCGGTGATCGGAACCCGGGAATCGGAACTCCGGAGATCGGAAGTCCCGCATCGAGGGGACCGGCGGCGGCAGGTCGGGCATCCCCGCCGCGACCGCGCGACGCGCGGCCGCTCATCCGCTCATGCGGGCCAACTCGGCGCGAATCGCCTCGAGCAAGGCCTCCGCACCGACGGGCTTGTCGAGGAAGGTCACGCCGGATCGATCGACACCCTCGCGCTCGAGCGTGTCCGCGGCGTAGCCCGACATCATGACCGTGCGAAGCGCCGGCAGCCTTGCCGTCAGCCGCTTCGCCAGCGCGGGGCCGGTCATGCCCGGCATCATCACGTCCGTCACGAGGAGGTCTGGGCGAAACCCATGCTTCTCGACGGCGAGCACTCCCTCATCGCCGCTCGCGGCGCTGCGGACGGTGAATCCGACCTCTTCGAGCAGCGCGACGATCCACTCGCGGTTCGCGTCGTTGTCCTCGCAGACGAGGATCGTGCGGCCTTCACCCTCGAGTTCGACCTCCGCACGTTCAGCCTGCTCGGTCTCCTCGCCCTCGACGGCCGGCAGGTAGATGCGGAACTCCGTGCCTCGCCCCCGCTCGCTGCTGACCTCGATCTGCCCGCGGGCGGACTGCACGATGCCGTAGACCATGGCGAGCCCGAGCCCGGTGCCCTTCGTGATGCCCTTGGTCGTGAAGAACGGCTCGAAGATCCGCTCGAGCACCTCGGGAGACATGCCTTCGCCGGAATCGATGAAGCGCAGACGCACCCAGCGCCCTTCCGGCAGCGAGTCGCTTGCGGCGACCGCGTCGTCCGAACCGGGCACGTCGAGACGGATCTCGAGCCGGCCGCCCTCGGGCATCGCGTCGCGGGCGTTGACGGCAAGGTTGATCGCCACCTGCTCGAACTGCACCGGATCGAGACGCACGAGCGGGATCTCGCCAGAGGCGTCGATCTCGAGCGCGACCTTCTCGCCGAGGGCCTGCCGCAGCATGTCGCGCATTCCGGTGATCGCGGCGATCGGAGAGAAGTCGCTCGGTCGAACCTCGCTGCGCCGACTGAAGTCGAGCAGTCGCCGCGTGAAGCCGCGAGCCTGGTTCGAAGCCTGCTCGATCATGGTCAGGTGACGCTCGATCTTCTCCGCCGGCGCTTCGCGAGCGAGCCCGCGGCGCACGAGATCCACGCCGCCGAAGATCACCATCAGCGCGTTGTTGAAGTCGTGGGCGATGCCGCCCGCCATGCGGCCGAGCGCCTCCATCTTCTGGGCCTGACGGAGTTCGGCCTCCCTCGCCTCGCGCTGGATCGCGGAGCCGAGCAGCATGGTGGCGATCCGCAGCGCGTCGACCTCGACGGAGTCCCAGGACTTCGGCTCGTCGCAGGCGTCGAAGCCCATGAAGCCCCACCATCGCCCGCCCGCGAAGATCGGCTGGGC
>CAZTMB010000126.1:0-7531 GCA_964614695.1 uncultured Isosphaeraceae bacterium | reverse complement strand
TCCGTCCTCCTCACCGGAGCCGAGATCCTCGCGGCGAGCGGCCGCGTCGAGGACGCCAAGCAGCTGATGCAGCGAATCCGGGACATCGTGGCCGCCGAGCCATGGCCCTCGCGGCAGGTCGAGGATCGATTGCGTCGAGTGGCGGCGGCGATCGACTCGCAGCCGTGATCGCCGTCCGCCGAGACCGCCCATGAGCCAGCCGCTATCGAGTTCGCCATCGTCGTCGCCGATCGTCCGTCGCGGCATCGTGCTCGCGGGGGGCACGGGGAGCCGGCTGCACCCGATCACCAAGGGCACCAGCAAGCAGCTTGTTCCGGTCTACGACAAGCCGATGGTCTACTACCCGATCTCGGTGCTGATGCTCGCCGGGATCAGGGAGATCCTGATCATCACGACGCCCGAGGACCGTGCCGCATTCGAGCGCCTGCTCGGAGACGGGAGCGAGTGGGGGGTGTCGCTGCAGTTCGCGGTGCAGCCGAAGCCCGAGGGACTCGCCCAGGCCTTCCTGATCGGCGAGGAGTTTCTCCAAGGCGGCCCGGCGACCTTGATCCTCGGCGACAACCTGTTCTTCATGACGGGGTTCCGGCGGACCCTCGCCCGCGCGGCCACTCGAAGCGACGGAGCCACCGTCTTCGCGTACCCGGTCGACAACCCCTCCGACTACGGCGTCGTCGAGATGGATGGCGACGGCCGCGCGATCTCGATCGAGGAGAAGCCGAAGAAGCCGAAGTCGCGGCTCGCGGTGACCGGTCTCTACTTCTACGACGCCGACGTGGTCGAGGTCGCGAAGACCATCAAGCCCTCGGCCCGTGGCGAACTCGAGATCACCGCGGTGAACGACGCCTACCTCCGGCGGGGCGACCTGCACGTCGAGATGCTTGGCCGCGGATCGGCATGGCTCGACACCGGGACCTTCGACTCGATGCTTCAAGCCGCGCAGTTCGTTCAGACGATCGAGCAGCGGCAGGGGCTCAAGATCGGGTGCCCCGAGGAGATCGCCTACCGCATGGGCTACATCGATTCCAGTCATCTGCGCCGCGTGGCCGCGCCGCTCCGCAAGAGCGGCTACGGCGACTATCTGATCCGGATCCTCGAGGATGAGCTCGACCCGGGTTCCCGCGGATGAGGATCACCGAGACGCCGCTCCCGGGGCTGCTCGTGATCGATCCGATCGTCCATGGCGACGATCGCGGATTCTTCCTCGAGTCGTGGAACGCCCGCAAGTTCGCCGAGGCCGGCATCCCCGCCGAGTTCACGCAGGACAACCACAGCCGATCGGCGCGACATGTGCTGCGCGGGCTGCACTACCAGGCCGGTGCCGAGGCGCAGGGCAAACTCGTCCGCGCCACGCTCGGCGAAGTCTTCGATGTCGTGGTCGATCTTCGCCGTTCGTCTCCAACCTTCGGAAAGTGGCACGGCGAAGTGCTCAGTGGCGCGAACTTCCGGCAACTCTGGGTGCCGCCGGGCATGGCCCACGGATTCCTCGTGCTCAGCGACGTGGCGGAGTTCCAATACAAGTGCACCGGCCGCTGGCATCGCGAGTCCGAACGCACGCTGGCTTGGAACGATCCGCAGGTGGGCGTCGTGTGGCCGATGCCGGACGGAGCGGCGCCGGTGCTCTCGGCGAAGGATCGCGATGGCGCCGCGTCGTTGGCGACCTGCGAGACGTTCCCGTGAAGGTGCTGATCGCGGGGGCGGCCGGGCAGCTTGGTCGAGCGCTGCTTGCCTCGCGTCCCGCGAACGCTGAGGTCGCTGCGCTCGACCGTTCATCGCTCGACGTCTGCGATTCGAAGTCGATCGCCGCTGCCTTCGCGCATCATCTTCCCGACGTGGTCGTCAACGCCGCCGCCTACACGGCCGTCGATCGCGCGGAATCCGAGCCCGATGCGGCGCATCTCGTGAACGCCGAGGCGCCGGGGCTCCTCGCCGAAGCATGCCGCCGGCATGGGGCGAGACTGGTGCACGTCTCGACCGACTTCGTCTTCGATGGCCGGTCGTCAAGGCCGTATCGAACCGACGATCCGACCGGGCCGCTGAGCGTCTACGGTGCCACCAAGCTCGAGGGCGAACGACGCGTGCTGCGCGAGCTTCCCGACGGCGCCGCGATCGTGCGCACCGCCTGGCTCTACGACGCGACGGGTCGCAACTTCGCCACGACGATGCTCCGCCTGATGCGGGAGCGCCCGGTGGTTCGCGTGGTCGCGGATCAGTTCGGCACGCCGACGGCGGTCGAAGGGCTGGCTCGGGCTGTCTGGCGAGCCGTCGAAGTCGAAGCGGCGGGCGTCCTCCACTGGACCGATGCGGGAGCCGCGAGCTGGTACGACTTCGCCGAGGCGATCCGCCGCATCGGGCAATCTCGGGGGATCGTCCCGAGCGGGGTGCGAGTCGAGCCGATCTCCACTTCGGAGTACCCGACGCCGGCGACGCGCCCCGCGTTCTCGGTCCTCGACAAGTCCTCGACGTGGTCGGCGCTCTCCCTCGAGGGCGTGCATTGGCAGGACGCCTTGGAGACGACCCTATCGACCCTTCGGAGCCTCGAGCCGTGAGCACTCTCCGCGATCCCTCGACCCACCTGCTCGTCACCGGCGGCGCCGGGTTCATCGGCGTCAACTTCGTCAGGCGACTGCTGGCGGAGGAAGGCGGACCTCGCATCACCGTCGTCGACGCGCTCACCTACGCGGGCAATCGCGAAAGCCTCGCCGACTTCGATTCCTCGCCGCGGCTGCGCTTCGTGCAGGCGGACATCCGCGACGGCGACGCGATCGATTCGCTCCTTCGCGAGTCGAACATCCGCACGATCGTCCACTTCGCCGCGGAGAGCCACGTCGATCGCTCGATCCTCGGGCCAGATGCGTTCATCGACACGAACATCGTGGGCACGCACTCGCTGCTCAAGACCGCGCGGACCTTCTGGCTCGCCGACGAGCCGGGGCCGCATCGCTTCCACCACGTCTCGACCGACGAGGTCTACGGATCGCTCGAGCCGAACGATCCGGCCTTCAGCGAGCAGACGCCGTACGCACCAAACTCGCCGTACGCGGCGAGCAAGGCGGCGTCGGACCATCTCGTGCGGGCCTATCACCACACCTACGGGCTCGACGTCACGATCAGCAACTGCTCGAACAACTACGGGCCGTTCCAGTTCCCCGAGAAGCTGATTCCGCTCGTCCTCATGAACATGCTTGCGGGCAAGCCGCTGCCGATCTACGGCGACGGCAGCAACGTCCGCGACTGGCTCTACGTCGAGGACCACTGCCGCGGCATCGAGGCGATCCTCGAAAGGGGCGAGCCCGGCCGGGTCTACAACATCGGCGGCCTCAACGAGCAGAAGAACCTCGATCTGGTCAGGCTGCTCTGCCGGGTCGTGGACGCTCGATTCGCCCAGGACCCCTCGCTCGCGGCGCGTCACTCGGACTGTCCGGCGGCGAAGGGCGGGAACTGCGAGTCGCTCATCACCTTCGTCAAGGATCGCCCCGGCCACGATCGCCGCTACGCGATCGACGCCGCGCGGATCGAGCGGGAACTCGGCTTCCGTCCGGCGGAGACGTTCGAGACCGGGCTCGCCAAGACCGTCGACTGGTACCTCTCCAACCAGGAGTGGTGCCGGCGAATCCAGGACGGCCGCTATCGCGAGTGGGTCGATCGCCAGTACGCCGATCGCCTTGCCGCCCGATAACACGCGATCGCGACTTTCGGCTTCCGCGCATTCGCCTCTCGCTTTCCCTTCCACTCGTCCCTACACTCCCGCGTCCTCATTGCAGCCGGTGACCTCAGCGCGGGCGATGTTCGCCCGTCGAACCTCTGGGAATCCGCCGGCGACCCCGATGCCGCATCGGAAGCGGATCGCGGGTGCCACCCGGCAGTTCCCGTCAGGCCCGGCCGACCGGTTTGAACCGGTACTGGGAACACGTGAAACGCCCTTCGACCGCCGAGCGGTCGTCGACATCGGTCCGCGGGATCCGATCCCTCTCGCGGCCGGAAGGTCCATCGTTCCAGTGCAGACCATGATTGAACCCACCGTGCCCGCCGCCGAGGCGACGGGCTTCGCCACACTCGGACTTCACGAGCGGCTGCTCGAGGCGCTCGCCGCCGAGGGCTACCGCGAGCCGACGCCGATCCAGGCGCAGGCCATCCCGCCGGCGCTCGCCGGGCGAGACCTCCTGGGCATCGCCCAGACCGGCACCGGCAAGACCGCCGCGTTCGCGTTGCCGATCCTGCATCGACTCATCGCCGCGGCGATGCCCGGAAGCCGTCCGCCGGCGGGGCGCAAGCCGCGGGTGCTGGTGCTGTCGCCCACGCGTGAACTCGCCGCGCAGATCGGAGAGAGCTTCGCGTCCTACGGGAAGAAGACTCCCCTTCGCGGCACCGTCATCTTCGGCGGCGTCGGCCAGGGTCCGCAGGTCTCGGCGATCTCGCGCGGCGTCGACATCCTCGTCGCGACGCCGGGCCGGCTGCTCGACCTGATGGGGCAGGGGCTCGTCGATCTCTCGGCGATCGAGTGCTTCGTCCTCGACGAGGCCGATCGCATGCTCGACATGGGCTTCATCGAGCCGATCCGACGGATCGCCGCGGCGATCCCGACGCGACGCCGCACCATGCTCTTCTCCGCGACCATGCCGTCGGAGATCGAGCGTCTCGCCTCGCAGCTGCTCTCGAACCCCGTCAAGGTCTCGGTCACGCCCGAGTCGACGACCGTCGAGCGGATCTCGCAGCGCCTCCACTTCGTCCTCAAGGCCCGCAAGACGAGCCTGCTGCTCGAGCTCTTCGAGCGGGAGCCGGTCGATCTCGCGCTCGTCTTCACGAAGACCAAGCACGGCGCCGATCGCGTGGTCAAGCAGCTGCGGGCGGCTGGAATCTCCGCCGAGGCGATCCACGGCAACCGTTCGCAGGGACAGCGCACCCGCGCCCTCGACGCGTTCCGCAGCGGCCGTTCGCCCGTGCTCGTCGCGACCGACATCGCGGCGCGAGGCCTCGACGTCGACGGCATCACCCACGTCTTCAACTACGACCTTCCGATGGAGCCGGAGGCCTACGTCCATCGCATCGGCCGCACCGCACGGGCCGGCGCCTCGGGCATCGCGATCTCCTTCTGCGACGAGACCGAGCGCGGATTGCTCCGCGACATCGAGCGCGTGACCCGGCAGGCGATTCCGCGGGCGGAACGTGGCGACTTCGAGGGACCGGCGATCGCCGATCGCGCGCCGCGGGTTCGCGAGGATCGCGGCTCGATGCCCGATCGCCGCGGCGGCTCGGGCGGCGGCGCTCCGGCTCGCGGCAAGCGTCGGCAGGGCGGTCGTGGCGGCAGTGGCGCGGGAGCGCCTCCGCACGGACCTGCCAAGGGCGGATCGAAGCCCAAGTCCGCGCAGGGTTCGCCAGCGTCGCCGCGAGCCGGCGGCGGAAAGCCCAATGCCGCGGGCGGCGGCAACGGTGCTCGCGGCGGCAAGGGACGCCGCGCCGCGTGGCGGCCGTTCGCGAAGTCCTCGGGCGGCCCGCGTCGTTGATCGATCCCTCGAGTCGGCGAGCTTCGTGATCGCGAGTCCATGAGCACGCTTCTCACCGCGCGAGGCCTTCGAAGGGCGCTGCCGCAGCGCACGCTCTTCGACGGCGTCGCGATCCATCTCGAGGAGGGCGATCGGCTCGGGCTGATCGGCCCCAACGGCGGCGGCAAGAGCACGCTCCTGAAGATGCTCGCCGGCTTCGAGGAGAGCGACGGCGACGGCGCGATCACCCGCCGGCGCGGACTCCGCGTGGCGTACGTGCCGCAGGACGATCGCTTCGATCCGGAGGCGACGGTTCGCTCCGCGGTGATCGACGGCCTGACAGAAGCGATCGCTGCCGGTTCGATGACTTCGATTCCCGAACACGAGCGAGAGACGAAGGCGGCGATCGTGCTGACGCAGCTGGGATTCGACGACCTCGATCGCCCGGTCGCGGCGCTCTCGGGAGGTTGGCGGAAGCGCCTGTCGCTGGCCCGAGGCCTCGCCACGCAGCCCGACCTGCTGCTCCTCGACGAACCGACCAATCACCTCGACCTCGAGGGGGTCCGATGGCTCGAACGGTTCGTCCGCACCGCGGAGCCCGCGATGGTCTTCGTGACCCACGATCGCCGCTTCCTCGAGGAGACCGCGAATCGGATCGTCGAACTCTCGAAGGCCTACCCGGACGGGACCTTCGAGGCGAAGGGCAACTACAGCGCGTTCCTTCGCCGACGCGAGGAGTTCATGGAGGCGGAGCGGGCCGCGCAGTCGGCGCTCGCGAATCGCGTGCGCCGCGACGACGCATGGCTCAAGCAGGGCGTGCAGGCGCGGCGGACCCGCACGCAGAGCACCGTCGATGCCGCGGCGGCGCGTCGCGAGGCGCTCGCGGACTCGAAGGGCCGCCTCGCGGCGCCGCAGCGCACCGCGTCGATCGACTTCCAGGCGACCGATCGCCGCACCCGCAAGCTGGTCTCGCTCGAGGGCGTCGCGAAGTCGATGGGCGGCCGCCGCCTCTTCGCGGGACTCGAGCTGGAGCTGTCGCCCGGCGATCGGTTGGGGCTGCTTGGCCCGAACGGTTCCGGCAAGACCACGCTGCTGCGGGTGATCTCGGGCGAACTTGCGCCCGATACCGGCCGCATCGAGCAGGCCCACGCGCTTCGCACCATCGTGTTCAGCCAGCACCGCGCTTCGCTCGATCCCGCCAAGACCCTGCAGGAGTCGCTCTGCCCGCTTGGCGACCACGTCGACTTCCGAGGCGGCGCGATCCACGTCACGGCGTGGGCCAAGCGGTTCCTCTTCGAGACCAGCCAGTTGCCGACGCCGGTGCGGAACCTCTCCGGCGGGGAGCAGGCACGACTGCTGGTCGCGAATCTCATGCGCGAGCGTGCAGACGTGCTGCTGCTCGACGAACCGACCAACGATCTCGACATCCCTTCGCTCGAGGTGCTCGAGGAGGCGCTTCTCGACTTTGCGGGCGGGCTCGTCCTCGTCACCCACGACCGCTTCATGCTCGAGCGGGTCGCGACCGAGTATGTGGGTCTCCTGCCCGACGGCACGGCGCGACGATTCGCGTCGGTCGCGCAGTGGGAACGAGCCTTCGAGTCGCTCGCCGCGACGAACGGCCCCGGCGCCGCGGGCTCGGGCGGCGAGACCGATCGCTTCGCCTCGAAGCCCGAGGCGTCGCCTGCGGCGAATGTCGCGAAGGCCGGGCGCCGGAAGCTGTCCTACAAGGATCAACGCGAGTACGACGGGATGGAGGCGGCCATCCTCGCCGCCGAACAGGACGTCGAGCGATTCGAGGCGGCCACCCGAGATCCCGCGACCCTTGCGGACCACTCCCGATCCGCCGACGCCTACGCGAAGTTGGCGGCGGCCACCGACCGCGTGAAGACGCTCTATGAGCGATGGGCCGAACTCGAATCGATGCAGCGAGGCTGAGGGCGATCGGCCGGATGCGGTCGCCTGATCCGACGGGCCCCTCGATCTCGCCGGAGCGCGAACACGCAGCCGACGCGGGATCCGAATCGAGCGCACGAGTCTCGTCGCACCTCTGA
>CAZTMB010000125.1:0-7630 GCA_964614695.1 uncultured Isosphaeraceae bacterium | reverse complement strand
CTCCTGTCCCCTGCTCAGCCCCGGACCTGCCGCAGGATCTGCTCGCGTGAGAAGACCTCGGCGAAGTCGTAGACGCCGCGGAAGTCGTCGAGGCTGTCCTCGGAGGTCTTCGACATCAAGCCCTGCTCGATCATCGCGAAGACGATCCGCCCGAAGTCGTCGGTCCGCAGCACGTTCCAATGGCGAAGCACCGTCGGCGCCATCAGCCCGTACTGCTGGATCGCGAAGTCGCGCAGGCCGAGGCACAACTGCTGACCGCTGACGTGGCTCCCCTCCTCCGCTTGGAGTCCGCCGTACTCGGCGATCCGCTCGACGGTGTGGCCGAGTCCCTGCTGCACGAACTGGAAGGCTTCGCGGGGATAGGGACCGGCGTTCTTCGCGACCTGCATCAAGGCGTCCTGCTGTGGATCCATCGGGGAAGCGGACTCCGTCGGTGGCGTGATCGGGACGGTTCAGGATCGACCCGACTCGTGCACCACCGTGCGGGTCCGATGCTAGCACCGGACCTTCTCTATCGGCGAGCGTGTGGCATCCGGCTCACATGCGGCGAGTCGGCGTCGAACCATCGCCATGGGCGATCCGCCCACGGGCCGACGTCGCCAAGACCGATACGCGGGGACGAGGCGATCCGTTCGGGCGACTCGCCCGACTCGATCCAGAGGCCGCTCGATCTCGACAGTCGGATCCCGTCGTGCGAGCGGTCGATCGAGAGCGCCGCGGCGAGCCGCCCTGGGCCGCGGCAGAGGTCGCGATCCGATCCTCGGCCTCGAAGATCGCGCATCGCCTCGAGTCCCTCGATCGGTTGGAGCGCGCGGATCAGGACCGCCTCGCCTTCGCCGTCCGCGCCCGAGACGACGTTCACGCAGTGGTGCATGCCGTAGATGAGGTAGACGTAGGCCGAACCGCCGGCGAGAAACATCGACGCGTTGCGTGGCGTGCGGCGTCCGCCTCGCGAATGGCTGCCGCGGTCGTCGCCACCCGGATACGCCTCGGTCTCGACGATGCGCCCGGCGAGGCGCACGCCCCCGAGGTCGCGGACGAGGATCGCCCCGAGGAGCGCCGGCGCGAGTTCAATCGCCGACGCCTCGAAGCCCTTGAAGAGCGTCCGGCTCATCCGGCGACGCTCCAGGAAGGCGACACGATCCACTGCGGCGGCGCTTCCGCTTCGATCGCCGCCGCAAGCCACGACTCGCCATCGTCGATCGCGGGCCGCGTCGACCCGGAGATCTCGACCGACAGCAGGCCTTCCGGACACGCGCCGGGCGCGAGCACGACGCTCGAACGCGGCTCGCCGAGGAGCGCCGCACCGTGCACCGTCGCCATCGCAAGCAGCGCACGAGCGTCGGTGCCGTCGCGACGGCGGAGCAGCCGCATCTCGTCGAGCACGCTCAAGCGATCCGGCGTGTCGAGGCAGACGAGGCTGTCGGTGCCGAGGGCGACCGGCACGCCTCGCGCGAGCAGTTCGCGATAGCGATGCGGCGGGTGCGGCGCTGCTGGATGACCGAAGTACGCGCTCGCCCGTGGGCAGTAGACGAGGCCGAGCGGACGCGCGGCCTTCGCATGGCACTCGGCGAGGAGATCGAGATCGCGATCCTCGAGATAGTTTCCGTGGGCGATCGCGGCGCCGGAGCGGGCGAGCGTCGGAAGCAGCCGGGCGATCGGCGAGCAGTTCCATCCATCGAGCGACTCGGTCCAGGCGCCGACGGTGCGAAGCAGATCCGCGAGCGGCCCGGAGCCGCGGTGGGAGAACTCCAACTCCTCGAGCGTCTCCGAGAGATGCGTGGCAAGCGGCAGCCCAAGCGAAGCCGCCCGCTCGTAGAGCCGATCGCCGCAGGAGTAGGACGCGTGCGGAGAGACGCCGAGCCGCGTGGGCGTGACCGGATCGACGTGCCCCGAGAGGGCGTCGATGAATGCGCAGCCGCCCGGCTCGGCCTTCCCGATGCCGAAGACCTCGAGGTAGGAGACGCCTCGCACGCCGGCCGCCCGCATCGCCTCGAACGCGGGAAGGCCTCGGTTGCCGGCGATGTCGCCGAGGATCGCCGTCCCGCCCCGCCGGCTCGCCTCGAGGCCCTGCCGAACCGATTCTGCGATCGCCGCAGGCTCGGCGGGGCGTTCGCGTCGGATCATGCCGGCCCAGGCGGCGAACCCGGAGCCTCGCTCGAAAGGCCGAGGTCCGAGCGCCGTCAAGTCCAGATGGGCGTGGGCGTTGACGAGGCCCGGGAGCACGACGTGGCCGGGAAGCCGGACGCGATCCCTCGTTTCGGTCGCGCCGATCGCCGCGGGAGTTCCGATCGCCTCGACGGTCCCGGCGGCGTCGAGCAGAACCACCGCTGGCGCAACGACACGATCCGCATCGGCCGCTGCCGACGCTTCGATGCGGCGAGGACGGGGCGAATGCGTGTCGACGCGTCCCGATGAGGCCATGCGGTGACGGTACACTCCGCCCGCCGCGGCAGAGCGAGTTGTACGTCTCCCGCCGCGCCTCGACCGAGACGCACGAATCACGCGACGCCGGCCTTCGCCCGAGCGTCGGGGAACAAGGAGGACCCCGCATGCGCCATTCCCGTACCACGCGTTCCACGCTTCGACTCGTCCTGCCGCTCGCGGCGTTCTCGCTCGCCGGGCTCGGCTGCGTCCCGCAGCAGCGGTACGACGAGCTGATGACCGCCTATCGCGGCAAGGAGCAGCAGCTGCTCTCCACGCAGAACGATCTCGACACCGCGACGAACAACGAGCGGGTCCTTCGCGGCCAGCTGCTCAAGGCGACCGAGGACATCCGAAGCCTCGAGCGCATGCGCGATGGCAGCAGCAGCGATCTCGACCGCCTCGTCTCGGACTACGACCGCCTGCAGCGGCAGCTCATCGAACTCGGCGCAGGCCCGCTGCCGATGGAGGTGATCGACGCCCTGACCGAACTCGCCACGCGGTACCCCGAGGTCCTCGAGTTCGACGCCCAGCGGGGCGTGGTGCGGTTCGCTGCGGACTTCACCTTCCCCCTCGGCTCGGTGGAGCTCTCCGAGAGCGCCCGTCAGGCGCTTCGCACCTTCGCGGGCATCCTGGGCAGCGACGGTGCCGAGAGCCTCGAGGTCCGCATCGTCGGCCACACCGACAACGTGCCGATCCGACGCGCCGAGACCCGCGCGAAGCACCCGAGCAATCTGCACCTCTCGGCCCACCGGGCGATTGCGGTGCGGGATGCCCTCGTCGCCGCCGGACTCACGCCGCAGCGGTTCTCCGTGGTCGGCTACGGCGAGTACCGGCCGATCGTCGCCAACGGCCGCAACGGCGCGCCGGAGAACCGTCGGGTCGAGGTGTTCCTCACGCCGATGCTCATCCCCACCGGCTCGGGGGTCGAGGTCGTCCCGGCGGAGACGATCGTCCAGGTCGAGGACGACGAACCGACCAAGTGACTTCTCCAGTTTGACACCCCGATCGACACCAGTCGGCGACGGCGGCTCCTCGGAGTCGCCGTCGTTGCTTTCCGCGCGTCCCGGAACCTTGCCGATCGCGACCGAAGCGGCGCGGAGCACACAAAATCCTTGCGACCGCCGACGAGACCTGTTCTAGTCTTTCCCTGTCAATCCAAGCCCTCGTGGGCGAGAAGATCCCCCGTCGCAGCGGCCCGAACCCTCGAGCCGACGCGCCGTAGGGACGTTTCGCTTCCCGGTCCCGCGTCCGCCAACCTCGCCTTCTCCGTCCCGGTCACTCAGGAACACCGCATGAGCCGCCTGCTCCTCGCCGCGTCCGCGATCGCCCTGCCGTGGTCGCTGCTGTCGCCCCTCTCGGTCGCCGCCGGCTTCGGAGGCCCCGCGCCGCTTCGCATCAACGAAGTTCGCATCGACCAGCCAGGCGCCGACAACGACGAGTACTTCGAACTGCGCGGCGTGCCCGGGGCGAGCCTCGACGGCGTCACCTACATCGTGATCGGCGACCTCTCCGGCGCCACGCCGCCGGCGCAGAACGGCGGCGTCGAGTTCGTGCTCGACCTCACCGGCAACATGCTCGACGGCAACGGCCTGTTCCTGGTCGCGAAGAGCACCTTCTCGCTGCCCGGCACGCCGAATCTGATCGCGCCGCTCAACTTCGAGAACTTCGACAACGTCACGCACCTGATCGTCTCGAACTTCACCGGCGCGGTCGGCGACGACCTCGATCCCAACGACGACGGCGTGCTCGAGGTGACGCCGTGGGACGCGATCCTCGACTCGATCGCCCTCGTCGCGGTTCCCGAACCCGACGGCATCACCTCGGACTTCTACTACTCCGACGTCCGCATCGGTCCTGATGCCGGCACCGTCCCCGGTCATGCGTGGCTCTGCCGGAACGTCGACCTCTGGCAGATCGGCCCCTACGACGTCACCGACGGCGAGGACACCCCGGGACAGCCCAACTTCGAGTGCGCCGCCGGCGGCGGCGTGACCATCAGCGAGGTCCGCATCGACCAGCCCGGCTCGGACGTCGACGAGTACTTCGAACTCGCCGCCGAGCCGGGCACGAGCCTCGATGGCCTCACCTACATCGTGATCGGCGACGGCACCGGCGGCAGCGGCGTCGTCGAGTGCGTGGTCCCGCTCGACGGCTTCTCCGCCCCCGCGTCGGGCTACTTCCTCGCCGCGAAGGACGACAACACGCTCGGCGTGGTCGCCGACCTCATCACCGACGCGATCATCTTCGAGAACAGCGACAACGTGACGCACATGCTGGTGCGCGGCTTCACCGGCGCGATCGGCGACGATCTCGACACCGACGACGACTGCACCCTCGACGTCACGCCGTGGGAGGCGATCGTCGACTCGATCGCGCTGCTCGAGAGCGCGGCAATCCCGCCCGTCAACACCGAGTGCGCCTACAGCGACAACACCGTGGGTCCGGACGGTCCGTTCGTCCCCGGACACGCCTACACCTGCGAGCCGGACGGCGAGTGGACGGTCGGGGTCTTCGACGTCGGAGTGACCGACACGCCCGGCGCGCCGAACCTGCCCTGCACGACGGAGATCTGCGGCGGCTACGACGGTCGCAGCTGCTTCGCCCCGCAGTCGACCGGCGGCTGCAGCGACCCGCGGGTGTGCGACCTCGTCTGCGCGATCGACCCGACCTGCTGCGACACCGCATGGGACAAGGGCTGCGTCGCCACCGCGCAGGCGACGGTCTTCGGAGCCACGGCCCCCGAAGGCCTCGCCATCAGCGAAGTCCGCATCAAGCAGCCCGGCGGCGACAACGACCACTACATCGAGATCACCGGCACGCCGGGCACCATGCTCGACGGCGTGAGCTATCTCGTCCTCGGCGACGAAGGCGCCGATGCGAGCGGCATCGTCGAGTACATCCTCAACCTCACCGGCGTGAGCATTCCCGCGAGCGGCTACCTCGTGATCGCCGAGAGCACCTTCACCCTCGGCACGGCGGACTTCGTCTGGCCGATCAACTTCGAGGACGTCTACAACCAGACCCACCTGCTCGTCTTCAACTTCAACGGTGCCGCGGGCGGCGACTACGACGTCGAGAACGACTGCATCCTCGACGCGACGCCCTGGGCCTCGATGCTCGACTCGGTCTCGGTGATCGGCTCGACCGGCTGCACCTACGCCGACGACACCGTCGGCCCCGACACCGCCTACACGCCCGGCCACTTCTACCGCTGCACGCCGAAGCTCGCGTGGGCGGTGGGTGCGTTCGACCCGACCGCGGGCACCGACACGCCGGGCTTCGAGAACCTCTCCTGCACGGCGACGCTCTCCTGCGGCGATCCGTCGGCGGGCAGCTGCCTCAAGCCCAACGGCACCCCCTACTGCTCCGACGGCGCCTGCTGCGAAGCGATCTGCGCCATCGACCCGCTCTGCTGCAATGTCGACTGGGACCAGTCCTGCGCCGACTCGGCGAACGTGATCTGCGTCGGCGGCCCGACGCCGCCGGACGTCGTGATCAACGAGGTCCGGCTCGACCAGACCGGCGCCGACAACGACGAGTACTTCGAACTGCGCGGCGCCGCCGGCGCGAGCCTCACCGGGCTCTCCTACATCGTGCTCGGCGACGGCAACGCCGAGCAGGCCAGCGGCGTGGTCGAGGTGGCGATCAGCCTCCTCGCCCAGGCGATGCCGAAGTCCGGCCTCTTCCTCGCCGCCGAGGAGACCTTCACCCTCGCCACGCCGAACTTCGTGACGACCCTCGACTTCGAGAACGGCGACACCGTCACCCACATGCTCGTCTGGAACTTCACCGGCGCGGTGGGCGACGACCTCGATCCCAACGACGACGGCGTCCTCGACATCACCCCGTGGGACGAGATCGTCGACTCGATCGCGCTGGTGATCTCGACCGACGTGCCCCCGCCTCCGGGAGCGGACTGGTTCTACGGCGGCACGACCGTCGGCCCCGACGGCGTGTTCGTCCCCGGCCACGCGTACCGCTGCGACGACACCGGCCCGTGGACGATCGGTCCGTTCGACGTGGTGATCGGCGTCGACACGCCGGGCGCTCCCAACACCCCCTGCGCCGAAACGCCCTGCACCGGCGACCTCAACGACGACGGCGTCGTCAACGGCGCCGATCTTGCGATCCTGCTCGGCGAGTGGGGCAAGTGCCCGGGCTGCGTAGCCGACCTCAACGACGACGGCGTCGTCAATGGTGCCGACCTCGCGATCCTTCTCGGGGCCTGGGGCGAGTGCCCCTGACGTCCGGTCGCCGAGCCTGATCCGATCGACCTCCGCCCCGGGAAGGGTTCGCCCTTCCCGGGGCGCTTTCTTGTCCGCGCCCCCGGCGTGACCGATGCCCGCACGGGACCCACTCCCGTTTCAGGGGATTGACCCGCCGCGGCGTCTCGGTACACTCGCCGCTTCCGCCGAAACCGGCGGCGTTCCTTCCATCGTCCCCCGCGCCTCGCGAGTCAGCCATGCCGAAGCTCAAGTCCCACAAGGGTCTGCTCAAGCGGATCAAGATCACCAAGACCGGCAAGGTCCGCTTCGGCCGCCCCGGCAGCCGGCACCTCAAGAGCAACAAGACCGGCGAGAAGATCCGCAGCTTCCGCAAGCGCAGCTACATGCGTTCGGGCGACCTCAAGCGTCTTGAGATGCTGCTGCATCGTCCGCTTCGCAGCCAGGAGCAGGCGATCGCCGATCGCAAGGCCCGTGAAGCAGCCGCCGCGGCGATCGCCGAGGGCGCCGCCTGACCGAGCCGGCGATTCCGTCGTCGCACCCGTAACCCACGTCCGCAACCGTCCGCCGGGACTGAAGAGCCAGTCGGCCCCCGTCGGATCCTTGGAGTCTTCGACATGCCACGTGTTCGCAAGGGCGCCGCCCGCACCCAGGCCCGACGCAAGCTGCTCCGCGAGGCTCGCGGCTACTACGGCACCAAGCACCGTCTGAAGCAGCAGGCGAAGGTCGCCCTGCTCCGCGCCGGCCGGTTCGCCCACCGCGACCGTCGGGCCCGCAAGCGCGACTTCCGCAGTCTCTGGATCACCCGCATCACCGCGGCGTGCCGCATGCGAGGCACCCGCTACAGCCTGTTCATCAACGGCTTGCAGCTCGCGGGCGTCCTGCTCAACCGCAAGATGCTCTCGCAGATCGCCATCGAAGATCCCAAGACCTTCGATGCGCTCGTCGAGACCGCGAAGGCTTCGGCCACCGCGACGCCC
>CAZTMB010000124.1:0-7710 GCA_964614695.1 uncultured Isosphaeraceae bacterium | reverse complement strand
CGCGATTCGCACAAAGCAAGGCGGAGTCTCCCCCGCTACCTTGCCGCCCCATGCCCGAAGCCGCTGAAGCGATCGCCACCGACCAACGCGAGCAGCCTCGCGTCATCGGCGCGGCGAGCGCCTTGGGCATCTGCATCGCCTCGATGATCGGCTCGGGGATCTTCTTCGCGACCGGCGAGGTCGGCGCGTCGCTCGTCTCGAGCGCGAACGTGATCGGCTGCTGGATCGCCGCGGGCATCGTCGCCCTCGCGGGCGCGATCACCCTCGCGGAGGTCGCCTCGATGCGCCCGCGGGCGAGCGCCCAGTACGTCGTCGTGCACGAGGCGCTCGGCGCGATCCCCGGCTACCTGAGCGGCATGATCACGCTGCTCATCGGCTATCTCGCCTCGACCGCGGCGGTTGCCCTCGTCGCGGGCAACTACGTCGACGCGCTCGTGCCCGGCAGCGATCCCCGGATCGTCGCGACGCTGCTCCTGCTCGGGCTCGGCGCGGTGCACGCGGTCACGGTGATCGGCGGCAGCCGGCTCAACGACCTGCTCGTCGTCGTCAAGGTCGCGGTGGTGCTTCTCATCGTGGTCGCAGGGTTCTGGACCGAGTTCACGAGCGGCATCGAGACGATCCTGCCTTCCGCGGCGGTGCTCGAAGCCGCCCGCCTTGCCGAGCCCGGCGGACTGCTGGCTTCGATTCCGACGAATGCCGACGCCGCCACGGTCGAGGCGATTCTTCGCGACGCGCCGGCGCCCTCGGCGTTTTCCTCCGCCTGCGGCGCCGCGGTCATCGCGATCACCTTCGCGTACCTGGGCTGGTCGAACGCCGCGGACGTCGCGGGCGAGGTGACGCGACCCGGCCGCCACGTTCCGTTTGCGGTGATCGGCAGCGTGCTGCTCGTCGGCACGCTCTACCTCCTCGCCAACGTCGTGTACCTCTGGGCGGTGCCGCCGGCGGCCATGGTCGAGGTCGCATCGGACGGCGGGCTGAAGCCGATGACGGGACTCGGCTCGGTGGTCGCGGTGCACCTCTTCGGCGAGCGTGGAGGCTGGATCATCACCGCGGCGATCGTCGTGCTCATGGCCTCGACGCTCTCGGTCGGGATCATGACCTGCGGTCGGGTGATCGCCGCGATGGCGTGGAAGGGAGAACTTCCGCGAGCCGCCGGTTCGCTCAACCGTCGCGGCGCGCCCACCGCCGCGATCCTCGGGCAGATCGCCATCGCGATCGCGATGGTGTGGATCTCCGGAATCCGAGCGCTTCTCGAGTACGTCGGCGTGCTCACGACCTTCGCGGTGATCCTGACGATGATCGCCGCGATCGTGCTTCGGAAGCGTCGCCCCGACGAGCCTCGCCCCTTCCGCATGCCGCTCTTCCCGCTGCCGCCGCTCGTCGCGATCGCGGTGGGCGGATGGATCGTCGTCAGCTCGGCCCTCGCCGATTGGCGGCCCGCCGCCGCCTCGGCGGCGACGCTCGCGGCCATGCTCGCGGTCCGGCCGCTGCTTGGCCGCTCAGGCTCCGCAGCGGTTCGAACGTAGGGCCAGACGCCGCGGGCGTCGCCAACGCCGAGGATCCCGAAACCAGGGCGCTTCATGTATCCACGGGTCGTCTCGGGGCTCCCCTTCCCGTCGGCCGCCGCGTCGGCGTCCCCCACGGAATCCAGCACCATGCCCCGATCGCTTCTCCTTGCCGCCACCACCGCGAGCCTGGCCTCGACGGCCTTCTCGCAGATCGTGATCGACGCCACCGCCACCGCGAATCCCGGCACGGCCCCGAGCGGCGTCGCCATCGCCGACTTCGACGGCGACGGCCGCCTCGATGTCGCGTCCACGATCGACGGACCCGGCGACATCCGCATCCTGCTCGGCGACGGGCTCGGCGGGTTCGTCGACGGCCCCTCGATCAACCTCCCGCAGAACGCTGGGGCCGGCAACCTCGTCGCGGGGGACTTCGACGGCAACGGCACCGCCGACCTCGCGGTCGTGCTCGCCAACAGCGGTCAGGTGGCGTTCCTGCTGAACGGCGGCGCCGCGAACTTCACCCTCGGCTCGACCGTCGCCACCGGCGAGGACGGCGAAGGGCCCACGACGGGCGACCTCGATGGCGACGGCGACCTCGATCTCGTCGTCGCCAACAGCGCCGTCGACACCGTGAGCATCCTGCGGAACCTCGGGGGCGCGAACTTCACCGTGATCGAACTCGCCGTCGGTGCCGATCCGCGTGGCGCGGCGTTCGGCGACTTCGACGGCGACGGCGATCTCGACGTCGCGTGGTCCTCGCACGACGACCGCATCCTCGGCGTCCATCGCAACAACCGCGGGAACTTCGTCCCGTGGACGACGATCCCGGTCTCGAACCTGATGCGCACCGAGCAGATCGCCTGCGGCGACCTCGACGGCAACGGCTTGGCCGACATCGCCGTCGCGGCCCGCGGCGATCTGGGCTCGTATCCCTACACCGTGCTCTCCGACGGAACCGGATTCGCGTCGCAGGCGCCGTTCTTCGTCGCGGGCGGCGGCGCCATCGCGATCGCACTCGGAGACCTCGACTGCGACGGCGATCTCGATGCGGCGTTCGCCGACGACCACGGCAACGGCGCCCTCTTCGCCGAGAACGGGGGCAACGGCGTGTTCACCCACGCCATGACTTCGCCCGCAGGACTTGCGGTGGTGGCGGTTGCCACGGGCGACCTCGACGGCAACGGCTCGCAGGACGTCGTCGTCGCCAACACCGACTCCAACTCGCTCAGCGTCTTCCTGCTCGGATGCGATGCCGGCGGCGTCCTCGGGGACTTCGACGGCGACGGGGTCGTGGGTGCCTCCGACCTGGCGATGCTGCTCGGCGCGTGGGGCCTTGGCGGCGCGACCGATCTCGACGGCGACGGCGTCACCGGCGCGAGCGACCTCGCGCTCTTGCTCTCGCTCTGGAACTGACCCTCGAGGGAGGGAAGGGAGCCGCGCCGGTGGGGCGTCGAACGATCGATGCCCCGCCGGCGTCGGTGCGCGCAGAGCTCGCGCTCGCGTGATGGTGCGATGGCGAGGGCGAAGGAAAGCGATCGGCGACGCGCCGATCGGGTCCGCTTTCCAGTGTCGTGCGGGCTTCACCCCTGCGAACCTTCCTTCGTCGGGAGCGCCACGCGTCGCCGGATCGCCGCCACGCGATGCGGACTCGCCGTGGCGATCGATTCCATCGCGAAGGAGCGTGTCGTGCCGGAGCCATCCGATCGGTCGATCGACGAGGCGTTTCTCGAGGTCCAGAGACAGTTGCGTTCGCTCGCCGATGTCCTCCTGCGCTCCGAGCGGGCCGGGCACACGCTGCAGCCGACGGCGGTCGTGAACGAGGCCTACCTGAGGCTGCTCGCTTCGCCTCCGAACGCCTTCCGCGATCGCAGCCACTTCATGGCGATCGCCGCCACCACGCTGCGGCGGGTGCTGGTCGATCACGCCCGCCAGCGAAGTGCCGCCCGACGTGGCGGCGCCTCGAAGCCGGTGGCCCTCGTCGCCGAGCCGGTGGGCCGCGAGGAGACCACCCTGATGTCGGAGGTCGCGGAGGCGATCGAGGCGCTCGCGCAGGAGGACCCCCGCGGCGCGAGGGTCGTCGAGTTGCGCACCTTCGGCGGTCTCACGATGGAGGAGATCGCGTCGCAACTTGGCGTCTCGAAGCCGACGGTCGAGCGGGACTGGCGCTTCTGCCGGGCCTGGCTCGAACAGCGGCTCGCCTCGGATCGCGGCCACGCGGCAGAAGGCGGAACGCTCCCGTGAAGACCCGCCGCGCGAATGCGAAGTCCACGCAGGGCCCCGCCTCGACTCGCCGTCGTTCGCTTCACGACGTCCGCGCGGCCTTCGAGGCGGTCGTCGACAAGAACCTCGACGAACGGGCGCGAGAACTCGATCGGATCTGCCTCGGGCACCCGGATCTCCGACGCGAACTCGACGCGCTGCTCGAGGCGGCTGATCGCACGCCCGAGCCGAACGCCGACGCGAGCGACGCCGCGACTTCGGCGGATCGGCGCAACGATGGTGCCTCACACGAGCCACCCAGACTCCCCGGCTTCGCCCCGCTTCACCCGATCGGCCGCGGCGGCATGGGCGAGGTGTTCTCCTCGCAACGGCTTCGCGATCAGCACCCCGTCGCGATCAAGTTCCCCCACCGCGATCGCGATCTCGACGAGCAGCGCCAGGCCCGCTTCAGCCGCGAGGCCATGATCCTCGACCGGCTCGACCATCCCGGCATCGTGCGACTGCTCGGCCGCGGCACGCATCAGGGCTCGCCCTTTCTGGTGCTTGAACTCGTCGATGGCGGCCGCCCGATCGATCGCTTCGCGGCGGAGTCGGAACTCGACCTCGCCGAGATCGTCGCGCTCGTCCACACGATCGCCGATTCGATCGCCCACGCCCATGCGCTGGGCTTCGTGCATCGGGACCTCAAGCCCGCGAACATCCTCGTCGATCGCGACGGCCGGCCGCGGCTGCTCGACTTCGGCATCGCGAAGGTCGAGCATCGCGAACTCGAGGTGACGATCCTGCACACCGGCGCCGAACAGGTGCTCGGCTCGCTCGAAGCGATGAGTCCGGAGCAGACCCGGGCCGTGAACGCGCCGGTCGATGCGCGATCGGACATCTACCAGCTCGGACTGGTCCTCCATCGACTCGCGAGTCCGCGGGCGATTCCCTCGGGCGGGCAGATCGCCGCCCTCGCGCGGCTCCGAGCGATCGCCCGCAGCGTCCAGGTCGCTCCGATCGACGGCGATCCGAGGCTGTCCCGCCCGCTGCGCCAGGTCCTGCATGCGGCGCTGCGCTGCCATCCCGACGATCGCTATCAGCGCATGAGCGACTTCTCGCAGGATCTTCGCTCGATCCTCGACGGGCGCTTTCGCCGCCCGACTGCCCCCGGCGCGTGCAGCCGCGCTGCCGCGAAGCTGCGTCGCCTCCTCGACGCTCCGCGTCGACGCTGGTGACGCGCCTCGCGAATTCCCCGCAGGACGTGATGGGTTTCGTCGCTGCTTCACGCTTCCTCTGGTGCGAGACGAGTCGCAGCGTGCGACGCCTCGCATCGAACGGGCCGTTCCGCCGGCCGCTTCCCAGGAGGACCCAATCATGCTTCGCAGCCTGCTTCCGATCACCGCCTCGTCGCTTGCCGCGTGCCTCGCGCCGACGACGTTTGGAGACATCGTCATCACCCTCGACGAAGCCACCTGGCTTGCCGGCGACTTCACCCTCTACTTCGAACCTGGCGAACTCGAAGGCATGCTCACTTCGATCACTCTCTCGAACGTGACCTGCTCGGCGGAGCCGCAGGTGACCGCGCTCACGGCCTACCTCTCGAGCGGCCCCTTCTCCGCGGACGCCCTCGCGGGTCTGCCCTTCGCCCCCGCGACCGGCGGGCGCCTTCAGGTCGGCGGCAACGCGGTGCCTGGAACGCCGCTCGACCTGATGGCGCAGGAGTGGGGTGCGTGGACGGCGGCGTCGCCTCCGGACTTCATCCTGACCGACACCTACGTCCTTGAGAACGGCGGCTTCGACGTCGCGTCCTACGGCGTGATGCTCGGCAACGGCATCGTGCCCCCGCCGAGCGGCGGCATCGAGCGATCGTGGTCCGGCACGGTCACCTTGCACGGCGTGACCGAAGTGCTTCCGGCGCCAGGCGTGCTGGCGCTTGCAGGAATCGCCGGGCTGCTGCTGCGACCGGGCCGCGGTCGGCGCTCGTAATCGGATTGGCGCGATCGTTCCCCGAAGCGTGCGATGCGTCCGGATCCCTCACCTCTCGACGCGCTCCACGTTCGCTCCCGATCCCGTCACCTCATCCGCCGCCGGCGTCATCCCCGCGATGGCGTCCGGCGGTGCGCTTTCTCGAAGGGGTCGGCGAGCCGTCCATCGAACCCCAACTGAACGCAAGGTCCGGCCCTTCCCTCCGATCGATCAACTCCTGCAGGGCCACGAGCATCGCCGCCTCGTCTCCTGGGGCCTCGATGTGCCGAAGTCGCGCATGCGATCGCGTCGGCTTGCCCAGTGCGATCGCGAGGCGATCCTCCTCGGCCTCGAGCCACTCGAGAAGCGCGGGTGAATCGGCGGAGGGCCCGTCGACGATCCAAATCGTCGCGCTGGGGTCGGGCTCCTGCACGCGAGCGCCGCGGCTGGACGACTCGCCACCCGGTTCGCCGTCCTCCGAGATCGGGACCTCGGCGTCGCGCGGCATGGCATGCACGCCCACGCACCGCAGCATCTCGACGATCACCCAGCGGCGCCGCGCGTCATCGACCTCGATGATCGCTCGACGCCTCTCCAGATCCTCGCTCGGAACGGCGGGCACCTTGAGCCCCATTCGGGTGCCCTTGCCAGCCGCCGACTCGATCACGAGCACACCACCCCATTGCTCGACGATCTCCTCGACGATCGCCAGGCCGAACCCGTGCCGACGCCGCCCCTTTCCGTGCATCGGAAGTCCTTCGGCTCGCCGAGCGCGGATCGTCCTTCGAAGCGCCTCGACCGATTCGGCGGGAATCCCAACTCCGTTGTCGGAGACGGTGATCCGCACGCGACCAGGCCCCGACCCGCTCGCAGAAACGACCACCACTCCGTCGGGCCCGACCGCCTTGCCGGCGTTCGCGACAAGATTGACCACCGCCTGCGTGAGCGGCGCCTCCGGCATCACGATCGGCGGAGTCGACTTGGGAATCGCGCCCACGAGCGTCACGCCCGGTGGAAGGGCGCCGGCGATCGCGAGCCGCTGCGACTCCCACCACTCGAGCAGGTTGGTCGGCGACTTCGATTCACCCGTGTTCTCGAGCTTCGATCGCAGGTCGAGCCCGAGTTGGGCCAGCTGGTCGATGGAGGCGGAGATCGACTCGAGGTGACGCAGGTCGTCGGCCGACTTCGATGGTGAGAAGAGCAGGTCGAGTCGGCAGCGGATCGGGAAGATCGCGTTGTCGAGATCGTGCAGCAGGCCGCGGCAGGCGACCGCGATGTCGCGGTCCTCCTCCATCGCCTCGAGCTGCTTGGACTGTTCACGAACCTTCTCGAGCAGGTCCCACCACGAGGGCACGCCGATCGCGAACTCGCTGAGCACGCGCCCGGCCCACTCGGGCAGGTGCCCTTCGTCGTCGATCACCCATCCGACGCACGTCGTCGGCACCGTCTCGGACGCGGTCGTGAGCAGCAGTCCGCAACCGCCTTCGGCAACCGGCCCGACGAGACGTCGAAGCAACGGATCCCGCCGCAGTTCCGCGGCGGCGACCCGGCGAATGCCCGACGAAAAGATCCAATCCGCATCCGTCGGATCGAATGGTTCCGGTGGTGGCGGCGAGGCGTCGCCCGTCGCCGGCGCGCACAGCACACGACTGCCAAGATCGACGATCCAGACCCGCGACGAAGAGGCGTTGATCACCTTCCCGATGATGCCGCTCAACTCGACGGCGGCTTCCGGCCACGATGCTGCCGTACGAAGGCGCGCGAGCAAACCCGTGGCGATCCGAGGCGGATGCCACTCGATCGCGCCATCGAGCAGGCGGGCTTTGGCTCTGCGCGTTTCGCTGTTGCTTGGAGCGTCATCGAGCATGACCACACCTCCGAAAGCTCCGGATGCCGAGCGTGCCACTTCGATCGCGCTGGATCCATCCGGTCAGAGGCATCTGATGGCGCCCCTCCCCCCCCGCAACGCGCATGCCACGATGCAGCCGTTGCCCCGGGACCTTGGGACGGTCCCCATTGTCGTATCGGGCATCGA
>CAZTMB010000123.1:0-7718 GCA_964614695.1 uncultured Isosphaeraceae bacterium | reverse complement strand
CGTCATCGCGGAACGCTCGCTCAGCCGCGGCTCCAGAAGCTGCGGGTGAAGATCGCGAGCACCGCAAAGAACTCGAGGCGGCCGAGGATCATCAGCGCCATCAGCACGATCTGGGACGAGTGGCTCATGCCCGCGTAGCTCTCCATCGCGCCGACGTCGCCCAGACCCGGCCCGACGTTGCCCATGCTCGACAGCGCCGCGCTGAACGCGGTGCCCGGATCGCACTGCGGCCCTTCGAACACGAAGATCAGGAAGGTTCCGATCGCGACGGCGAGCATCGCGGCCACCAGCAGCGACATCGACGCGGAGACCGTGTTCGTGTCGACGATGCGCTTCCCTAGCCGAATCGGCCGCACGACCGCCGGCCGGAACTCCCGCTCGACCTCCCCCACCACCTGTCGCATGCCGATCCACGCGCGGATCACCTTGACACCCGACCCGGTCGAGCCGGCGCAGCCGCCGATGAACATCAGGACCAGCAGCACCGCGATCGCGGGAATCGGGAAGTAGTCGAAGTCGGCGGTGCAGTAGCCGGTCGTCGTCATGATCGAGACCGCGGTGAACACCGCGGCGCGAAGGCTCGCGAAGGTGCCCGGACCGCTCTCGGCGCCGGAGACCTGCAGGATCGGCTCGTGGCGGATCGCGAGCGCCGCCGCGATCGCGAGCGACGCGCCGAGCAGCAGCCCGAGGTAGAGCCGCAGCTCCGGATCCCGCCAGACCATGTCGAAGCGACGCTTGAGCAGCCGGTCGTACACCACGAAGCTGATGCCGCCGAAGATCATGAACGGCACGATCACCGCCTCGATCGCCACCGAGTCGAAGGCCGCGATGCTCGCGTTGCGGGTGCTGAAGCCGCCGGTCGAGAGCGTGGTGAAGGCGTGGTTGATCGCCTCGAAGAAGGTCATGCCGCAGAGCATGAGCAGCAGCGTCTGCAGCAGCGTCAGCGCGACGTAGAACCCCCAGAGCGTGCGTGCGGTGCTTCGCACGTGCGGGCGAAGCCCCTCGGGCGCCGGCCCCGTCGACTCGGCCATGAAGAGCCGCTTGCCGCCGACCCCGAGCGAGGGCAGCACCGCCACGAAGAGGAGCACCACCCCGAGGCCGCCGATCCACTGCGTGAGCGATCGCCACAGCAGGATCGCCCGCGGAAGCTTCTCGATGTCCGTGACGATCGTCGCACCGCAGGTGGTCAATCCGCTGATCGACTCGAAGAGGCAAGGCACGATCTCATGCAGCCCAACCTCCTCGCCGAGCGGCCCCTCCCACTTGCCCCACGCGATGTAGGGAAGCGCCGCAAGCGCGCCACCCACGAGCCACGAGCAGGTGACGAGGAGGACCGCTTCGCGGCGCCCGAGCGGGCCCGGACCGCGCCTTCGGCTGCGGCGAAACCACGCGACGCCATGCCGCATCGCGAAGCCCGAGACGACCGCGATCGCCGAGGAGAGACCCAATGCGGCTGCGGCGAGCCAGTCCTCGCGAGCCGAAAGCCGGATCGCCTCGTCGGCGGCGCGGCTCGCCTGCCATCCGTCGAAGGCGCCGAGCAGCGCGACGCCGAAGAGGAGCGCCGAGAGCAGCAGCAGCAGCCGCCCGAGTTCCGCGATGACGAGGCTCGCGTTCACGCGTGGCTCCTGCGGCAGGCGTCAGCCCGCGCCGAAGATCTCCGGAAGGTCCTCGCCTCGCCCGTGCGGCCCGAGCACGAGCACGGTGTCGCCCGGCTCGATCTGGTCTTCCGCACCTGGCACGATCGTCTGGTCGCCGTGCTGGACCGCGATCACCGACCAGTGCGGCGTGAGCTTCACGGTTCGGAGCCTGGCTCCCACCGCTCGCCCTCCCGCCGACGCCGAGACGCGGTAGAGGTCGAGTTGACCTCGCGCCAGCACGCTCAGCGTGCGCATCGGCCCGCGATCGAGCAGTTCCTCGATCTGCCTCGCCGCGACGAGCTTGGGGCTGAACGCCCGATCGACGCCGATGTCGTAGAGGACGTCGAGGTAGTCCGCCCGCTGGACGAGCGTGACCACGCGGCCCACCCCGCGGCTCCGCGCGAGCACGCCGCCGATGATGTTGTCCTCGTCGTCGTCGACCATCGCGACGAAGTCGTCGGCGTCGCCGATCCGCTCCTCGCTGAAGACGGTCGCGTCGATCGGATCGGCATTGAGGACCGTCACCCCTTCGAGCTCACCCGCGAGCCGCTCCGCCCGAGCCCGGTCGCGTTCGAAGAGCCGGATCGAGAAGCCGCTTCCCTGAAGCAGGCGGCACACCCACGCCGCCATGGCGTTGCCGCCCATGATCACGACGCGACGCCGTCGCAAGTCGCCGGGGCGGAAGAGCTTTCGGGCCTGATCGAGCGAGTCTCTCGAGGCGACCAGGAACACCGAGTCGCCCGGCTGCACCGCGGTCGACCCGTCGGGCATGAAGGCACGGCCGTCTCGCTGCAGCGCGGCGACCCGCGTCCCCGCTGGCATGGGCAGCGCCGAGAGCGGCTTGCCGATCGCCTCGGCGGAGGGATCGACCTCGAACTGCTCCATCTGCACGTCGCCCCGCGCGAAGCTCTCGAGCGCGGTCGCCGCCGGATTCCGCAGCGTCTGCGCGATCGCGATGGCGGTCGAGTACTCCGGGCAGATGAGTTCGTCGATCCCGAGCGCCTCGGAGTAGTCGATCTCCTCCTGCTCGATGTAGCCGAAGTCGTGGACGCGCGCGACGACCTGCTTCGCGCCGAGCTTCTTGGCGATCGTGCCGGCGAGCAGGTTGACCTCGTCGTTGTCCGTGGCCATCACCACGAGGCCCGCGGTCGCGCATCCCGCCTCGGCGAGCACGTCGGCGCGACCGCAGTTGCCCTCGAGCGTCCGGATGTCGAGGTTCTCCTCGAGCGCGCGAAGCCGCTCGGGACGCTGATCCACCACCGTCACCGACTCGCCCCTGCGATCGAGGACCTCGCATGCGTAGGTCCCGATCTCGCCGGCGCCACAGATGACGATCTTCATGATGGAGGAATCGGGGCCTCGGGGGTCGGTCGGAAGCGACCCTCGCGGGCCCTGCGGTCGACCCGCGGAGTGTATCGGCAGCCGGTCACTTCTTCGGGCCGAGCAGGTCCTCGAAGAGCCGCCTCGCGCCCTCGCGAACGCCGGCCTCGAGGAGCTTCTTGAAGTCGAAGTCGATTCGCGTCTTCAGCCCGGAGCCGTCGAGCGGGCCGTAGAGGGTCATCGGCACCGTGAGCGACTCGAGCACTTCGGGCGGCAGGCGCCGGATCTCCGCCGAGTAGGTCCCCAGCGAGGCGGCGGGATACTCGGCGGTGAACTCGCCGTAGGCGGGGGTTCGGGTCAGATCGACCTGCCCCGAGAAGCGCAGCGTGTTGCGCCATCCATCGCGGAACGGCACGAAGCGCACGGTGAAGTCGTCGTAGGAAAGCCGCCCGCCACGGATCGTCGTGAGGAGCGGATCCGCGACGCCGTCGAATCCAGCGGCGTTCGCGTCGCCGAAGGCGAGCAGCACGCCCTTCAGCACGCCTTGCGGCACGAATCGGCCTCGCCCAAGGTCGAGGCGCAGGTTGCCGTCGAGCCGATCGAACCCCACGCCGGCTCGAGGAATCTCGCACTCCCAGATCCGGAGGCGGATCGGCTCCTCCATGGACTCGAGCTGTCCGAGCATCGGGTTCAGCCCTTCGAGCGACGCGAGCAGGCCCGGCGTGAACCGGAACTGTCCGGAGAACGCCGGCTCGACGGGGATCCGCAGCACCTCCGGCTCGACGAGCAGTCGCGGCAGATCGAGACGACCGTTCGATCCCGCGACCGCGACGGCGAGTTCGCCGGAGTCGAACGTCAGCGCCTTCGCCGCAAGCGTCGCTTCGAGCGCGTCGCCGAGCGCCTTGCCGACCACGCCGCCGTCGGACACGAACGCCGAGACGAGCGCGGCCGGAAGGCCTTGGACCAGGCCCTCGCCATCGACCGCCCACGCGGCGTCCGCTTCCGCGCTCGGCGCGGCCGGCGCGATCGCTCCGTCGAATCGGATCGCGGTGGCGCCCGCCTCCGCGGACGTCGTCGGGGCGAGCCGAAGCGCGAACCCTTCGGCGCCCTCGCGAGGAACGATCGTCGCGCGATGCGCCGCAAGCAAGGCGACGGCCGCCGCGTCCGCGGTCCGGATCTCGAGATCGATCGGCGACATCTCGAACGCCAGCGAGTCGAAGCCCGTCGGAGAATCGCTCGGGCTCGCACGTCGCACCTTCGCCGCCATCGCGACGGGCCGCTTCGTCGTGGCCGATCGCGCCGGGTCCCTGCCGAGGGCGAAGGTCGACGGCTGCAGGGTCAACGCGGCCTCGACGTCGACCGCGCCAGCCGAGGTTCGACGCACCGAGCCGCGGAGTTCCCTCGCTTCAAGTCGATCCGGCGATGCGGGGCCCGACACCGCGATCGACGCGGCCGAGAGCGACGCCGCGATCGGCGGGATCTCGAAGGGCGTTCGATCGAGCGACGCGATCGCCATCACGATCGGATCGGCTTGGATCGCGATCGGTGCCCCGTCGAGCAGCCGCCACTCCCCACGCCAAGACTCCGGAAGCGCCGCGATCGCCTCCGGGCGCAGCGTCGCCTCGATCGACGTCGAACCGATCGCCAGGCGCTGCGAGTCGAGCGAGATCGGAGCCTCGAGCGAGAGCCCGTCCGCCGCGATCTGAAGCGACCCTTCGAGACGATCCCCTTCGACCCGCGTTCCGACCTGCAGCGAGAGTCCGCCGGGATCCTGGGCGACCCACGCCTCGCGGATCGCTTCCGGAAGCCATGCGGCGATCTGCGATGCCGGCACCGAGTCGATCGCGAGGTTGCCATGCGGCCGCAGATCCGCGGTGGGAATCCAGCTGCTTCCCGTCCAGAGCCCGTCGAAGCGCTCCTCGAACCGAAGCTCGCCTCCCGAGAGTCCGAGCCGCCCTCGCAGGGAGAGCGCTTTGCCGAGCGGCTCGGCGAACCACTCGAATCTCGGCGCCGAGATCTCGACCGGCGGCCGATCGTCGGCGACCTCCATGGCGATCGCGCCGCCCATCTCGACGACGCCCCGCGCCTCGATCGCCGGGAGCCCCTCGCCGAGCCGCCACCGCACCGCCGCGACGCTCAGGGTCAGCGGCCGATCGTCCGTGAGCGTGGCTTGCGGCAGCAGATCGCTCAACAGCGAACTGGCGGGTTCGAGCGTGACCTCGGCGCCGGCGACTCGCAGATCCTGCGCTTCAAGCAGCTCGAGACCCTCGATCGAGGCCGCAAGCGGAAGTCGACTCCATCCCGAACCACTGTCGCGAGCCGCGACGCCGAGCGCCGCCAGCACGGCCAGTCGACTCGGCGCGCCGGAGAACTCCGCGCGCCCCTCGACGATCTCGCCGGTCGCCCGATCGAGGCGGGCGCTCGCCTCGCCACGAAGGTGCTCCATCTCGAGCGTCGCCACCAGCGCCGCATCCTGCTCCTTCGGGACGGCGATCTCCGCTCGGAGCGAAGATCCGAGATCGACCAGCAGTTCCGCGTAGGGCGACGGCACCATCGCGGCGACGACGCCGCTCGGGAATCCGGAGAGCTTCGCGATCCCGCCGAGCCCCGCGAAGTCTCGCCGGAGCGAGCCGTCTTCGGCGAAGGGCGAGGTCCAGGACAGATCCGCTTCCGCGGCCCCGAGTTCGCCATTGATCGAACCCTCGGCGCGGGCGGCAAGCGAGATCCCGTTCGCGGAGTCGCTCGCGGCGCTCGCGCGCAGCGAGACGATCGAGACGTCGCGGCCCTCCCAGTCGAAGTCGAGTTCACTCGCTTCGATCGAGATCGCGCCGAGCGCCTTCGCCCACGAGATGGAGCCGTCGGCGGCGATCGCGTTCGAGACCGCCCCCTCGAAGCCGAGTCGGCCGCGCAAGCCGCTCCCGTCGCCGACACGACCGACCTTGACTACCGCCACGACTTCAAGCGATCGATCCGCGAGCAGCCCAAGTTCGAGCCGGTCGGATCGGACCGCGACGTCGATCCCACGCTCCGCATCGACGATGGCGAGATCGATCGAGCCGGTGGCCGCGATCGACAATCCTTCGGGCATGCCCGACGTCGCGCCGCTCGAACGTGGCGGCGATTCCGCGGGCCCCTCGCCGTTCGCGAGCGCGTCGTCCTCGCGCCGCAGCCGGTCGAGCAGTTCGCGCCCCTTCTCGCCCTCGAGCCGGGCCGAGAGACTGAACGACAGCGGCAGGTCGCCGATCGAACCGCCGAGCGCCGGCCCGATCCAGCCGAGCAATCCACGCGGGGTCGAGATCGCGAGGCTCGCCTCGACGTCCACCCCATCACGCACCTCGATCGTGGCCGCGAGCGGCGAGGACCAGCCGAGCGACACCGAGGACTCCACGCTCGCCGACTCGGAGAACTCCGGTCGCACCGCCTCGCGGATCGCCGACGCCGCGAGCGACGCCGCCAGCGACGGAAGCACCGCGGCCACCGCGACGATCACGATCAGCGTGCCCGCGGCGACCAGCCAGAGTCGACGCCGTCGCCCGGGCGATGCTTCGGCGTCCTTGTGGGAGGAGTCCGTCACCGGTCAATCCACCGCCGCGGCGGGCACGGGGTTCTCGACGAGTGACAGCATCCGCTCCAGCGCCTTCACCGCGTCCGCTCGCGCCTCGCGGTGCACGGCGACCCGATTCACGACGCGGCCTTCGGCCAGATGATCGAGAGCCCAGAGCAGGTGCGGCTGATCGATCCGGTACATCGTCGTGCACAGGCACTGGCAGTCGCTGAGGATCCGCACCTCGACGCCGCGCTGCGCGGCCGCCTTCGCCAGACGCGAGACCAGGTGCACCTCGGTGCCGACGGCCCAGCGCGATCCCGGAGGCGACTGCTCGATCTCCTTGATGATGAACTCGGTCGATCCGACACGATCGGCCAGATCGACGACTTCCTGCGCACACTCCGGATGCACCAAGACCTGCGTGCCGTCGTCGCGGCGCCGGATCTCCTCGACATGCTCGGGGCGGAAGAGCTTGTGCACGCTGCAGTGGCCGGCCCACAGCAAGACCTTGGCGGAGGCGATCGTCGCCTCGTCGAGTCCGCCGAGCGACTTGCGGGGATTCCAGAGCGCTGTCTCCGCGAAGCCTCCTTCGCGTGCGGCATCGACCTCGGTGGTGAAGCCGCGGCGCTTGGCGGTGTTGCGCCCGAGGTGCTGGTCCGGCAGGAACAGGACCTGCACCCGCTCACCCGGCTCGAGCGGCGTCGCGCCGCCCGCGAGCGCCCACTCGAAGACCGCCGCGGCGTTCGAACTCGTGCAGCAGGCGCCGCCGCGCGAACCGACGAACGCCTTGATGGCCGCGGTGCTGTTGACGTAGGTGATCGGGACGACGCGGACCTGTTCCCCCGAGGCACGATGCACCGCTTCGATCGACTCCCACGCCTCGACGACCTCGTCCCAAGCGGCCATGTCGGCCATCGAACAGCCTGCCGAGAGATCCGGCAGCACGACCGCCACCGACTCGTCGGTGAGCAGATCCGCGGTCTCGGCCATGAAGTGGACACCGCAGAAGACGATGAACTCGCTGCCGATCCGGCGAGCCTCCTCCGCGGCGAGTCGGCTCAGCCGGAGGCTGTCGCCGGTGAGGTCGGCGTGCCGGATCACCTCGTCCTGCTGGTAGTGGTGACCGAGGATCAGCAGCCGCGAGCCGAGTTCGCGCCGACGCGCGGCGATCGCGTCGGCGAGCTCGTCCTCGCTCGCGGTGAGATAGCGTTCGG
>CAZTMB010000122.1:0-7796 GCA_964614695.1 uncultured Isosphaeraceae bacterium | reverse complement strand
TCGATTCGAGGCGGTTCAGCACGCGCGATCGCACTGCGGCTTCGTCGAGCGCCGGCAGTTCGACGACGCCACCCGGCTCGATCCGAACCGTCGCGCCGTTGAGCGGCAGATGCGGACCCGTCAGGCGGATCGTGGCACCACCGTCGACGATCGCACGGGTTCGAGAGAGGAACTGCCGCTCGAGCGCACCGCCTCGCACTTCGACGAAGCCGCCGCGAAGGCCGGATCGCGGACCGGCGATCGTGCCCGAGAGAAGCACAAGACCGCCCGAGTCGGCGAAGTCGATCGTCGGCCACTCGACCGTGTCGGATGACGCGAGTTCCACGACGAGGCACGCCTCGATCGGCGCGTCGCCCGCGAGGATCGCCGCCGCGTCGAGACCCTCGGGGGCCTTCCAGTTCGCGGGATCACGCGGGTTCGAGCGATCCCCCGCACCAACCCAGCGCCACGCGCCTTCCGGGATGGATCGATCGGCTGCGACCGGTTCGGTCGGCGGTGACGGGGGCGGCGGCGGCTCGTAGACCGGATTCCATCGCTCGCGATCGCTCGCGGTGCGACGCGCGAAGATGGCCTCGGCTTCGGCGACGAGATCGGGACGGCTCGCGGCGAGATCGTTCGTCTCGTTGGGATCGACCGACAGGTCGTAGATCTCGATCGCCGGCGACTCCTCGGTGCGGATGTTCCGGCGGATCGCCTTGATCGATCCGAAACGGGCCGCGACCGAGGCGCTTCCGGAGGGCTGCTCCCAGTAGAGCGGTGGACGCGAGGACGGCGGTTCGCCTTCGATGGCCGCCACGAGGCTCGTGCCGGAGGGCGTGGTGTCGCTCGTGGCCCCCGCGAGTTCAAGCAACGTCGGGAAGAGGTCGTACCCGACGACCGGCAGAATGCAGCGAGAACCGGCTTCGGTGACGCCATGCCAACGCACGACCATCGGGACCCGCAGGCCGCCCTCGTAGAGCTGCGTCTTGAAGCCTCGCAACTCGCGGTTGCTTCGGAAGAACGCCGGATCGAAGCCGCCGATGTCCCACGTCGCGCCGTTGTCGCTCGTGACGATGAAGATCGTCTCCTCGGCAAGGCCGAGCGACTCGAGTCGAGCGATGACGGCGCCGAGGTCGGCGTCGGCGCGCGAGATCATCGCGGCATAGGTCGCACGAGGCTCCTCGCACGGCAGATACCAGCGAGAGCCGTCGTAGGGCGGATCGTCGAAGGCACCGCGGTACTCGGCGATCGAGTCCTCGGGCGCCTGCAGCGCGAGATGCGGCACGATCGTCGCGTAGTAGAGGAAGAACGGTCGATCGGGATGCGGCGCGATCTCGGCGTCGATCCACTCGAGCACCGCGTCGCGCATGAGATCGGGCGCGTACTGCGCGCCGGTGATCCCCCGATCGTTGCCCTCGAGCAGGACCTGCTCGCGATCGTCGAAGAGGTACCGCGGGTAGAAGTTGTGGGCGTTCCGCTGGCAGAGGTACCCGTACCAGCGATCGAATCCGAAGTTCATCGGATGCCCTTCCATCTCGCCCGGCCCGCCCAGCCCCCACTTGCCGGTCGCCATCGTCGCGTAGCCCTTGCGCTGGAGCGCCGTGGCGATCGTCTCGGTGCCGGCGGCGAGGGCCGGCTGGCCGCCGTAGGTTCCGTCGGGAAGGTTCGCGACCTCCATGTTGTCGCGGATCTGGCAGCGGCCGAGGTCGAGCCCGGTGAGCAGCGCCGCGCGGCTCGGAGCGCACACCGAGGCCGAGGCATAGGCCTGCTCGAACAGGATGCCATCGGCGGCAAGCGCGTCGATGTTCGGCGTGCGAATCACCGGGCTGCCCGTGCAGCCGAGGTCGCCCACGCCCAGGTCGTCGAAGAAGAAGAGGACGATGTTCGGCGGTCGCTTCGCGGTCGCCTTCCGCACCGTGACGTGATTGGTGCTCGTCGCCGAACTAGGCGCCTTCGTGGCGGCGCAGCCGAGAAGCGCCATCGCAGCGGCCATCGCGCCGAAGAGTCCAACCTGAGTTCGTGCCACGGGGGCGATCTCCTGACGCCGAGGACTTCGCGAACCTGATCGCGGCGCCGCCGCGGCGCCCGAGAGACTCGCTTGCCGAGGCATCTTGCGGTTCGGATCGGATTCGTCCACTCGAACGGATCGGAGAGCGCGGCCCGGGCGACGCGGCTGCGTGCGGACGGCCGTGGGCCACCGCCTCGAGGTCGATCGCCGCGTGCGAGGCATCAGGAGCTCGTGGCAGTGGCTGTCGAACCGAGGAGTGCACCGGTGCGGGCGAGACGCCCGCGGTCCACCCTCACGACGACAACTCGGGAGCGTGTCGTGCACGGTCGCGAGCCCGCTTGCGGAACGGGCACCGTCCACTGACCGACCGCGGCAATCGCGCGATCGGCCGCTTGCGTCGATCCTGCCGAGCGACGAACCTCGCCCTCATGCCTCGCCGCCCATCGCTCGTCGTCGCCGCCGTTTCGCTCGCGCTCTCCGGTTCGCTTCTCGCCGACTCGCGGCAGGAACCCGTGGGCGATCGGCCGCCGAACGTCGTGATCATCTTCGCCGACGACCTCGGCTACGGCGATCTCTCGTGCTACGGAGGCACGCTCGTCGAGACGCCTCGCCTCGATGCGCTCGCCCGCGAGGGCCTTCGGGCGACGGACTTCTCGGTGGCCCAACCCGTCTGCTCGGCGTCGCGGGCGGCGCTGCTCACCGGACGCTACCCGCATCGGCTCGGCATCACCGGCGCGCTCGGCCCGCGTTCGCCGGTCGGCATGCCGCTCGAGGCCACGACGCTCGCGGAACTCTGCCGAGATCAGGGCTATGCGACGGCGCTCTACGGCAAGTGGCATCTCGGCGACCACGAGCCGTTCCTGCCGACGCGGCACGGCTTCGACGAGTGGTGGGGAATCCCCTACTCCAACGACATGTGGCCGCGGCATCCGGAGAGCCCGCAGCACTACCCGCCGCTCCCGCTTCGCGAGGGCGACGCCGACGGCGAGCGGCTTGTCGAGGAGAACCCCGATCAGGGCCGCTTCACCACCGAGATCGCCACGCGCGGCGTCGAGTTTCTTCGCCGCCAGGCCGCGGCGGACCGCCCCTTCTTCCTCTACCTGCCTCACCCCATGCCGCACGTGCCGCTCGCGGTCAGCGCCGCGGGCGATGGACGCTCCGGCCGTGGCCTCTATGCGGACGTCGTCGCGGAGATCGACGCGACCACCGGCACGATCCTCGACGCGCTCGAGGAGGCCGGCGTCGCCGACAACACGCTCATCATCTTCACGAGCGACAACGGACCGTGGGTTTCCTACGGCGATCATGCCGGCTCGTCGGGGCCGCTTCGAGAAGCGAAGGGCACGACCTTCGAAGGCGGCGTTCGGGTGCCGTGGATCGCGCGATGGCCCGGGCGGATCCCGGCCGGCGTCGAACTCGACGGGCCGTTCAATGCGATCGACCTGCTGCCAACGATCGCCGAGGCGATCGGCACCGAGCCGCCGAGCGAGGTCGAAGGCCGCAGCGTGCTCGCTTCATGGCTCGATCCCTCGACGCAGCCGATCGCGCGTGGTCCGATCTTCTACTGGTATCACGCGCCCGGCGGCGGACAACAGATCGAGGCGGTTCGGGACGGCCGCTGGAAGTTGCACCTGCCGCACCGCTATCGCTCGATGGAGGGACGCGACCCCGGCGTCGGCGGACGGCCCGGCAAGTACGACTACGGCCGAGCGATCGGGCTCGAACTCTTCGATCTCGAGACGGATCTCTCGGAGTCGCGGGACGTGGCCGCCGAGCATCCCGAAGTCGTCGAACGTCTTCAACGCCTTGCCGCCATCGAGACCGGCAAGGACGCGGTCGCCGACGGCGTCGTGTGGCTCGGCCCGCACTGGCAGCCCAATCGCCTGCAGGATTGGCGGCGCCGCGGCGAGTCGATCGAGTGCGTGAACACGAGCGGCGCCGTGCGCACGGCGCATCGGCTTGATCTCGCGATCGAGCCGCCGCTTGCCGAGGAACTCGGCACGATCGCGACGATCGAGATTTCGATCGAGCCTCGCGCTGCGCCCGACGGAGGCATCGCGACGCTCGGCGATCTCGCCTTCGCCGGGGTTCTGCTCGGCGCTGGCGGACCGGGCGTCGATCCTCGCCTGACCGCACTCGTGCAACAGAGCCCTGGACCCGATGGAGGCCTGATCATCGCGATCGACGGCGAGCGGCGTCTGCATGCGATCGACTTCTCGCAGCCCCGCGGCGGCGGCTTCCGTTGGACGCTGCCCAACGACGCGTCGCTCGACTCGCTGCCTCGGCTCGCCGCCGCCGCGGCTGGAGGCTTCGCGCCGATCCCATGGCGTTCAGGCGAGACGCTCGGGCTTCGGGTCGAGATCCGTCGCGACGCGGAAGGCCGCTGCTCGCTCAAGGCGAGCGTTCGGGAGGCCGGCGTCGAAGGGCCCTTCGGCGTGCTCGTGGTCGAGGATCTCTCCGAGCAGGCCGTGGATGGCGGCATCGCGCTCGTCTCGCATCGCAGTCCGCATGGATTCTCCTTCCGCGGCTTCGACGCCTACGGCCCTGCGATCGCCGAGCATCCGGAGCGCCGCGACGAGCCGATTCTTGCGACGCTCTACACGCTCGACCGCGCCGACCGAACCGAGACGAGTTCCTGGATCGGGGACGACCTCCGCCTGACCGCGCAGTTCCAGCCGATGCCCGCCAAGAGCGTGGTCTCGTGCCGGATGGAGCTGCGAGGTTCGGACGGCGTGTTTCGGGAGGTCGACCGATCGGCGATGGATCCGGAATCGTTCACCGCCACGTTCTCGACTCGCGGGGTCCTCTTCGATGCCGAGGCCCCGAAGCGCTTCCGCATCGTCGGCGAACTGATCGACGCCGATGGAGTCGTGCTGCCCTTCGAACGCGAAGGCGAACTTCGCCCGGCTCCGCCGGCAGATCGGGAGGCTCGGCTGGCGCTGCTCACCTGCATCAAGCACTGGACCGGCGGAGACGCGTGGAACCCCTCGAGCGTCTGGTATCCGCACGGGGATCTCGTTGCGGAACTCGAGCGGGTCGATCCGGACCTGGTCTGTTTCGCGGGCGATCAGCTCTACGAGGGCGACCTCACCGGCGCCGAGCGCGACCCGCTCGACTACCACACCAAGTGGCAGCGGTTTCTCCGTACGTTCGGCGAGACGCTCCGCGATCGGCCGAGCGTGCTCGTCACCGACGACCACGACGTCTATCACGGCAACCTTTGGGGAGCAGGCGGCATCGAAGCGAAGGCGGGTGACGGACTCTCCGCTCAGGACGCGGGCGGCTACAAGATGCCCGCGGCGTGGGTCAACATGGTGCATCGCACGCAGACCTCTCACCTGCCGCCGCCGAGAATCGCCGGTCCGATCGGCGACGGCATCGAGCCCTACTCGACACGGCTCGTCTGGGGCCCGTTCGATCTGGCGATCCTCGCCGACCGGATGTGGAAGGACTCGGCGAGCGTGAAGGTGCCCGACGGCGAAGTGCGCAACGGTTTCTTCACCGCCGAGGGCTTCGATCCGCGGGAGTCCGGCGTCGAGGACGCGGCGCTGCTCGGCGAGGCGCAGGAGGCGTTCCTCGCCGCGTGGGCCGCAGACCCGCGCGGCGGCGCACCTCGACGGTTGATCCTCTCGCAGAGCCCCTTCGTCGGGGTGCACACCTTGCCCGAGGGCAAGACCGACGCGGTGGTGCCCTCGCTTGCCGTGCTCGACCTCGAGGTGGGCGAATGGCCTCCCGACGACGTGCCTGCCGCCGACACCGACACGCACGGATGGCCGAAGCCGGCCCGGGACCGCGCGGTCAGCTTGATCGCCGAAGCCGGTGCGCTGCACCTGGCCGGTGATCAGCATCTCGGCTCGCTCGTCCAGTACGGACTCGACGGTTTCCGCGACGGTCCCTGGGTGCTGACCGCGCCGGCGATCGCGAACACCTGGCCGCGTCGATGGATGCCACGCGAGGCGGGCCGCGACCTCCAACCGGAGATGCCACGCGGCGGCGGCGACTTCGAAGACGCCTTCGGCAATCGGTTCACCGTATGGCGGGTGGCGAACCCGCGTCGACGAGGAGTCGATCCGGCGCGGCTTCACGACCTCGCGCCGGGATTCGCCACGATCGAGTTCGATCCGGCGACGGGACGCACGACCGTCTCCGCGAGATCGCGGATCGCCGGCGACTCCCCCTACTTCGAGAAGACCCTGCCGGAGTGACGAACGCGCCATGCCCGGAGGTTGGGTCCGCGGGCGCACGAAGACCGCGGCGGCTGGACCGCGGCGATCGACGTCCGACGGAGCGCCCCCGACTCGCCTGTGCCGACGAGTCGGCCTCAAGCGTTCCTTCGAGGTCGTCTCTCGTCACTCAGCAGTTCTTCACCGCCCGGCGGATCGCGTCGAACTTGACCTGCTTGCGGGGATCATTCGAGACCCAGCGATAGGCGACGTTGCCTGCCGCATCCACGACGAACGCCGCCCGCTTCGAGACGCCCTTCATGCCGAAGAGATCCCGGTGGAGGGCGCCGTACGCGCGGCTCACGGTCTTGTTGAAGTCCGACAGGATCGGGAACGGGATGTTCTCGAGCTCGCGGAACTTCTTGACCACGAAGGGGCTGTCGACGGAGATCCCGTAGACGTCGCACCCCAGGTCTGCCCACTTTGCCCAGTTGTCCCGGAACGTGCAGAACTCCTCGGTGCACACCGGGCTGAACGCCAGCGGGAAGAAGAGGATGACCGCCTTCTTCTTCCCAAAGACCTCGGCGAGATCGACCTCGTGGCCAGGGGCGTCAGCGAGCTTGATGGCGGGAGCAGGTTCACCTTTGCGTGCGGGCATGACTGTCTCTCGAAGGAAGAATGGGCTTGATCCGAGGCCTGGCGTCGCGTCGCGCGGAGGACCGGGAACCCGAGGCCGCGATCGGTTCGCCGCTCGAACTCCGGGGGCCCTCCCCCGACGGGACAACGCGAGCGTTCGGCGATGCGAAGCGACCGGAGTCGCTCATTTCCGGTCCAGGCGACCGGGTCGAGAGGGTAGCGGATCGGAGAGGTCGAGTTGGAGCCCCGGGGCGACTTGCTCAACCTCGCCGGTCCGACAGAAGCCTTTGCCATTCATTGACGAAGTTCGCCGGTGCGGATTGGCAATCACAGGTCGCGAGTTATTCTCGACCTGTCGCCTCGATGAGGCGGGCACCTGATTTGGCGCGCAGAAGGGTTGTCTCGGATGCCCGGCCGGCCTCCGAGGGGAGACCCGTCGATCCGAACGGTCGGATCGAGGCGGAGTCCAGTCAGACGGAGACGCGTGCAAGGAGAACGTTCGATGGCATCACGCTTCGGATTCATGAGTCGCCGCTGGCTGGCGGGGGCAGCCTTCGGGTTGATCGCCCCGGTTGCGTTTACCACCTCAAGCCATGCCCAGTGCGAGTTCGAGACCTGCGGCACCGGCGGGGACTGCTTCACCGTCAATGCAGAGCCCGGCTGCAGTGACGCGGCCTGCTGCTGCACGGTCTGCGAGTTCAACCCCTTCTGCTGCGAAGTCGAATGGGATGCCGGCTGCGTCGACGACGCCAACGCCCTGTGCGGTGGTGGCGGCGGCGGTTGCGGCGACCCGGCCTCGGGCGACTGCTGTTCGGCGAACGGCACGCCGTACTGCGACGACCTCGCGTGCTGCACGGTGGTCTGCGCCGCCGACGCCTTCTGCTGCGACGTCGAGTGGGATGCGATCTGCGCCGACGCGGCCGCCGGACTCTGCGCGGCCTGCGGCGCGGCCCCATGCCCGGACGGCAACTGCTCGGGCGACGAGGACTTCAACGAGAACGAGCCCTGCG
>CAZTMB010000121.1:0-7889 GCA_964614695.1 uncultured Isosphaeraceae bacterium | reverse complement strand
CCGGGCCTCGAGGATCGGGCGGACGTCGCGGGTGAAGTCGATGTCGGCAGCGGCGGCGGAGGCACTCGGAAGGGTCAGAAGTCCGATCGCCGCGGCTGTTCGTCGCATGGGCCGAGTGTAGTGGTCTCCATGCCGAGACCGAAGGGCGGACCGCCTCGAAGGAATCCCGTGAAGTCGCGTCATGATCGGTCGCGAGCGGCGTAGTTCCTCTCCGATGGACGACTCGACCCGCGCCGCGTTCGCCTTGTGGACCCGAGCCCAGCCGGCGGTGTCGGCGTACCTCTATGCGCTGACGGGGGATCGTGCCGAGCGGGACGAACTGCTCCAGCAGACCGCGCTCGCGGTGCTCTCCGGCTTCCCGACGTACGACCCGGAGCGTCCCTTTCTGCCTTGGGCGTTGGCGATCGCCCGGAACCAGGTCCGAGATGCGAGCCGGATTGCGCGTCGGGCGCCGATCGGGCTGAGCGAACTCGCAAGCGAGGCGCTTGCATCGGCGATCGTCGAGGTCGAGCCCGAGGAGCGCGCAAGGCTTGCCCATCTCGCCGCTTGCCTGCAGCTGCTTCACGGGCGCGCTCGCGACCTGTGTGACTATCGCTATCGGGCCGGACTGTCGCCGGCGAGGATCGCAACGCTGCTGGGGCTGTCTCCCAACACCGTCTCCAAGGCGCTTGAGCGTCTGCGGGCGGAGCTTCGCGACTGCATCCTGCGTCGCGAGGGTGACGCAGGCCTGGAGGCATCGCGGTGAGTGCGATCGGTCGATCCAATCAGGACGCCGGCGACGCGTCGTTCCAGCGGCTCTGTCATCGCCTGCTCGATGGCGAGCTCGACCGCGCGGAGCGAGAGCGGATCTCGGCGCTGGTCGCCGATGACCCCGGACAGGCGAAGGAACTGGCGCGGATGGCGCTGCTGCACGATGCGATCGAGCGAGAGTCCACCGTGGGCTCCTGGGCGATGCGGGATCGTCGGATCGAGCGGCGATCCGTTCGGATGCGGCGAGCGACGCTTGTGGCTGCGTCGATTCTGGCGATCGCCACGGCGGCCGCGATCGTGCTGGTGCCGAACCGCGACGCGGCGGCGTCGCAGGTGCTGGCCGAAGTCGTCGCGAAGATGCGAAGCGGCGATCGGACGTACCTCGTGCGATCCATCCCCGACAATCGACGATCCGGTCGGGGAATCGACGACTCGCCGCTGCCGCGATCCCTGCTCCGTCGGGCGGAGCTCGACGGAGCCATGCTGTTTCTGCGTCCGCCTTCGAGCTACGTGCTGGTGCAGACGTCCGCCGACGGGGGCGAGGTGATCACCGGGAGCAACGGTCGCACCGCATGGTTCGTCTCGAGCGACGGAGCGGCCCGCGTCAGCGGCGATCCCACGCGATACCAGGGGGTCCTGCCGGGCGGTCGCGTCGGGGTGCCGTTCGTGGATCCCCATGCGCTGCTTGCCGGCGGGGGCGAAGGATCGCTTGCGGACGCGTACGACCTCCTGTTCGAGGATCCGGGGCTCCGGGATGGACCCTCCCTGGCGAGGATCGTCGCAGTCCGGAGAAGTGAAGCGCGAGGTGGTCCGAAGCGCATCGTGATCGACTTCGATCCACGCACGTCGCTGGTCGAGTCGATCCGACTCGAGAACCTGCCGCAGGCGCATGGAGGGCCTCGGTCGGTCGAGTTCATCCTCGTCGACGACTCCGCCCTTCCGCCGGACTTCTTCAGTCACATCGCGCACCACCGCGCCGACCGTCCCCTGACCGAGGAGCCGTGATCATGATCCGACGCAGACTGTCCGTCGCGTTGCCCGTCGTCCTGACATCGTGGGTGTTCGCGGCATCGCCGACGGGAGACCTTGCGGAGGCGGGCGAGTCGGCCGTGCCGATCGACGCGACGAAGCAACCTCCGAACTTCGTGTTCATCCTCGCCGAGGCGACGGGATGGTCGAGCACCTCCGTCGACATGGATGGCACTGCGCCATCGCATGCACGCCCATCGGGCCTCACGCCGAACCTCGAGAAGATGGCCGCCGATGGCATGCGGTTCAGCGACTTCTACGCGATGTCGCCCCGATGCACGCCCTCGCGAGCCAGCTTCGTCACAGGCATCTCGCCCGCGAAGCTGCGCATGACCTACCAGAACGACTCGGGCGGTGGCCGACGATCCGATGAGGCCGGCAGCCGCTACCGCCTGATGAAGATGGTGCCCCCGCTGGTCGAGACGACGCTTCCGAACGAGGTGAAGACGACGGGGCACTGGCTCGGCGAGATCGGCTACGCAACCGCGCACTTCGGCAAGTGGCATGTCGGCCGCCAGGATCCGACCGAGGTCGGCTTCGAGCGCTCTGACGGTGCGAATGCAAATCAAGGCCCCGAGCGGGGGACGGCGCCGAACCCGGTGCAGTGCATGGCGATCGTGGACCGCGGGATCGACTTCATGCGCACGCAGGTCGCGGCGGGCAAGCCGTTCTACTTGCAACTCTCGCACTACGGCTTCGGCAGCGAGGCCGAGGCCACACCCGCGGCCCTTGCCAAGGCGCGGGAGCTCGTGCCTGGCGTCGGCGGCAAGCTGCTTGGCGCGATCGCGGGGCAGTACGACATGGACCTCGCGCTCGGCCGCGTTCGCGACGCGTTGAAGGAGCTCGGGATCGCCGACAACACCTACGTCTTCTTCAGCGCCGATCACGGCGCGCAGGGCGGCGGAGGTGGCGACCGCACTGGAGGACGCCGTGCCGCGAATCCGCCGTTCGCCGGCGCGAAGGGAAGCGTGAGCGAGGGGGGCATCCGCGTGCCCTTCATCGTGGTTGGGCCGGATGTGTCCGGAGGCGTCGTCAGCCGCGTGCGAGCGACGGGCATGGACCTCGTGCCCACGCTGCGCGATCTCGCTGGGCGGCCCATCGACGAAGCGGAGAACCGCGATGCGCCGCAGGCGGTCGAGGGCGGAAGCCTCGCGGCGGTCCTGCGATCCGACGGCGAGAACGCCGGCAAGGGCACCGTCGACCGACCTCGAGACGAGCTCGTGATCCACTTTCCGCACTACGACCTCAACAACGGTGGTCCCGCTTCGGCGATCTACCTCGGGAACTACAAGCTCGTGCGCAACGATGATGCGAAGCTGGTCACCCTATTCGACATCGTGAAGGACCGCAGCGAGTCGAACGACATCGCCGCCGCGAACGCCGAGCTGGTGCAGGCCATGTTGGCGAGGCTTGACGCCTACCTGCAGGCGATCGATGCGCCGAGGGCGACTCCGAACGCGAAGGCGGACGAAGGCGGCGAGGTCCAGGCGGTCGAGTCGGCCCCGACAGCGACGTCTCGCGGCGGCGGTCAGGGCTCGCGTGGCGGCGGTCGCCGACGCCAGCAGCCGCAGCCGGGCGAGAACCAGCCGGCCGCCGAACCGACGGACTCCGGACGACCCACCGGGCCGCCGCACGGTGGTGCGGCATGAACCGTCTTCGCCTCGCAGGCCTCACGATCGTCGGTGCCGTGCTCGTCGGCGGATCGATCGCCATGGCGCATCCTCCCGAGGAGGGTGGGCATCGTCCTGTTCGCATCTGGACCAACGTGCGCACCGGTGAACGCATCGAGGGTTCGTATCTGGCGGCGTTTGCGGGCAAGATTGCGCTCGAGACGGCCGAAGGCGACATCTCCTCGATCGCCCTGTCCGACCTCGCCGGCGACGACCGTGCGATCGCCGAGGCGCGCATCGCGGAGATCCGCGCGATCAACGAGTCTCGCGTTGCCGCGGCCGCGAGGTTCGTCGCGGTCGGCCATCCCGAGGTCGACCCGAATCCCGTGCAGGACGGATCGAGAAAGCCGCGGCAGGCCGCCATCTTCGACGCCTTCGCGCCCTTCGTGAACACGCGTTTCGACGATCGCTGGCTCTACGTCGAATCGGATGGTCTGCCGCATCCGCCGCTCGAGACCCGGATGATGGTCGGCATCACCGCGTGGCAGCAGCAGGTGCCGCTCCCGCAGGACTACTCGGGCGAGAACGCGTGGCGAATTCCACTCGAGCCCGAGCTCGCCGACGTGCCGGTCCTCGGAAGGACGAACCTGATGAGGGGTGCCATCGCCCTCGCCGCCAATGGCGTTCCGATCTTCAACGCGCTCAACAACCGCGGCGTCGACAGCTTCTTGATCGGCGAACTCGACGAGTTCGGCGGCCACTGCGGCCGCGCCGACGACTATCACTACCACGCCGCGCCGCTCTTCATCGAAGAGGTGGTCGGCAAGGGCGAGCCCATCGCCTACGCGCTCGACGGGTTCCCGATCTACGGACTGTTCGACCCCGCCGCGAAGCCGGGCGATGCGTTCGCCTGCCCGCGAGGATCGCACGAGCCGCTCGACGAGCTGAACGGACACTTCTGTGAAGTGCCCGTCGGCGAGGGATTCGGCGGCGGCACTCGGTCGTACCACTACCACGCATCCAGGAGCTATCCGTACATCAACGGCGGCCTGCGTGGAAAGGTCGCGCTGTCGGGGCCCGGACCCGAGAACGAGGTCGTGCCGCAGCCGCGGGCCAATCCCGTGCGGCCCGCGCGGCGGGCGATGCGCGGCGCGCGAATCACGGGGTTCTCGCAGACTGGCGTGAACGCGTGGAAGCTCGAGTACCAGGTCGGTGAACGATCGGGCTCGGTCGCGTATGAAGTCCTGCCGGATGACCGCGCGGACTTCGTCTTCACCGATGTCGATGGCGAGGTGACCAAGGAGTCGTACGTGCGGCGCGGTGGGCGGGGCACGGGCGGTGGTGCCGGCGGCGGTGGTGGCGGTCTCTCGCCGCGACCGGAGCAGGCGAGTGGACGGCGCGCGGACGAGCGTTCGCCTCTGCAGCGCGACGCTGGGTCGTCCGGACTCTCGCTTTCAAGCGAGGGAATCGGGCCGAACGGCGTGCTCGACTCGAAGTACACCTGCGATGGCGAGGCGGTCTCGCCGCCATGGTCGTGGAGCGGCGCGCCGTTCGGCACCAGGAGCCTGGCGCTCACGATTCACCACATCACGCCCGAAGACGAGGAGCGCGTCCACCTTGTGCTGAGCGGAATCCCCGCTGAATCGAAGGGCCTCGCGGCTGGGCAGAAGACGGTCGGCACGTTGGGGGCGAACGATGTGAACGGCCGTGCCGAATACGCCCCGCCGTGTTCGCAGGGCCCAGGCGAGAAGATCTACATCGCAACGCTGTACGCGCTGTCCGAGGCACCGAAGCCTGCGGGATCCGCCCCGACGCGCGCGGAGCTTCTCGCGGCGATGCAGGGCATCACGCTGGGAGTCGCAACGCTCGAGTTGCGCTACGCCCGCCCGGACGGGTCCGGCGGCGTTGGTGGTGGTGAAGTGGCGAGTGAGCGTCGGCCGCGAGGCGTTGGCGGCGCAGAGGGTGGTGGACCGGACGCCCGTCCGCGGGGGGGTGGCCGTGGTGATGGTGGTCGGGGCGGTGGCGGCGAGCGAGGCTTGCTCGAGCGCATGACCGCGTTCCGCACCGAAGTGCCCTCGCACGAGATGAACGTGGTGCTGACGCGACCGACGGAGACCTCGATCACCGTGTCGATCGATGTCGCCGAAGCCGTCGAAGCCGTCGTCGAGTACTGGGTCGAAGGCGACGCGGAGCGCCGGCGCACGCCCGCGGTCGCGGTGCCGGCGGATGGCGTCGCGTCCCTTGAACTCACGGAGCTCCGGCCCGGCACGGAACACGGATATCGCGTCGGGCTCGTGCGCGGGAAGGCTGGAGACGAGCCCGCATGGCGGGAGCCGTCGCGCTTCCGAACCCGCGTCGCCGCCGGCACGCCGTTCACATTCGTCGTTCAGGCCGACTCGCACCTCGACCAGGGCGTCACGCCAGAAGCCTACGAGCAGACGCTCGCGAACATGGCCGCTGCGAAGCCCGATTTCCTCATCGACCTCGGCGATTCGTTCATGACCGGCAAGCGCGGGCAGGATTACCAGCGGGCGCGGCCGCAGTACGACGCGCAGCGCTACTACTTCGGCCTCGCCTGCCATGCGATGCCGCTGTTCATGGTCCTCGGCAACCACGATGGCGAGAGGGGCGATGTCGGACGAGGCATCGCGGAGTGGTCGTACAACGAACGCACGTCGCGGTTCCCCTCGCCAGTCATGGACGGCACGATGTACACCGGCTCCACGGAGATGAATGACGGGCGCGGCGCGAACTACTACGCCTTCGGGTGGGGCGACGCGCTCATCGTGGTGCTCGACCCGTTTTGGCCGACCGTGGAACGCAGTCGCGGTGGTGGAGGCGGAGGCGGTGGTGGAGCTCGCGGCGCGGGAAGCGGTGATGGGGCGGGTGGCGAGTCGGACACCGGGAGGCTGTCGCCGACCGACTCGAGCTGGTCTCGCACGCTCGGCCGTGCGCAATACGACTGGCTGGCCGAGACGCTCGCGAATTCGAACGCAAGGCAGAAGTTCGTGTTCATCCACCACCTCGTGGGCGGCATCGGCGGGCAGGCGGCGCGCGGCGGCGTCGAGAGCGCGCCGTTCTTCGAATGGGGCGGCGGGAATGCCGATGGCAGTGAAGGCTTCGCCGAGCGCAGGACCGGCTGGCCGATGCCGATCCACGACCTGCTGGTCAAGCACGGGGTGACCGCGGTGTTTCACGGTCACGATCACCTCTACGTCCACGCGACGCTCGACGGCATCCACTACCAGTGCGTGCCGCAGCCGGGAAATCTCGGAGGGAACACGCGGAGCGCGGCGGAGTACGGCTATGCGTCCGGCACGATACTCGGCAGTCCGGGGCATGTTCGCGTGAGTGTCGCACCGGATGGCACGGCAAAGGTCGAGTTCGTGCGAACCGCGGTCGCGAGCGACGATGCGGATGGTCGCGGCGCGTGGCGTCGCGATGGTCGGGGTGCGGCGACCGAGGCCAACGGCGACGTCATCGATGTCTACGAGATCGTGCCGCGGGCGCAGGACGCTGCGGGAAGGTGAGGCGATGAATCCGAGAAGCCCGAGACTCGTGTTCGTGCTTCCAGTGGTCGCGCTGAGTCTGCTCGCCCTGGCCATGCAGGGCGTCCCGCGCAAGCAGGGGGGGCGCGGCGGCAGGGGCGGCGGGCCACCGCAGGATGGCGTCGTCAAGCCGGAGATGCACGACACCATGAAGGCCGTGGTGTACGCCGACAACTGGTTTGCGATGTACATCAACGGCACGCTCGTCGCGGTCGACTCGATCGACTTCCTGCCGCACAACGTGGTGTCGGTCGACCTCCTTCCCGAGTACCCGATGACGATCGCGGTGCTCGCCAAGGACCACGCCGATCCGAGCACCGGATGCGAGCACGGCCGCTCGATCGGCGACGGCGGATTCATCCTGAAGTTCGCCGACGGCACGGTGACCGACGCGTCGTGGAAGGCGAAGTGCGTGTTTCATGGCCCGATCGGGGGCGATGCCGCCGATCCGAAGGTGCGCCGCGAGCCGCTGCCCGATGGCTGGTTCTCCATCGAGTTCGACGACAGCGCGTGGCCGAATGCGATCGAATACGCCGAGGATCGCATTCGACCCAAGGAACCGTACTTCCAGCACGACTTCCTGGGCGCGAAGTGGATCTGGACGGCGGACCTCGACCTCGACAACACCGTGGTCCTTCGCAAGCGGGTCGACCGACCAGACGTGAAACGCCGTTGGACGACACGGTCGGACCTTCCGGCGATCGGCACGCAGCTCGTTCGGTAGGCCCTCGGTGGCGAGCCTCGCGGTCTGGTCGTGGATCCTCACGACCTTCGGGTCCGAGGTTCGAACGTCGGCGCCGGCCCGGTGGGGAACGGTCTCGCCGCGGGACGCGGAACGGTTGCCCGAAGGGCGTGGGTCGGGCGTGCCTCCGAGCGAGGCGGCCTCGCGACGATGGTGTTCGCCACCGATCGCCGAGCAATCTGCATCGATTCCGGGCAAGTCCGACGAAAC
>CAZTMB010000120.1:6542-8068 GCA_964614695.1 uncultured Isosphaeraceae bacterium | reverse complement strand
ATCGACTACGGCCGCGAGATCCGACCGATCCTTGCGGCACGCTGCTTCACCTGCCACGGCCCCGACGCCTCGAGCCGCGAGGCGCGGCTTCGTCTCGACGATCCGCACGACGCCAAGCGCACGCGAAGCGATGGCGTGACCCCGATCGCCTCGGGTGAACCCGATCACAGCGAGATCCTGCGACGGATCCTCGACGAGGATCCCGAGTCGCGCATGCCGCCCGAAGGCGAGCCGCTCTCGCCGCGCGAGATCGAGCTTCTCGCGCGATGGATCGAGGAGGGTGCGGTCTACAACGAGGCCTGGAGTTGGCGGCCGATCGACCCGCCTTCGCCGCCCGCCGTGGCCGACGACGCGTGGCCGCGCGACCCGCTCGATCGCTTCGTGCTCGCGCGGCTCGAGTCGAACGGCTTGGCGCCGGCCCCTCGCGTCGAGCCTCGCACGCTGCTCCGGCGGCTCTCGTACGACCTCGTCGGCCTTCCACCGACGCCGGAGGATCTCGAGCGCTTCGCGGCAGATCCCTCGACCGCGGCGCTCGAGCGAGAGGTCGATCGCCTGCTCGCCTCCCCGGCGTTCGGCGAGCGATGGGGACGCCACTGGCTCGATCTGGTGCGCTACGCCGAGACGCACGGGCACGAGTTCGACTATCCGATCCCGCACGCGTGGCGCTACCGCGACGCGGTGATCCGCGCCTTCAACGCGGACGTCCCCTACGACCGTCTCGTGCTCGAACACGTGGCGGGAGACCTTCTCGAGGATCCGCGGATCGATCGTGCGAGCGGGCTCGACGAGAGCCGCACGCTCACGGGCTTCTGGTGGCTCTCGCAGGGCACCCATGCCCCGGTCGACGTCGCTCGCGACGAGGCGGACCGGATCGACAACCAGATCGACGTGCTGAGCAAGGCCTTCCTTGGCGTGACGGTGTCCTGCGCCCGATGCCACGACCACAAGTTCGACGCGATCACGCAGGACGACTACTACGGGCTCTCCGCGCACCTCAAGCGAGCGCGGCGGGCGATCGTCGAACTCGATCCGCGCGGCGTGATTGCGCAGGCCCGGGCCGACGCGCTTGAGATGCGGCAGGCGATCGAGGCGTCGATCCTGTCGCGCGCGGCGGCCTCGGCGACACCGGTCGCGGATGGCGATCCCGATGCGAGCAATCTCGTGCTTCTCGCAGACTTCGCGGTGCCGATGCCCGAAGGGTTCTCGTCGACCGGGCATGCCTTCGCGCAGGACCTCGACGAACTCCCGCGCCTCGAGGCCGCTTCGGAGGCGGTGCATCGGGCGTCAAGCGGCGTCGCCTCGAGCCTCGCCGCGGGCGAGCCCTTCGCCGGCACGCTGCGTTCGCCGTCGTTCGAGATCACGCATCGACATCTGCATCAACGTGTCCGCGGCAAGGGCGTGGCGCGGGTGATCGTCGACGGCTACTTCCTCGACGAGCGGAATGCGCTTCTCTTCGAGGGCTTCCGGCGCGAGATCGCCTCGCCCGCGTCGTTCGCGATCGCCTCGTGGGATCTCGATCGATACCG
>CAZTMB010000120.1:0-6442 GCA_964614695.1 uncultured Isosphaeraceae bacterium | reverse complement strand
CCCAGCAAGCGCTTCATCGCGATCGAAGCCTCGCCGGAGGATCGAGAAGCGTTGCTCGCGGCACGATCGATGCCAGCGCCATCGCCGGTGCGCGTGCTCGCGGTCGACGACGGCACGCCGTGGACCGAGCACATCCGCCTGCGAGGCGATCCGAGTCGTCGCGGCGCGGTGGCCGATCCCGGGCACCTCGACAGCCTCGACCTCGCCGCGGCTTCGCCCGCGGACCGTCTGGCGCTCGCGCAGCGCTTCGTCGACCCCGACCATCCGCTCACCGCGCGGGTGATGGCGAACCGGATCTGGCACCACCTCTTCGGGCGAGGTCTCGTCGACACCGTCGACGACTTCGGCGCGCTTGGATCTCCGCCTTCGGATCCGGCGCTGCTTGATCACCTCGCCGATCGCTTCCGCCGCGACTGGAGCGTGAAGGGGCTGATCCGGGCGATCGTCCTGTCGAGCACCTACGCGATGTCGATCGACGGCGATCCGCGGGGCGAGGAACAAGACCCGCTCAACGCGATCCCGCACCGCGCGAACCTGAGGAGGCTCGATGCGGAGTCGTTGCGGGACTCGCTGATCGTCCTCTCGGGCCGCTTCGATCCGACGATGGGCGGTCCTGGCGTGGCGACCCATCTCACCGAGTTCATGGAGGGCCGCGGGCGGCCGGGCACGAGCGGGCCGGTCGATGGTGCAGGGCGACGCAGCGTCTATCTCGAGGTGCGCCGCAACTTCCCGGATCCCTTCCTGCAGGCGTTCGATCTGCCGATCCCGACGACCACGATCGGCCGCCGCAACCGATCGAACGTGCCGGGCCAGGCGCTCGCGATGCTGAACGCGCCGCTCGTGCACGAGATGGCCGCGTCGTGGGGCGACCGAATCGCCGCGATGCCCGGCGACGACGCCGCGCGGCTCGATCGGATGTTCGTCGAAGGCCTCGGGCGCCGGCCGCGCGCGGACGAGGCCGCGGCGTGCCTGGCGTTCCTTGGCGCAGAGCGCTCGGCCCTCGGCGACGAGGATGCGGCCGAGGCGGCGGCGTGGGCGGCCCTCGGGCACGCGATCTTCAACACCAAGGAGTTCCTCTTCCTCCAGTGAACCTCGCCTCCGTCAAGCAGGCACCACAGCGATGAGCATGCCCCGACCAGCCCGAACTTCCCACTGCGGACGCTACCGCGACCTCGGCGTCACCCGCCGCGAGATGCTTGCATCCTGCCTCTCGGGCTTCGGCGCGATGGCGGCGACGGCGTTGCTCGGCGATCGCGCCATGGGCTTCGGCGCCGCGAGCGCTCCCGGCGCGGGCGGGCTGCATCACGACGCGAAGGCGACGCGGGTGATCTTCCTCTACATGGACGGCGGCCCGTCGCAGATGGACACGTTCGATCCCAAGCCGCGGCTCGTCGCCGAGCACGGCACGCCGTTCGGGATGGCGATGGAGCGCACGCAGTTCAACAACAACGGCAGCACCTTCGCGGGGCCGTGGGGCTTCAAGCCCGGCGGCACCTGCGGCACGCCGGTAAGCGACCTCTTTCCGCACGTGCGCGAGCTCGCGGACGAACTGCTCGTCGTGCGATCGATGACGAGCCAGTTCAGCGAACACACCAACGCGAACTACTTCCTGCACACCGGCGCCGGGCTGGCGGGCCGGCCGAGCATGGGCGCGTGGACCTCCTACGGCCTCGGCAGCGCGAGCCGCGACCTCCCCGCGTTCGTCGTGCTGCACGGCGGGCTGATTCCCCCCGGCGGCGTCGAGTGCTTCGGGAACGGCTTCCTGCCTGCGACGCATCAGGGCTCGATCGTGCTGCCGCGAGGGAGCGGGCTCGCGGACGTCGCTCCGCGCGAAGCCGATCCAGGCGCCCAGGCCCGCAAGCGGCATCTGATCGAGACGCTCGACGCCACGTTCGTCCGCGAGACGGGCGGCGCCGACGCGATCGAAAGCGCGATCCGCAACTGGGAGCTCGCCTACGGCATGCAGGCGGCGGTGCCCGAGCTCATGGATCTCTCGGGCGAGTCCGCGGAGACGCTCGCGCTCTACGGCGTCGACTCCTCGTACGCGCCCACCGCGACCTATGCGCGGCAGTGCCTGCTCGCGCGGCGGCTCGTCGAACGCGGCGTGCGCTTCGTCGAACTGACCTGCCCCGGCACCGGCAACGACCGCTGGGATCAACACAACGCGATCGTCAAGGGCCACGAGGAGAACGCCCGCGCGGTCGACCAGCCGATCGCGGGGCTGCTCGTCGATCTCAAGCGTCGCGGACTGCTCGACGACACGCTCGTCGTCTGGGCGGGCGAGTTCGGGCGCACGCCGTTCGCTCAGGGCAGCGATGGACGCGACCACAACCCGTTCGGCTTCTCGATCTGGATGGCCGGGGGCGGCGTCAGGGGCGGCACGGTCTTCGGCGCCACCGACGAGTACGGCTACAAGGCCGTCGAGGGGGTCGTCGACATCCACGACCTGCACGCCACGATGCTTCACCTGCTCGGCGTCGACCACAAGCGTCTCGTGCATCGCTTCGGCGGCCGCGACATGCGGCTCACCGACGTGCATGGACGCGTGATACGAGACTGGATCGCCTGATCGCGCTGCGAAGACCTCAGCGGCCGAGCAGCGGCCCCCACCGCCCCATCAGCAGCGACAGATCCTCGAACCCGACCGTGCCATCGTGGTCGAGATCGCCCTTCGGCGGGTCCGGATCGCCCCACCAGCCCAGCAGCAGCGCGAGATCGACGGCGTTGATCATCCCGTTGAAGTCGAGATCTCCGCGATCCGCTGCGGCCTGCTCGAGCTGATCGTGAGGCGAACGCAGGCTCGCAAAGTAGAACTCGGCATCGCCGCTGACGATGAACTCGCTGAGGGCGAACCCGTTCAGCGCCGGATCGGTGCTCCAGTTCCAAGTCCAGCCCAGCCCGGTGTAGGGAAACGCCCGATTGGCATCGAGGTCGTAGCTCATGGCGCTCCAGGCCTCCAACCACGGCAGGAACTGCCTCGGCCCGGCGAACACGTCGAACGGCCGTTGCCACACTCCGCCGCGGAGCACCGTCGGTGCGAATCCCACGAACTCGGACGAAGGCGATCCCGGCGTGCTGGTCAGTTGATAGGTGGCGCCGTTCCAGATCGGCACCATCGCCTCGTCGATCGCCGGAGCGAACGATGGCCGCGTGACGAATCGCGGCTCGACGTAGAAGGTCAGGACCTGGACATCCTCGCCCGGCAGCATGCCCAGCGCCTGGAGCATCGAAGACCGGATCTCGGCCGGCGCATCGATGGGCAGACCTCGATCGAAGAAGTAGTTCGCCACGTCGCCGGAGACCACAGTCCAGATGTTGCTGCGGTAGTAGCCTTCCGCGTCGACCGTGAACGCATCGAGCGGCTGAGCGTTCTCGTAGGGGACGACGTAGTCGGTGAGCGTGACCAGCGCGATCACCTCGACCTCGCGTGTCCCGCCCTGGCCATCCGGCACGGTGATGGTCTGGAGGTCTTCCGGACCGATGACGCGGAGACGCTCGAAGACCTCGGTCGGCTGCTCGATCCATCGCTGCGAGGCCGCGACGAGGATCTCGGCTTCGTAGGCACCCTGCTTCGCCTGCGCGACCGCCGCGAGCAGGAGCGTCGCGACATGCGCGGTGGGGTGAAGGCGTCGACAGACGACTCGCAGCACTTGAAGGCTCCGCGTTCGGTCACTTGAGGTCGCGAGTCGTCGGCACGGCGAAGACTTCCGAGAGCCTACTCGGAACGAGAGCGCGTGCCGCAGGAATCTTCGGACAACCCGTGACTGGAGACTTTTCCCGCCACAATCGCACGCGCCGCGACCGTGATCGACAGGGGTCGAGGCCCCGCCGCCACGGACCGCTTCCTTCGCCACAGAGCGTTTCGATCGCCGCGAGCGGCCCTCGGACCCATAAGCGGCGTCAACGCGACGGCCCGGACGCGAGGTCCGGGCCGTCGGAGGGTGAGCTTGCTGGGTCGGGGCCGCAAAGCCCCGCGATCAGCCGTTCTTCTTGTACTTGACGCCGCACCCGTAGGGCTTGGTCGTGCTCGGCGACACCGCCTCGCCGGCCTTGATCGCCTTGGCGGCATTGACGACGTAGTTCATCTTGGCGCCGCCGTTCGGACCGTCGTCGATGGCGCCCTGGTAGACGAGCACGCCGTTGGCGTCGATCACGTAGCAGTGCGGCGTGGTCTTCGCGCCGTACATCTTGCCCACGCTGCCCTCGCTGTCGAGCAGTGCCGGGATCGCGAGGTTGTACGACGCGAGGTAGGACGCGGTGTTCGAGAGGCTCGACGGACGTGCCGCGCTCGAGTTGATCGCGACGTAGACCGCGTCGGGGAAGAGTTCCTTGACGCCCTTGACGGTCTCGGCGACGACGCCCTGTTCGCACACCCGCACGCAGACGGGGCACTCGGGGTTCACCCACTCGAGCACCACGACCTTGCCCTTGGCGTCGGAGAGGCTCCACTCCTTGCCGTCGGTGGTCTTGAGGGTGAAGTTCGGGGCGGGCTTGCCGACCTCCGCCATGGGGGCGGACTTCGCCTGCGGCTTGGCGGCGGGCGCCGCGTTGCCGGCCTGCGCGAAGGCGAGGCCGCAGAGCGAGGACGCGGCGAGCAGGCCGCTGGCGATGGCGAATCGACGAGAGAAGGCGTTGCGAATCTGCATGATGGGCTCCTGTTGCCTAGAGACTGGCGAGACGTGTGAAACGCGCCTGAGCATTGGATGCGTCGAGTTCGGTCTCTTCCGTCCCGCGACGGCGCCGGTCGACGCGATGGTCATGATCCGGAAGGCGGCGCCGAAGTCATGGGGATCGGCACCTCGATCGTGAAGGCGGGATCGTCGGGCTTGTCGCCGAGCATCAGCAACCCAGCGGCCCGCATTGGTTCGCCGGACGCATCCGCCGGACGCACCGCGAGCGGGACTTCGAGGCGGAATCGGTCACCGTCGACGGTTCCGGCGACGGGATGCCCCTCCCCGCAGGTCGTGCCGGGGGTGCTGTCCGGAATGAAGACGACCCGGTCGAAGTTCCCGATCGGTCCGGCCAGGCGGAGCGTGAGGTTCCCGCTCGCCACGTCGCCCTCGACCACCGCTTCGAGACCCGAGCCCGGCGGCGTTGCGAGCGGCAGGCGGCCGAACCACCTTCGCACCACGGGATCGCGAGGAAGGACCGTGTCGCCCGCGCGGATCGAGATGGCGTCCGCGGCCGGATCGCCGGCGGCGAGCACCTTGACGTTGAAGTTCGCGGTGCCGCCACCGATGAGACAGAGTTCCTTGCAGACCATCCAGTCGCTGCGAACGCTTCCCGCGGCGAGGCCCGGCGTCGCCTCTCGATCCGCCTCGATGGCGACGACCAGCCCGACCTCGCGCTCATAGCCATAGGTCGTCTCGTGCTCGGTCGCGAAGACCCGCGGACGCGGCCACTGGATCGCGCGGGCCACGAGACCCTCCGGCAGCGTCCAACGCAGCGTCGGCGCGACGCCGCTGTCGCCGGGGTTCTTCCAGTAGACGTGCCAGCCAGGCTCGATCGAGAGCACCGCCGCCACGAGCGCCGTGCCGCCCGCCTCGACGACGATCGGGTCCGGCACCACCGAGAGCTTCACGAGTCGACTGCCCTCGGCAGGACCGGGGCGCGACGAGCCCGGCGCGCCGGGCAGTCCCGGAATCCCCTGCGGAAACGCCGTCGACACGAAAGACCACGAGAGCGCCATCGCAAGCAGCGCGGAGGTCGCGGCGAGAGGGGCGGGTTGAATGGGATTCATGCGTGCAGCCGGCGCTTTCAAGATGAGATCTCGATCAGGTTCCGATTCTGCGGAGCCTCGTTCAATCCCGACGAAGAGAAGATTCGGGGGCGAATTCGTATGCTCGCCGATGCGATGCGAGCCCGCCAACGGGCTCGCTGCACGCCGAATGCGTCGGCCTGCGGGCGCCGACGCAGAAACCGCCACTCGCAGGAATCGTCATGAACCTTCGACCGATCGCCGCCTCTCGAACCCTGCTCGCCTCGATCCTGCTCGCGGCAGGCCTGCTCGGCGGCCTCGCCGGATGCGAGGCCAAGACGAGCGATCGGGACATCGTCTGGGTGGAGCCGGCCGAAGCCCTGACCGAAGGCGCCAAGCCCCGCGGCCTGTTCGGATCGGCCGGCACGAAGGTGATCTGGCTCGATCCCCGCCTGCCTCCGGAGTACGACAAGGAGCACATCGAGGGGGCGATCAACATGCCCTTCGCGACGATCAGCGACGAGGCCGCCGATCGCCTTGCGGGCTACAGCGCGTTCATCGTCTATGGCACCGACTACGCCGATCCGATCGCGGCCTCGGCGAGCAAGCGGCTGATGGAGATGGGCTACAAGCGCGTCTTCACGCTGCGCGGCGGGCTTCGGGCGTGGAAGCGCGACGGACAGCCGATCGTGTCGGGCAGCACGCCGGACGGCGCGAAGAAGTAGGGCGAGCGATCGAACCACG
>CAZTMB010000119.1:1647-8146 GCA_964614695.1 uncultured Isosphaeraceae bacterium | reverse complement strand
TCGTGCTCTCGAGGACCACGAGCTGGCCCTTGCGAAGGACCTTCGCGACCATCTTCGTGCTCTCGAGCACGTAGGTGAGATCCGGCTCGCGATGCTGCCCGAGCGGCGTCGGCACACAGAGCAGGACGGCGTCGGCCTTGGCGAGATCGGCGGCGTTGGAGGTCGCGTCGAACTTCCTGTTCGCAGCGAGTCCCTTGAAGAAGTCCGGGCCGAGATGCTCGATGTAGGAGCGGCCGGCCTTGAGGGAGTCGATCTTGCGCTGATCGATGTCGAACCCAAGCACCGGATAGCCCGCATCGAGGATCGCCTTCGCGAGCGGCAGGCCCACGTAGCCGAGACCCACGATTCCGATGACCGCGGTGCGGTTCTCGATCTTGTCGCGAAGCATGGCGGCGTTCGACACGGCGATGGTTCCGGCAGGGCTCATGGAATGCTCCGAAGCGGATGGTCCGAGGCGGGATCGCCACCCGATGGTGGCCAACCGTCCGGATTCATCGACCGCGTGGAGCGGCAACTTGGGTCCGCGGAGCGTTTCCCGCGAGCGAATCTCGCCTCGGTTCAGCCGCCGAGCAGCGTCTCCGGAGCCTCGAGGAGCGACTGCACGGTCGCGAGGAACGCCGCGCCCGCCGCCCCATCGACCACCCGATGGTCGCAGGAAAGGCTCATCGGCAGCACCGTTCCGGCGTAGAAGCGCCCATCCTTGACGAGCACCTTCTCGCGAGCGCGTCCGAGGCCGAGGATCGCGACCTCGGGATAGTTGATGATCGGCGTCGCGAACATGCCGCCGTGGCTGCCGACGTTCGAGACGGTGAAGGTGCCGCCGGTCAGGTCTTCCCGCGCGATGGTCCGAGAACGGCATCCATCGGCGAGCGCCTTCACGCGATCGGCAAGCTCGACCGGAGCGAGGCGGTCCGCATCTCGGACGACCGGGACCATCAGGCCGTGGTCGGTGTCGACCGCGCAGCCGAGGTTGACGACGCCCTTGCGCAGGATCGTCTCCGCGGCATCGTCGACGACGGCGTTGAGCTCGGGATGCTTGCGCAGCGCCCGGCACACCGCAAACATCGCGAACGGCAGCAGGCTCAGCTTGCGGCCGAGGACCTTCGCGTACTCGTTCCGCTTGGCAAGAAGCGCCGTGACGTCGGCCTCCTCGACGACGGTGAAGTGGACCGCGGTCTTCACCGAGAGATCGAGTGCCTGCGCGATCTTGCGGCGGACGCCGCGGAACGGAATCCGCTCCGAGACGCCGTCGCCATCGACCGGCGGGCGCTCCGCGGGGATCGCCATCGACTTCGGCGCAAACCCCGACGCGCTGCTCGATGGCGCCGCGGTGCCCGACGCCGCCGCGTGCACATCGCTCGCGGTGACCCGGCCGCCGCGCCCGGTCGCCGCCACGCGGTTGATGTCGATGCCGAGTTCCTTCGCGATCCGGCGCACCGCCGGCGTCGCGAGCGCCTTGCGCGACGCGCTCTCGACCGCGGCGCCGGCCCGGCGCACGAAGCGCTCGGCCACCGCGAGCGTGCCGGACATCGTGCCGACGACGGTCCCGGCATCCTCGCCCTCGCCGCTCGCAGCGGCCTCCGCCTTCGCGGCCGCCGCCTTCGGCGCGGCGGCCGCAGGCGCGGCGGATCCGACGACGTAGCTGACGAGCGGCTTGCCGACGTTGAGGATGTCGCCTTCCTTGCCGTGCAGTTCGCGGATCGTGCCGGCCCAGGGGCTCGGCACTTCGACCAAGGCCTTGTCGGTCTCCATCTCCGCGAGGATCTGGTGCTCCTGCACGGCGTCGCCGGGCTTCACGCGCCACCTGATCAGTTCGGCCTCGTGCACGCCCTCGCCGAGATCGGGCAGGATGAAGTGGCTCTTGTCGGCAGGCTGCTTGACGGACATCGGGTCGTTCCGGACGCGGGACTTCGGACAGGGCTCAGTAGGCGAGCGTCTCCTCGACGGCGAGGCCGATCCGCTCGGCCTCGGGCAGGTACTCGAGCTCGAGCTTGTAGTAGGGCATGATCGTGTCGAAGCCCGCGACGCGCTGCACCGGAGCCTCGAGCGAGAGGAAGCACTCCTCCATGATCCGCGACGCGATCTCCGCGCCGAAGCCGCAAGTCTTGGGCGCTTCGTGCACGACGACCGCGCGGCCGGTCTTCTTGACGCTCGCCGCGACGGTGTCCATGTCGAAGGGATAGATCGTGCGAAGGTCGATCAGCTCGATGCTGCGGCCGCTCTTCTCGATCGCCTGCATGCACTGGATGACCGACGCGCCCCAGCTCACCATCGTGAGCTCCTCGCCCTCGCAGACGACCCGCGCCTGCCCGAGCGGGATGGTGTACTCGTCCTCGGGGACCTCCTCGCGAAAGGCTCGGTAGATCCGCTTGGGCTCGAAGAAGATGACCGGATCCGGATCGCGGATCGCCGAGAGCAGCAGGCCCTTCGCGTCGTAGGGCGAAGCCGGCATCACCACCTTCATGCCCGGCTGATGGGCGTAGATCGCTTCGGGGCTGTCGCTGTGGAGCTCGGGCGCGTGGATGCCGCCGCCGACCGGCACCCGCACCGTCATCGGCACGGTGAACGCGCCGCGGGTGCGGGTCCGCATGCGGGCCGCGTGCGAGCAGAGCTGGTCGTACGCGGGGCCGAGGAAGCCTTCGAACTGGATCTCCGGAATCGGACGCAGCCCCGCCATCGCGAGTCCGATCGCGCTGCCGATGATGCCGCTCTCGGCAAGCGGCGAGTCGACGACGCGATGAGCGCCGAACCGCTTGTGCAGCCCTTCGGTCACGCGGAAGACGCCGCCGTTGGGTCCGACGTCCTCGCCGAGCAGGATGACGCGGTCGTCCCGCTCCATCTCCTGGACGAGGGCGAGGTTGATCGCTTGTACGAGCGTGAGGTTCGCCATGACGTTGCGGGGCTTAGTGCCCTTCTCCGGTGCGGACGGCGGCGCGGCCCGACTCCTGGCCGAGGGAACTGGTGCGGCGCGTTTCGCGCTGCTTGAGAAGCTGCGGATCGAGCGTCGCGAAGGTGTGGTCGAAGACGTCGCTCGACGGCGGGGCTTCGATGCCTTCGGCTCGCTGGACCGCGGCCGCGACCTCGCGCTCCGCCCGCTCCTGGAGCTCGGCCTCCTTCGAGTCGTTCCAGAGCTTCTTCTCCTTGAGCAGCCCGCGGAGACGGATGAGCGGGTCGCGGGCCTTCCACACATCGACCTCGGCCTGATCGCGGTAGCGCCGCGCGTCGTCGGCGGTGGTGTGGTCGCCGAGGCGGTAGGTCACCGCCTCGATGAAGGTCGGGCGATGCTCCTCGCGGGCCCGCTTCGCGGCTTCCCTGACGACCTTGACGACCGCGAAGAGGTCGTTGCCGTCGCACTGCACGCAGTGCATGCCGTAGGCGAGGCCGCGCTGGGCGAGCGTCGGCGCCGAGCACTGGATGCGCCCCGGCACCGAGATCGCCCAGAAGTTGTTCTGGCAGAGGAAGACGACCGGCAGGTCGAGGTTCGCCGAGAAGTTCATCGCCTCGTGGAAGTCGCCTTCGCTCGTCGCCCCGTCGCCGAAGAACGTGCAGGCGATCTGCTTCTCGCCGCGGTACTTCGCCGCCCACGCGAGGCCCGCCGCATGCAGCATCTGCGTGCCGATCGGAATCGCGAGCGGCGTGCAGAAGAGCTCCCGCGGGATCGCGTTGCCCCGCTCGTCGCCCATCCAGTGCAGCAGCACGTACTCCATCGGAAGCCCGCGCCAGAAGAGCCCCGCGTTCTCCCGGTAGCAGGGCACCATCCAGTCGGTCTTCTCGAGCGCATACGCGGCGCCGAGGCTCGTCGCCTCCTGCCCCATGTTCTGCGGATAGGTGCCCATGCGGCCCGACCGTTGCAGCTTGAAGGCGACCTCGTCGAGGTGCCGGCAGATCGCCATGTGCTGGTAGAGCGCCAGCAGATCCTCGTCGGGGATGAGCCCCTCGCCGAGTTTCTTGTCGAACTGTCCGTGCTCATCGAGGATCGAGACATGCTCGATCTCGGTCTTGAAGGCGGTCTTGATGGGCATGATCGCGACTCCTCTCCGGGCGAGGATCAGTCCGCCATCCGATGGCGCGTTCCGTCCAACTAAGGGGTGTTTCCGAACCGCGTCCGACCCCGCGGCAGGGCGGGGAGTGTAGCAGCGGACCTCCTGCGATCGACGCCCTCAGCCACGCGGCGGAGGGGGCGGCGCGGCGGTCCGCGAAGGTCCGGAAACAAGCCACGCGATCGCGGCCGGGACCGGATCGCCATCCCGGAGGCGAACCGTGATGCGGTACTCGCCGGCACGGATGTCCCGCAGGAGGATCATCTCGACGTTGTCGATCCGGCTTTCGCTCGCATCGTTGCCCGAGGAGGCCCACTCGACCGCCGGCGCCGCGTCGCCGATCCGTTCGATCGAGAGATCGATGTCGGCAAGCCGCCACTGGGCCCCGTCGAGCACGATCCGGTTCCAGCAGCAGACGATCGCGAGTTCGCCCGCATCGCGCTCGAGCCGGATCGTCCGCGAGACCTCGATCGGCTTCCCCGGATCGGTCGCCGGCCATTCGAGGACTTCCCATCCCGAGAGCCCCAGCGGCGCTCCGGAGTCGGGTCGCCCTGCCGCAAGGATGCCCACCGCCCGCGCCACATCGAGCGTGCCTGCGCCGACCGCGCGGTCGAGCGGATGCGCAGCGGCCCGCACTGGCGGAGCAGCCTCGTCCGTGGCGAGGTTGGTCCAGTTCTCCTTGCGGGTCGCGCCGGCAAGAAGCACGGCCTTCAACAACTCGGGGCGCTGCGCGTCGGGCTGCTCCCGAAGTCGCGGCAAACGCTCCGCCGCATCGAGAAGCATCGCCGCCGCGCCCGCGACGCGGCCGGTCGCGGGACTCGCCGCGCCTTCGCCGGTCACGATCTCGGGCTTGCAGCGGCCCGGACCGTCGACGCCCTGCGGCGTGCCGGCGTTCGCCCGCTCGTTCGCGCCGCCCACCGCGATCGAGTTGTAGCCCGCCGCCATCAGCGAGGCGTTTCCGGACTGCCCGGCAACGAGGAGAAACGGCGAGTTCACGATCAGCCAGTCCGCGCGGCGAAGGACGTCGTTGCCCGCATCGCCCGCGACGCTCGCGACCCACGCGCAGAAGGCGATCCTCGCGCCCGATGGAAGAGGCCGCGGCGAGGCGGGTCGCCCCACCTGCAGCAGTTCGTTCATGAACCAGTCGCTGCTTGCGGTGCAGATCTTCGCAAGCCGCGGCGACAGCGAGAGCATCGCCGTGGCGACCATGTTCGCGTGGCCGCCGGGGCTCGCCCCGGGCGCGACCGGCTCGATCGCGATGCCGCGGAACTTCGGCGAGGCGGGATCAAGCGACCAGCCCTCCTTGCCCGACGCCTCGACCTGAAGCACGGTGACGCCGCTGCCGTCGGGCGTGAAGCCGCCCATCTTTCTTCGAAGGCGATCGAGGCCGTCCTGAGGCGCCGCGAAGCCCGCCTGCTGGATCGCCGGTCGGACGAGGGCGGAGACGAGGATCAGCGTCCCGACGACGAGCGCGGTCGAGACGATTCGGCGGTCGGCGAGGCGCACTGATAGGTCATCGGTCGAGAGGCAATCCCCTCTCTTCTACCGTTCGGCGGAAGTCCTCGAGCAAACGCAAGTTCCTTTGCAAGACTGGTCCGCGATGACCACGCCGTCGAGGCCGTGACAGTCACGCAAACCACCGAATGTGTCGATCAAGATCGACCGGGAGGGAGACTTCGCACGCTCCCGTGCTCTTGTCTGGATCGAACGCATGGATCTCGAAGGCACCAAGCCCCGCGTTTCCGCCACAGAGCCGATCTGGACGCGAGAACTCCCGCGACGGTGGTGGGACCCCCCTCGCAGGTTGATCAAGTCGATCCGGGACTATCAAGGACTGATCGAGCGACGTCCCTTCGGGTGGCGGATCCGCACGAAACTATGTGTTCTCCGCCACCGGTTCTGGTCGGTTGTCTGCAGTGCTTCGGTTCCGCTCGGCACCAAACTCGGCGGAGGGTTTGTGTTGCTGCATCCGGAGGGCGTCGTGATTCATCCCCAAGCGGTTCTCGGACCCAACTGCCTCATCCTGTCCGGAGTAACTCTCGGAACCGGCGGTCCGATTCCCGGCGTTCCCTCGATTGGAGGGCACGTCGACATCGGCACCGGCGCCAAGATCCTCGGTGGCGTCCACATTGGCGATCATGCGCGGATCGGCGCCAATGCCGTCGTCATCACCGACGTCCCAGCCGAAGCGACTGCTGTCGGGGTTCCGGCGCGAATCATCATGCCAACTCGATCCCCGGCCACCAACTCCGCCTGAGAGCAGGATGCTGTATCGATTCTGCGGCTGTTCTCGTCGAGTCTGGTGACGCAAGAGCGCAACCAACACTTGCGGCCGTGCCACGCCCGCGATCATGCTGCAAGCCTGGCTTCATTCTCGCAGGGACCAACCCTTCAGCACGCGACCGCCTGACCGTCCGCACGCGGATCGCTGCCGGCGCACCAGCCGTGCTCGAGCGCGT
>CAZTMB010000119.1:0-1547 GCA_964614695.1 uncultured Isosphaeraceae bacterium | reverse complement strand
CCGTCCGCACGCGGATCGCTGCCGGCGCACCAGCCGTGCTCGAGCGCGTGGATCGCTTGGCCGCGCCCGAACGAGATCGATCGCTCCGAGGCGCGCGTCACGCGATGGCCGCGTCGCTCGAGATCCGCACACGTCTCCTCGGAGAAGCCCGGCTCGATCGAGACCTCGAGGTCGCGCGTCCACTGGAAGCGAGGCGCATCGAGCGCCGCCTGCGGATTCCAACCGTGGTCGCGCACGCGGGTGAACACCTGCACGTGGCCCTGCGGCTGCATGAAGCCGCCCATGACGCCGAAGGCCATGAGACCGGAAGCCGGTGACGCGGAGGCGTCCGCCGGCGTCGCAAGCGCGGGAATGATCGTGTGGTAGGGCCGCTTGTCCGGTGCGATCGCATTGGGATGCCCCGGCTCGAGATGGAAGCACGCGCCGCGGTTCTGCATCGCGATCCCCCACTCGGGGATCGTCGCGCCCGAGCCGAAGCCGGTGTAGTTGCTCTGGATGAACGAGACGCAGCGGCCCTCCCGATCGGCGGTGCAGAGGAGGATCGTGCCGCCGGGCTTGGGCACGCCTGCATCGAACGCCTGCGCCTTCGCCGGATCGATCCGCGCGGCGAGATCGCGCAATCGATCGGCATCGAGGAGCGCCTCGGGCGATCGATCGACGAACCGCGGATCCGCGACGTGGCGATGCGCGTCCGCGAAGCCGAGCTTCACCGCCTCGATCTCGAGATGCAGCACGTCCGGGCAGTCCGGATCGAGGCCCGCGAGATCGAAGTGGCGAAGCACGCCAAGCGCCACGAGCGCCGCGAGCCCCTGCCCGTTGGGCGGGATCTCGTGCAGCCTCGCGCCGCGGTACTCGATCGAGATCGGCTCGACCGCGAGCGTCTCGTGCGCCGCGAGATCGCTCGCCCGCAGGAATCCGCCCTCCGCCTTCGAGGCCCGCTCGATCGCCTGCGCGATCTCGCCGCGATAGAACGCTTCGCCCTCGCTCGAAGCGATCGCCTCGAGCGTGCGGGCATGGCCCGGAAGTCGAACCAGCTCGCCCGCCTCGGGCGGCCTGCCCTCGAAGAGAAAGGTCTCGCGCCAATCGGCTCGCGTGGCAAGCGTTCCCGAAGCCCGCTTCCAGAGCGCCGCAGTCTGCGGGCTGAGGAGATAGCCCTCCTTCGCGAGTCGAATCGCCGGCTCAAGCAGTTCGGCGAATGGCAACCGCCCATGTCGCCGCCACAGGTCGACCCAGAGCGCGATCTGTCCCGGCACGGTCACCGGAAGCCAGCCCGCCGTCGGCATGCGGCGCAAACCGGCGAATGCGGCGACATCAAGCGCCTGCGGACTGCGTCCCGAGCCGTTGAAGCCGTGGACGCGAGTCCCGTCCCACAGGAGCGCAAACGCGTCGCCGCCCAGGCCGTTCGTCGTCGGCTCGACGACGGTCATGCACGCGGCGGTCGCGACCGCGGCATCGGCGGCGGTGCCGCCCTTCGCGAGGATCGAGAGGCCGGCGCTCGCGGCGACCGGCACGCTCGTCGCGACGATCTCGCGACCGACGACCGGTTC
>CAZTMB010000118.1:6244-8213 GCA_964614695.1 uncultured Isosphaeraceae bacterium | reverse complement strand
CATGCGATTCAGGGGAGGTGGATCGCGAGCGAAGCGAGCGAGACGGAGGGGGCGTGCGAACTCGGTAGGCGAACGACGGCGCCTGCAACACCTTCGGTCACACCACAGCCCGCATCGTCCTACTTCGACGCGTCGCGTTCGCTTGCGACGACCTCGCCGTCCTCGTCACGCGGCGGCGCATCGGCGACGACCTCCGGCTTCGGGATCGGCTTCGCCTCGGGCGTCCAGTCGCCGGGCGCGAAGCGCTGCGCGAGAGCACCGATCATGCGATCCATGTTGCGGAACTTGTAGTCGTCGAGCTTGATCGCGCGGCCATCGGTGGTCTCGACCGTCGCGATCGACTTCGCCATCCAGCGGCTCATGTCGAGGTTCGAGATCTGCTCGGCAGGGATCGCGCCCTCCGGCGTGTCGAGCGAGCCGTCCTCGTTGAGCCGCCACTTCGCCGCCGCGCGCGGCATCACGATGAGGTTCCAGACGAAGAACGGGGTGCCGAGCACGCCGCAGCCCACGATGTAGAGCCACAACTGCACCGCACGGTCGTAGGCCGCGGGCGGAACCGGCGGCTCGGAGAACTCCTTCGTCACCGCCTCGGCGACGAGAAACGCCTCGGTCTCCTGCGCCGCGAGCGTGCGGGTCTCGGCGACGGCCGCGAGATCCTCCATCGTCTTCTGCGCTTCGGCGAAACGGGCGAAGTTCGCCTCCGCCTGCGGGATCGTGACGAAGTAGTCCCACGCGCCCCAGAGACCGAGGCCGCCGCACAGCGCCGCGTACAGGATGTTCCAGAAGAGCTGGCGGGGCTGGACCTTGGCCTGGATGGGCAGGTCGACCGAGGATTCTTGGGTCACGACGGGGCTCCGTTCGAGCAAGGCACGGCCGCGCCCCGAAACCTTCGAGGGCGAGACGCCGAGGGTAGGTCGTCCACTCGGAGGGGTCGCCTGCAGCGGAACCCGCGTGCTCGAACCGGACGGGAATCAGCCGAGGGTCAGCCCAGAGTCATGGGCATCACCACGTAGGTGAAGTCGCTGCCGCTGCGGATGACGCCCGGCTTGTTGGCGCTCTTCAACTCCATGATCACCTCCGGGCCGTCGATCACCTTGAGGGCGTCGGTCAGCTGGGAGGGGTTGAAGCCGATCTCGAGCGGCTCGCCCTCGTACTTCTCGAGGTCGACGTTGATCTCCGCCTCGCCCATCTCCGGGGCGCGGCTGGTCAAGGTGAGCTTCCGGTCCGAGAACGCCATGCGGACGCCGCGGCTCTCTTCGTTGGTGAGAAGGGCCGCCCGCCGCACCGCGCCGGCGAGCTCGGCGATGTCGAAGGTGACCCGCTTGTCATGGTCCTTCGGGATCACGTCCTCGAAGGGCGGGAAGACGCCTTCGACGAGGCTCGAGGAGAGGCAGGCCGCATCGGGACCCTCGCCCACGCGGAACCAGATCAACGAGCCCTGCCGAACGACGTGCACCGCATCGTCTGGATCGACGAGCAGGCGGCCAAGGACGTTGAGGGTCTTGCCGGGCACGATCGCGTTGAAGTCGCCGTCCTCGCCGCGGCACTCGCCACGGGCGAGCGCGAGGCGACGGCCATCGGTCGCGACCATCCGAAGCTTCTTGCCTTGCCGTTCGAGCAGCACGCCGCTGATCGCGTAGCGGCTGTTCTCGACCGCGGTCGCGAAGAGCGTGCGACCGATCATCTTCTTGAGCGAGCCGGCGTCGATCGCGAAGCCCGGGACGTCGGCGGGGAACGCACGGACCCCCGGAAAGTCGCCGACTTCGTAGCCGAAGATCTTGAAGTGGCTCGCCGAGCCGCGGACGTGGAGCATGGTGCGCTCGGTCTCGAGCGTCACGGTGTCGTCGCCGTCGAGCGATCGCACGACCTGATCGAACTTGTCCGCGGGCACGAGGCAGGTGCCCGGCTCGCGCACCTCGACCGAGCCGACGCCGAGCACGAGACCCGCCTCGCCGTCGGTGCCGGTGAT
>CAZTMB010000118.1:0-6144 GCA_964614695.1 uncultured Isosphaeraceae bacterium | reverse complement strand
CCCGAGCCCGCGACCGATGATCTACCGAATCCTGCGTGCGATCCGAGGCAGCTACGGCTTCGTCGCGATGGCGGTCTTCGGTCTGCTCTTTCTCGTCGCACTCGGGTTCGTGTTCCTGCTGCCGGTCGCCTCGGTGGTCGTCCTGCTCGGATCGATCCTGCTGCTCGTCGTGGTCTGGATGGGTTCCGAACTGCTCGCGCTCTCGGAGCGGGCGTTCGCCCGACCCTCGCTGCGTCGAGACGCGTGTCCCTGCTGCGGCGGCGAGATCGTGCGGACGCCCGTGCGGCGGGAGGCCGACCGAGCCCTCGATCCTCCGATCGATCCGAGGCCGGCGGTGATCCTGCAGTGCACCCGTTGCCCGGAGATGTTCCTCGACAGCGGCGAGAGCTATCGCGAGGACCCGGACTTCCGCGTCGCCACCGCAGGTCGGTGAACCTCTACGAAGCCGGCGCGATCAGTTCCCGCACCGAGGCGGCCAACGGAGCAGCGGCGACCTCGATCCGCACCGCGGGAGCGGGCCCGGGGAGGATCTCGACGAGCAGCGATGCGGACGCGGGAATCACCACGATCCCGTCGTCGGGGCCTGCGCCGTCGGCAAGCAGGGTCTCGACGATCGTACGGAGGGTCTTGAGGTCCGCCGGCCCGCAGACGAGCGCATCGCGGGTGTTGAGCACGAGCGTCGCCTCGGCCTCGAGCTCCTGCCATCCGCGGTGTTCGGCGAGCGAGTAGCCCACCGCGTCGAGAATGGCCCGCCATCGCGTGCGGGGCATCACCACCACCGGCGCGAGGTGCAGCTTGTGAAGCAGGTGATCGAGGGCCTCGCCGATCCTCGACGTCTCGATCGAGACGGTGTGCTCGCCATCGTGGCTTGGCGTCGCATCGGCGGGCGGCCTCAGTCGAATCCGCGCCGCGACCGACTCGAGCGACAGGGCGAGCGTCGCGAGCGTGTTTGGCGGCGGTGGCGGCAGCGCGACGGTCTCGTCGGCCGGCAGCACGCCGCCGTCCTCGAGTTCAGACCACGCTTCCGCGAAACTCACGAACTCCACGGCGAGAGTCCCCGATGCTGAAGGGTCGCGATCTTCGGCGCTTCCGAGACCGCTGCGTCCGAGGTCGGAATGTACCGATCGCCCGCGGTCGGACAACCGGTCGCAAGGGCGGAATCGCCACCGCTACACTCGACCACCCATGAAGACGGTCCTCTTCGTCTGCACCGGAAACACCTGCCGGTCCCCGATGGCGGAGGCGATCGCCCGCCATCTCGCCGGCTCGGGCCGGATCCCGGGCGTGCCGAGGGAGACCTTCTTCGCGTCCGCCGGGGTCTTCGCCGCGGACGGGCGAGCGATCTCCAGCGAGACCCGGCGTGCCCTCGAACGCCTCGGCATCGAGAGCGACGGCCGGAGCAAGGGCCTGACCGCCGCCATGGCCCGCAAGGCCGACCTGATCCTCGCGATGACCGACCAGCACGCCGAAGCGGTTCGCGAGCTGCTCGGCGGCGGAGCGGGGCCACGCATCGAGACGCTCGATCCTTCCGGCGACGTTCCGGACCCGATCGGGCAGGGGCAGGACCGATACGATGATCTCGCAGATCGGCTCGTCGAGCTGATGCCTTCCCGCCTCGCGGAACTGCTGGCCCCATGAAGATCGCCGTCGGATGCGACCATCGCGGACTCATGGCCGCCCAGGCGTTGCTCGGGCACCTGAGGCCGGAGGGCCACGAGGTCGAGCTCTTCGGCGAATCCGGCGGTCGCAGCACCGACTACCCCGACAGCGCGTGGCAGGTCTGCCAGGCGGTCAGCGGCGGGCGGGTCGATCGGGGCATCCTGCTCTGCGGCACCGGCATCGGCATGTGCATCGCCGCGAACAAGATCCTCGGGATCCGCGCGGCGTTGGCACCGGACGAACTGAGCGCCCGCCTGAGCCGCTCTCACAACGATGCGAACGTCCTCTGCCTCTCCGCCGACCTGATCGGGCAGACGCTCGTCAAGCGGATCGTCGAGGAGTGGCTCGCCACGCCCTTCGAGGGCGGTCGCCATCAGCGCCGGCTCGACAAGATCTCGATGATCGAGCGGGGCGTCGATCCCGGCGAGCTCACCGGCGGGATCGACCTCGCGCCCGGGTCGTGACCTTCGGAGCCTCGGCGGCGAAGCCCTTGGCGAGTTCGAGCATCAGCATCGTGCCGAAGCCGGTGGGGCCGCTCTCGTAGATCTCGTGGCCATCGTCGTCGGAGACGCCGGCGATGTCGATGTGGGCCCACGGAATCCCCGGCTTCACGAAGAAGCTCAGGAACGCGGCGCCTTGGATCGGATGGGCGCCTCGCTTCGCTCCGCTGTTGACGATGTCCGCCACGCGGCTTCGCATGAGGCCTCGGTGATCGTCCCAGAGCGGTAGCCGCCAGAGACGCTCGCCGGAGGCGCTGGCGGCCTCCTCGAGGCGCCGCGCGAGATCAGGCGTCTCGCAGAAGTAGCCCGCGCAGTGGTTGCCGAGCGCCGTCACCACGCCGCCGGTCAAGGTCGCGAGATCGACGATCGCGTCGGGGCGCAGCTTCTCGCACGCCCAGCACAACGCGTCGGCGAGGACGAGCCGGCCTTCCGCGTCGGTGTTGGTCACCTCGCAGGTCACGCCGTTCATCATGCTGATGATGTCGTCGGGTCGGAAGGCGTCGCCCGCGACCATGTTCTCGGCGGTCGGCAGCAGTGCGGTCACGCGAAGCGGCAACTTCGCTTCGGCGATTGCGCGGATCGCGCCGAGCACCGCGCATCCGCCGGACTTGTCGTACTTCATCCCCTTCATCCCGTTGTTCACCTTGAGGCTGTAGCCGCCGGTGTCGTAGGTGAGGGTCTTGCCGACGATCACGAGGTGCGGAGCCTTGGCCGCCTTCGCGGGGACGTACTGAAGTTCGATCAGGCAGGGCTTGTGCACGCTCGCCATGCCGACCGTCGCGAGCCCGCCCATGCCGAGCCGCTTCGCCTCGGCGAACTCGATCACCCGCGCCTTGAGCTTGTGGCTCTTGGCAAGCCGCTTCGCCTCGGCGGCGATCCACTGCGGGTGCGCGATGTTGGGCGGAGTCGCCTGCAACGTCCGCGCGAAGTTGACGCTCTCGCCGACCGCGAGCCCTTCCGCAAGGCCGGCGGCGAGCCCCGCATCTGGACTGGTCACGCGAAGGCTTCCCTTCGCCGGCGAACGCTCGCTCGCCTCGCCGGCGAAGCCTTCGAGCCGCCAGTTGCCGACCGCAAGGCCCTCGCCGAGGCTTCGGCCGAGCGCCATCGCGGAGAGGCTCGCGGTCGCCTCGGGAAGCGGCTCGATCGAGACGTCGTCGTGGCCCATGCGATCGAGCGCTGCGACGAGCTTCGCGCCGGCCTTGCGAGCGGTCGTCACCGTCATCGCCGACGGATCGCCGATGCCCACCAGCACGGCCTTCGCGCCGGCGGCGATCGTCTCGCCAACCTTGGCCTTGAAGCCCGGCGTGCGCATCGCCTCGGCAACGGCCGGAATCGACTTCCACGCGGCGGGCGCCTTGCCGTCGGCGGGCACCGGAAAGATTCGGACGGGATTGGACGACCGGGCGGCGGAGATCTTCTTGAACATGCTTGTTCCAAGGGGGAAACGAGCAGTCTAATCCCGATCGGATGCGGGGCGGAATGTCTTGGAAGGGGTCGCGGACCGGCGAGTCGCCGTGGTCGATGCGGACCACGGGCTCGGCGTGAGAGTTGGCCAGCCTGGCCGGTGAAGTGGACCGCGGGCCTCAGGCCCGCCGTGCGACCAACGACTCGATCGACCCGAAGCGGGCGAGACGCCCGCGGTCCACCGAAAAAGACGCTCGGGTCCACCCACGTTTCGCCTGCGGTTCACCACGCGAGCCGGCCGCCATTGGACGCGGATGAGATGACTTGCCAATCCGTGGACCGCGGGCCTCGGCCTGCCGTGCGACCATCGATTCGAGACTTGAGATGCGAGCCGTTCACGGTCGGGATCCGAAGTCGAACTCCTATCCTCCCGCCATGCGCAGTCCGACGGTGCTGATCGTGGGTGGCGGACACGCCGGCGTCGAGGCGGCGCGGGCTGCCGCGAGCGTGCTCGGCGGCGCGGGCCGTGTGATCCTGCTCACGATGGATCCGTCGAAGATCGGCGCGATGAGCTGCAATCCGGCGATCGGGGGGCTCGCCAAGGGGCAGATGGTCCGCGAGATCGACGCGCTCGGCGGCTTCATGGGCCGCATCGCCGATGCGAGCGGCATCTCGTTCAAGGTGCTCAACGCGAGCCGCGGCGCCGCGGTGCGGGGTCCGAGGGCGCAGTGCGACAAGGAGGCCTACGCGGCCGAGGCGCAGCGGCTGCTCGCCGAGGAGACGCCGGTCGAGGTGTGGGCCGGCACGCTCGAGGATCTCGAGGTCGACGCGTCGGGGCGCGTGCGGGCGGCGCTTGTCTCCGAAGGCGCGGGGCCGGTTCATGCGGACCCGGCAGCGATCGAGGCGAACCGCCGCGATGATCGTCCGGCGGGGCCGATCTTTCCGCGCGTCTCGGCGGCGCCGACGGAAGAGCGGCGGCTCGAGATCGCGGCCGTCGTCGTGACGACCGGGACGTTCATGCGGGCGATCATGCACACCGGCGCCGCGCAGACGCCCGGCGGGCGGGTGGGCGAGGGGACCGCCACCTCGATCGCTGCAAGCCTGCGTCGCCTCGGCTTTGAGCTCGGTCGCCTCAAGACCGGGACGCCGCCGCGACTGCTTCGCGCCTCGCTCGACCTCGCCTCACTGCCCGAACAGCATGGCGACGCCGAGCCGACGCCCTTCTCCGACCTCTCGCCGGAAGTGCTCCCGGGTTCCCGATTCCCACGCTTGCCGCAGGTCGTCTGCTGGGAGACCGCGACGACGCCGGCGATGCACGAGCGGATCCGCGCGAACCTGCATCTGGCGCCGATGTACTCGGGCGCCATCGAAGCGGAGCACGGTCCTCGCTACTGCCCGTCGATCGAGGACAAGGTCGTGCGCTTCGCCGACCGCGAGCAGCACCACGTCTTCCTCGAGCCCGAGACGCTGCACGGCGACTGGATCTACTGCAATGGCATCAGCACCTCGCTGCCGGAGGAGATCCAGATCGAACTCGTCCGCGCGATGGCCGGCTGCGCTCGCGCGGAGATCGTGCGTGCGGGCTACGCGGTCGAGTACGACATGGTCTGGCCTCATCAGATCGACGCGACCGCGATGACCAAGCGCGTCGAAGGGCTCTTCCTCGCTGGGCAGATCAACGGCACCAGCGGCTACGAAGAGGCGGCGGGGCAGGGCGTGGTCGCTGGACTCAACGCCGCCCGCTTCGCGCGAGGCGAGTCGCTGGTGCGGCTCGGCCGGGAGACGAGCTACCTCGGCGTGATGATGGACGACCTCGTGACCCGCACGCCGCGCGAGCCCTATCGCATGTTCACGAGCCGCGCGGAACATCGACTGCGCCTTCGCGCCGACAACGCCGACGAACGGCTCACGCCGCTTGGGCATGCGTGGGGGCTTGTCGATCGACCACGCCTCGCCGCGCACGAGGATCGCGCCGGATCGATGGCTCGCCTTCGCGATCGCCTTCGGAAGGCACGGCACGATGGCCGCTCGCTCTGGGAGTGGCTCCGCAAACCCGAGATCGATGCGGCGTGGGTCGCCTCGAGGCTCGGCGAAGAGGCCGGCCGAGGCGGCCAAGCCGATTGTCGCCTGCTCGAGCGCGTCGCGATCGAGGCCCGCTACGAGGGCTACATCACGCGGCAGGAGCACGCGATCCGCCGCGCGGCCGCCGAGGAATCGGTCTCGATCCCCGCGTGGTTCGATCCGGCCGACGTGGTCGGGCTGCGAGGCGAGGCGGTCGAGGTGCTTCGGAAGTTCCGGCCCGCGACGCTCGGGCAGGCGGGCCGGCTCGCGGGGGTGAATCCCGCCGACCTCTCGCTTGTGTCGATCGCGATCGAGCGGCGGCGGGGCGGTCGACCCGCTTGAGGACTCGCCTCGTCCCGCGAAAGCACGTATCCTTCGCGGTCCGAACGGGCCCCTTCGTCTAGCCTGGTCCAGGACACCACCCTTTCAAGGTGAGAACACGGGTTCGAATCCCGTAGGGGTCATGAAGCACATCCGGGGGGTGGAATGAAGACAGGGCGCCGAGAGGCGTCCTGTCTGC
>CAZTMB010000117.1:0-8291 GCA_964614695.1 uncultured Isosphaeraceae bacterium | reverse complement strand
TTGGGACCAGATCCACCGCGCCTGGGCGCTTCGCGAGATCGAACGGATTGCGTCGAGGCTGCCCGAGGCGGCCGCGTTCGGGCTCGATCGGCTGCGTCGGCGGTCGACCTCGCCCGACTTCGGCTCGGTCGAGGATCGCCAGGCGCTCGCGGAGCTGCGATCGACCGCGGCTGCAACGATCCGGTCGGATCGCTCGACGTGGACGAGCACGCCGACGCTCCTTCGAGCGAAGCGCCTCGTCCACCGAGTCGTCGAGGGAACCGCGATCGAGCAGGCGGTGCGCCGGCGGCGAGGGTTGGCGCCCACCGTCGCGGTCGTCAGGCCTCGCGTGGCGGCTGAATCACCGACGGTCGTGCACGCCATCCACGCGCTGACGAGCGGAGGATCGCAGCAACTGGTGGTGGACCTCGTCACGGATCCGAAGCCCGCCTTGCGACATGAGGTCCTGGCCTCGAAGGTCCCATTCCCGAGGCACTACCCGGGTCTTGGGGCCTTCGTGCTCGAGCATCCTTCGGTGCCGGAGGTCCAGGATCTGCTTCGCCGTCGCCGTGCCGACGTCCTGCACTTGGCCCACTACCACCATCCGACCGACGAGCGGGTCGCAGCGTGGTACGACGCGGTGGCGCGGGCGGCTCGTCTCGAGGCGGTGCCGATCCTCCAATCGAATCTGACGCCCGGCGAACCGTGGCTCGATCCGGCGGATCTCGAGGGTCGCCGCGGCGCCGCGCACGAACTGGTCTGCTGCAGCCGCTGGAGCCTTGAGGCGTCGGGCGTTCCGGGCTTGCCCGGATCGGTGATCCATCCCGGAACGCCGCTGGCGTGGTTCGCGGAGCGCGCGGGCCCGGCGAGGACGGGAGAGGCCCGTCGCCTCGGGTGGCGTGTCGGCTTCGCCGCGAGGCTCGACGGCGACAAGTTCGACCTGTCGATCGCGGCGATCGTCATCGCGATCCTCGAGCGATGCCCGGGGTCCATGGTGTCGATCGCCGGAGAAGGAGGCCTGCGGCAGGGCTTGTCGGATCGCTTCGCCTCGGCGGGGCTCGGCGAACGCGTCGAGTTCCTTGGGCGAATCCCGTTCGAAGCGCTGCCGCGGTTCCATGCGTCGCTCGATGTCGCGCTCGCGCCGATGTCCGCCGACACCTTCGGCTCCGGCTCGGTCCATGCGATTGCCTGCGGCACACCGGTCGCCGGATTCGCCGTCGCCGCACTTCCGGAGATCCTGGTGCATCCGGACTCGTTGGCTCGCGCGGGCGATGCGCCGGCGCTCGCGAGCGTGGTGGAGCGAATGCTGCGAGACGATTCGCTTCGTGCGACGATCCTCGAGGCGCAGCGTCGAAACGCGGAGGCGAGGTTCGACGTGTCGGCCATGCGCGCGGCCTACGCCGCAAGGTTGAAGTCGCTGGCGGCGGACTCAAGTCGCCGAGAGTCTCGGGTCTGAGGCGAACTCGTCGCGACTCGCGCCAGCCGCCCGCCACCGCAGCGTCATGCTTCGCACCACCCGTCCGCTGCCAGTGCAGCGCTTCGCGGTTCGGATGTCCAACCGGTCCATCAAGTCCAAACTGTCCAATTCACGCACCGCCGAGCGCAGCGAGCAGCAGCCGCGCGACGTGGCCCGCGTCCTGAGTACGCGCCTTCCTCAGAACAAGAGCTGCACCTGCGCCCGCAGCGACCACTGAAGGTCCTGCCCGGGAAGGTCGGTGCGGTAGCCCGCGCCGGGATTGCTGCCGTAGCCGATCGGTGCGTAGGCCGGCAGGCCGAGCGTGTCGAGGTTGATGCCCCAGTCGAGGGTGAACTTGAGATCGTTGCGGCGAAGGAACCAGTTGAAGCCGACCGTCAGCAGGTTCAGGTCGTTGTCGGTGTAGGGCACCAGCGTGCCGCCGGAGGGCCCGCGTCCGCTCGCGCCGAGCACGCCGTACTCGTAGCGGGCGAACGCCTCGAGGTCGTCGGTGAGGAAGTAGCCGCCCTGCACGAGGAAGCCCCAGGGGTTCTGCGTGCCGAGCGGATCGTCGCCGATGAAGGTGGTGGCGTTCTGGCCGCTCTCCCAGACCGCGTAGGCGAAGAGGCTCGCGCCGCCGAAGTTGACGGTGACGTCGCCGGTGATGCCCGAGACCACCGTCGCATCGGCGAGACCTCCGAGGAACGATCGGTCGTAGCGCTGATAGAGGCCGCTCACGCCGAGCATCACGCCGGTGCCGCCCCCGCGGAAGCTGTTGAAGTCCTCGAACTCGCGCCAACTCGCGCTGCCGAACTTGACCTCGCCGCGCCCGACGAAGGAGTACGCGGTGGGATCGGTGTTCCAGTTGGAGCTCGTCGCGCTTCCCGAGAGCGCCGCGAAGGGCGTGCGGATGCCGTTGCCGGTCCAGGCGCGGAGCCGGAAGCGCTCGGTCTCCCATTCGAGCTGGATGCCCCGGTTGAAGTTCTGCTGGAAGTAGCCCGCGAGCAGCGATCGCTCGACCGCGAGCTGCCGGCGGCTCGAGACGAGGTCCTCCTGAAGCCACGGAGAGCGGAACTGCCCGAGCCGGATCGCGAAGCCGTCGCCGAGGTCCTTCTCGATCCACGCGTCCTCGATGAAGAAGTCCGAGGTGTTCACCGCGAGCGGCACGTTCGAGCCGCGGCTGAAGGCGCCTTGGAGCTTGTAGGTCCAGGAGCGGTCGATCACGTGGCCCTCGAAGGTGAGCCGCGTGCGGCGAAGTTGGAATCCGTACTCGGTGCGCTGGTCGCCGGCGTGGTTCAGCGTGTACCGGAACTGGATCTGCCCGGCGAAGCGGAGCGAGTAGTTGCCGTCGGCGCTCTCGATGAAGAACCCCTTGCCGGGGGCGTAGCCGGCGAGGGCCGCATCGGACTGGAAGTTCGAGCGCGTCTCGGCGTCGGCGAGGACGTCGGTGACGACCTCGCGGATCTGCGCGGCCCGCTCCTCGCTCAGCCATGTCTCGCCGTTGGCACGCTCGAGTTCGTTCACGCGGTTCGCGAGGCGCTCGACGGTCGACCTCAGCCGCTCGATCTCGTCCCGATCGGAGAGATCGCGCGATTCGCTGCGGAGTTCGCCGCGCGGTGACGCGATGGCGACGCCTCCGGCGTGGAGCGTGGCGATCGCGACGAGAAGGCCGTGAAGTCGGGCGGGTCGGCGGGTCATGCGAAGTCTCCGGCGAGGCTCGTCGAGCCTGGCGAGGCGGCATCCGGAACGGGCGATCGAGAGAGAGCGCCAGTGGCGCAGAAAAGCGGCACGCCGCGGATCATGACGCGGCGTGCCGTTGGACACGAACAGGGCGAACAGTCCGGCGGAGCGAAGCAGGCCTGCTCGCTCACGCACGAAGCCGGTCGGGGCTCAGAAGAGCAGCTGCATCTGCGCCCGCAGCGACCACTGGAGGTCCTGCCCCGGGCGGTCGGGCCGGTAGCCCGCGCCCGAGTTGCTGCCGTAGCCGACCGCGCCGTAGGCCGGCAGGCCGAGGCTGTCGATGTTGATGCCCCAGTCGAGGGTGAACTTGAGGTCGTTCTTCTTGAGGAACCAGTTGAAGCCGACCGTCAGCATGTTGAGTTCGTCGTTGGGATAGAGCGCCCGGCTCGCCCCGAGCACGCCGTACTCGTAGCGCACGAACGGCTCGAAGTCGTCGGTGAGCATGTAGCCGCCCTGCACGAGGAAGCCCCACGGGTTCGGGTCGCCGACCGGCTGTCCCGTCGGCGTCGTCGCGTCCTGCCCGTTCTCCCAGACGACGTAGGCGAAGAGGCTCGCGCCGCCGAAGTCGACCGTGACGTCGCCGGTGACGCCGGAGACGACCGACGCGTTGGCGTCTCCGTAGATGGTGCCGTCGTTGTACTTCTGGTAGAGGCCGCTCACGCCGAGCATCACGCCGGTCTTGCCGCCGCGGAAGCTGTTGAAGTCGTCCAGGTCCTTCCAGTCCGCTTCGCCGAACTTGACCTCGCCGCGGGCGACGAAGGAGTAGCTCGTGGGATCGGTGTTCCAGTTCGAGCTCGTGACGTTGTTGGCGGCTCCGGAGAAGGGCGTCGGGAGGCCGTTGCCGGTCCACGCCCGCAGGCGGAAGCGGTCCGACTGCCACTGCAGCTGGATGCCGCGGTCGTAGTTCTGCTGGAAGTAGCCTGAAAGCAGCGATCGCTCGACCGCGAGCTGGCGGCGGCTCGAGACGAGGTCCTCCTGAAGCCACGGCGCCTTGAACTGGCCGAGCTTCATCGAGAAGCCGTCGCCGAAGTCCTTGTCGATCCAGGCGTCCTCGATGAGGAAGTTCGAGGTGTTGCCGGTGTTGACGTTGTTCGAGCCGCGGTTGAAGGCGCCCTGGATCTTGTAGGTCCAGGTCTTGTCGATGATGTTGCCGCTGAAGGCGAGCTTGGCGCGTCGGATCTGGAAGCCGTAGTCGGTCGACTGCCCGCCGGCGTTGTTGAGGATGTAGCGGACCTGCAACTGCCCGCTGATCCGCAGCGAGTAGTTGCCGTCGGCGCTCTGCAGGTAGAAGCCCTTCCCGGGTGCGTAGCCCGCAAGCGACGCGTCGGACTGGAAGTTCGATCGCGTGCTGGCGTCGGCGAGGACGTCGGTGACCACCGCGCGGATCTGCTCGGCACGCTCCTCGCTCAACCATCGCTCGCCGTCGGCCTGCTCGAGTTCGCCGAGCCGGCTGTTGAGCCGATCGACCGTCGCCTCGAGCTGCCCGATCTTGTCGAGCGCCGCCTGCAGTTGGGCGTCGCCTTGCGGCGGATCGGCGGCCAAGGCGAGGCTTCCGCAGGTCGCGAGGCTCGCGACGGCGAAGAGGCGTGAAAGCGGTATGGCGGTTGGCATGGAGGGACCTCGCATGCGTCGGCGTCCGACGCCCTGCTGACGAAACGCTCACACGGGCGAGGCCGACGCGCGAAAGGCGGATCCCCCGAGGACCAAGTCCGCCTGATTCGACCAGTCACCGACCTTCAAGCTCCCGGAGGAGCGAAGCTCCGGGACCCGCGGCAAGGTACCGCAGGACGAAGCGACGCACCCGAGGTCGAGCGGAAGCGCCGAAGCGATGTTCGAAGCCGGGACGGTGCCCCCGGAGCGACCGTGAGGTCGCCCGAGGAATGGCCCCCCGAAATCGACCGGGAATCGGCCTGAGCAAACGCGTCTCGCGGCTCGAGCCGTTGGCCCGAGGACCTCAGCGTTGGGCCGGAACGCCGGCGCCCTCGAGGAGCCGCGTCGCGTAGGTGTTCATCGCGTCGCGGAGCTGCTCGAAGCTCTCGAGCACGTAGAGGATCGGCTGGTAGTGGTCGATCTCGAAGGCGGTGTCGCAGACGGTCTCGAGATCGAAGGGCCGCCGGTCGACCTCCTCCGAGACGAGGGCGTGCTTGCTCTCGCCGGGGCTCGAGATGAGACCCGAGCCGTAGACCTTCAGTTCGCCGTCCTCGCGGATCAGCCCGAACTCGACGGTGAACCAGAAGAGCCGCGCGAGGCGCTCGGTGTGGAAGGGATCCTCGGTCTTGAGCGCCGCGAGGCCGTAGGTCTGGAGGAAGTCCGCGAAGATCGGGTCGGCGTGGAGCGGCACGTGCCCGAAGATGTCGTGGAAGATGTCGGGCTCGGGCAGGTAGTCGATCGACTCCTTCGGGCGGATGACGATCGTCGTGGGGAACTCGCGGCGCGACAGGCAGGCGAAGAAGCTCTTGGCGGGGAGGTAGCCCGGCACCGCGCGGCTCTGCCAGCCGGTCATCGGCTTCAGTCGGGCGTTGATGTCCTCGAGCGGGGGAATCCGCTCGCGACGAAGGTTGATGAGCTTCGCACCGTCGAGATAGGTCTTCGACGCGTGCGTCGAGAGGTAGGCCATCTGGCGGTCGAAGAGGATCTGCCAGGTCTCCTGGTTCTCGGCGGTGTAGCCCTCGTAGCGCTGCTCGATGTAGAGCCGAGACGGATCGCGGTGGCCCGGCTCGCCGAAGTGGTTGGCGTACTCCTGGGCGGCGCGGGCCTGGGCGTCGTCGATCATCGCGTGGTTGAGGCTGGCGCTCATGTCGAATGGGCTCCTGCGTGGGCGCGTGGGACCGGGTCGATGGTAGCGGGCAGGTTGCGCGCCGGTCGCTCGCTTCGCTCCCCGTACCATCGCCGCATGCCCGACACCGATCCCATCGTCGACGAGGCGCGAGCCTGGCTTCGCGACCACCTCGAAGGCCTGATCCTCTTCGAGGGCGAGGCGCGTCCGATCCGTCTCGTCGTCGCGCCCGACGGCAGGCTCGTCGCCTCGGTGATGGTCGCGATGCTCCGATCGCTCGACGTCGTGCTCGCCCTGCCCGACGAGGACGAGGACTCGATGCAGCTGATGGTCACGCTCGAGGCCTTCGACGAGGACGGCCCCGACGGGGCGCTCGCCGACCGCTGGCGGATCCACCATGGCGAGCCGCCGGACGTGCGCTGGGCGGCGATCACGATCGACGCGGCGAAGTTCCGCGGTCACTTCCTCGATGGCGAGGCGTTCGACCTTCGCAACCCGCTCGCGGGCGAGGAGGCCTCGATCTGCACGGCGGCGAACCGGGACCTCGCCGCGGAGCTTCGCGCGATGGCGATCGCCGAGGCGCAGCGACGCAATCGGCCGCCTTCGGACTGGGGGCTCGACGCGCCGCGGCTCGTCGGCGCCGATCCGGCGGGCTTCGACCTTCGCGGCGCCTACGGCAACCTCCGCGTGCCGGTCGATCCTCCGCTGGCGGACGCCGCCGCGGCGCTCGCCGCGATCCGGCGACTCGGCTCCTGACACCACGACGAGCACTCGACCCGTGAACCTTCTCTGTGTTCCCATCGCCGTCGACGCGCCGGACATGATCGGCCTGGCCCTCGAGCGCGCCGCGCTCGCGGCGAGCCGCGGCGCGAACCTCGTCGAGTGGCGTGCCGATGCGCTCGCGGAGGACCCGCAGGCCCTCGGCGCGTTGCGAAGGCTCGTGCGCGAGAGCCCGCTGCCGTCGATCGTCACGATCCGCACCGCCGCCGAGGGCGGGCTCTACGACGGACTCGACACCGATCGCGTGAGCCTCCTCGAGGCGCTCGGCACCTCCGGCGACATGCCCCGCTACCTCGACGTCGAGTGGGCGAGCTACTCGCGCAGCGCGAACCTCGCGCAGAAGGTCGACCTCGTCGTCGAGCATCCCAATCAGGTCCGGCCGGTCGAGACGCGCCTGATCCTCTCGCTGCACGACCTCGAAGGTCGCCCGCGCGATCTCCTGCAGAAGATCGCCGCGATGGCCCACGAGCGCGCGTGCGCGATCGTCAAGATCGCCTGGCGGGCGCGTTCGATCCGCGACAACCTCGAGTTGTTCGATCTCCTCGCCGAGCGCCCCAGGCCGATGGCCGCGATGGGCCTTGGTCCATTCGGGCTCATGAGCCGCGTGCTCTCGCCCAAGTTCGGCGGCTTCATGAGCTACGCGGCGCTCGAGGCCGATCTCGCCACCGCGGAGGGCCAGCCGACCATCGAGGAGATGCTCGGGACCTACCGCTACCGCGACGTCGGCCCGGCGACCGAGGTCTTTGGCGTCGTCGGCTGGCCGGTCGCGCACTCGAAGTCGCCGGCGTTCCACAACGCGGCCTTCGCCGAACGCGGCCGTGGCGCGGTCATGGTCCCGATGCCGATCGCACCGGGCTGGGAGCCGTTCAAGGCGTCGCTCTCGGCGATGCTCGATCATGTTCGCCTGGACTTCCGCGGCGCTGCGGTGACGATCCCGCACAAGGAGCACCTCCTTCGCTTCGTCGAGGAGCGCGGCGGCGAGATCGAGCCGCTCGCGGCACGGATCGGCGCCGCGAACACGCTTCTGGTGCGCCGCGACGGCACGCTCTTCGCCGCGAACACCGATGCGCCCGCGGCGGCGGAGGCGCTCGCGATCGGATTCGGGATCGACCCGAATGCGCTCGCGGAGGGATCCTTCCAAGGCAAGCGGGTCGCGGTGATCGGCGCCGGCGGCGCGGCCGCCGCGATCGCGGCGGGGCTTGCGAGGCACGGAGCGACGGTCGTGCTCGCCAACCGCACGAAGGATCGCGCGGAGGCGCTCGCCGAGCGGCTTCGCGCGTCGGGCGAAGGCGGGCGGCGCGTGTCCGCCGCGGGCCTCGATTCGCTCTCGTGCGGATGCTTCCACGCCTTCGTCAACGCGACGCCGGTCGGCATGGAGAGCGGTCCCGATCCCGATGGAAGCCCGCTTCCCGAGGACGTCGTCCTCGACGATTCGATCGTCGTCTTCGACACGGTCTACGCACCGTCGCGCACGCCGCTTCTTGCCGAAGCCGCGTCGCGCGGGGCGAAGGTCGTCGGCGGCCTCGAGATGTTCACGCGGCAGGCGCAGCGGCAGCAGGCGGT
>CAZTMB010000116.1:6419-8314 GCA_964614695.1 uncultured Isosphaeraceae bacterium | reverse complement strand
ACGCGGGATCGCAGGACGCCTTCATGCAGTGGTGGTACGGCCACAACGCGGTGGCGTTCTTCCTCACCACGCCGTTCCTGGGGCTCATGTACTACTTCCTCCCGAAGGCCGCGGAGAAGCCGGTGTTCAGCTACCGGCTCTCGATCGTGCACTTCTGGAGCCTGGTCTTCATCTACATCTGGGCGGGTCCGCACCATCTGCACTACACCGCGCTGCCGGAGTGGGCCTCGACGCTCGGCATGCTCTTCTCGGTGATGCTGTGGATGCCCTCCTGGGGCGGCATGATCAACGGCCTGCTCACGCTCCGCGGCGCGTGGAACCGCGTCGCGACGGATCCGGTCCTCAAGTTCTTCGTCGTCGCGATCACCTTCTACGGGATGAGCACGTTCGAGGGCCCGCTGCTCAGCGTGAAGACCGTCAACGCGCTGAGCCACTACACCGACTGGACGATCGCCCACGTGCACGCGGGAGCGCTGGGCTGGGTCGGCTTCATGACCTTCGGCATGATCTACTGGCTCGCGCCGCGGCTCTTCCAGACGCCGCTTGCGAAGCCCGGCTGGGCGAACCTGCACTTCTGGACCGGCACGATCGGGATCCTTCTCTACATCATCCCGATCTACGCGGCCGGCCTCACGCAGGGACTCATGTGGCGGGCCTTCGACGCCGAGGGCTACCTGCAGTACCCCGACTTCATCGAGACGGTCACGGTCCTGCTGCCCCTCTATTGGATCCGCGTGCTCGGCGGCAGCCTCTACTTCTTCGGCGCGGTCGTCTGCGGCGTCAATCTCTTCCTCACCTGGCGGAACGCCCCGAAGACCTACGACGTCCCGGTCCACGAGGCCGCGCCGCTCGCGCCGCGCTGGAAGCCCGCGCCGCTCGAGCCCTCCGCGATTCCCGCCGGAAGCACGCTTCCCGTCGCCCGCCGGCTCGACGTCCTCGCCCGCATGTCTTGGCATCGCAACTGGGAGGCGCTGCCGGTCACCTTCACGATCTGGGTCGCGATCTCGATCGGCGTCGCGAGCCTCTTCGAGATCGTGCCCATGTTCACGATCAAGAGCGACATCCCGCGGATCGCCTCGGTCACGCCGTACACGCCGCTCGAACTCGTGGGCCGCGACCTCTACATCTCCGAGGGATGCGTGAACTGCCACTCGCAGATGATCCGCCCGCTCCGCGCCGAGACCGAGCGCTACGGCGAGTACTCGAAGCCCGGCGAGTTCGTCTACGACCATCCCTTCCAGTGGGGCTCGCGCCGCATCGGCCCGGACCTCGCGCGGGTTGGTCGCAAGATCCCCTCGCCGCTCTGGCACCTGCGGCACTTCAACGAGCCCACCGACACGAGCCCCGGCTCGATCATGCCCGCGTACCCGCACCTGCTCGAGCAGCCGCTCGACCTCGCGCAGGCCGCCGCCTCCGCCGTGGCGATGCAGCGGATCGGCGTGCCCTACACCGACGAGGAGATCGCCGCCGCGGATCGGCTCGCGGCGGAGCAGGCGCAGGAGATCGCCGCGCGCATCGTCGCCGAGCAGGGGCCTGAAGGCATGGAGGATCGCAAGGCGATCGCGCTCATCGCGTACCTGCTTCGCCTCGGCACCGACATCGACAAGCCGGTGCCGGTCGAGGAGGAGGGCGGCGCGATGCTCGCCTCCCGCGGCGAAGAGGAGGCCAGCCGATGACGACTCTCACCTTGACTCGCGTGCTTGCGGCCGCGCCGCCCTCTGGCGTCGAGGCCGCCGTGACGGAAACCTCCGCCAGCGGCTTCTGGCCGACCGTGAGCATGCTCTTCTTCATCGCCGTCTTCCTCGGCGTCTTGGCGTGGCTGATCTTCTCGAAGAAGGATCGCTGGGCCCGCGACGCGTCCATTCCCCTCAGCGAAGCCCCCGTCGAGCCGCGGT
>CAZTMB010000116.1:0-6319 GCA_964614695.1 uncultured Isosphaeraceae bacterium | reverse complement strand
CCGAACCTCACCGACGACAGCTATCTCAACATCAAGGAGGTCACGGATCTCCACCGGATCATCGCGGAAGGCCTCGTCGGCAAGGGCATGCCCGAGTGGAAGAGCCGCTTCAGCGAGCCGCAGCTCGTCGTGCTCTCCGCCTACGTCGCGGGGCTTCGCGGCACGACGCCCGCGTCGCCGAAGGCTCCGCAGGGCGAGCCGATCGCGCCCTGGCCCGACGTGCCCGCGGCGCCCGAGGCCGACGCGCCGATCGCCGACGCCGTCGCCGCGGCGCACCTGCCTTGAACCGAACCAGTCCCTTCCGCTTCGATCCGTGACCCGCGAGCCATTCATGTCCGGCCAGAGTCTGACGCTTCCGCAATTCGAGGGTCCCGTGCTCTCGACCCTCAACGCCGACGGCAGCCGCCGCTGGATGACGCCGCGCGTCGCGAAAGGTCGGTTCTGGAAGCGCCGACTGATCGTCGGGTGGCTGCTGATCGCGATCTTCACGGCGATCCCGTGGATCCGCGTCGCGGGGCTTCCGCTCGTTCAGCTCGACGTCGTCGCGCGGCAGTTCACCTTCTTCGGCACGGTCTTCCGGCCGACCGACACCTTCCTGCTCGCGCTGCTCCTGCTCTCGGTCTTCGTGGGCATCTTCCTGCTCACCGCGGTGGCGGGGCGAGTCTGGTGCGGATGGGCATGCCCGCAGACGGTCTACATGGAGTTCCTCTACCGGCCGATCGAGCGGTTCTTTCTCGGCAAGGCCTACGGCAAGGCGAAGGCGCAGGTCCCCGCGTGGCGCCGCATCGCGATGTACGCGGTGTTCCTCGTGGTGTCGGCGCACTTGGCCAACACCTTCCTCGCCTACTTCGTCGGCACCGACAACCTCGTGGTGTGGACGCTCCGCTCGCCCTCGGAGCATCCGATCGCCTTCGCGGTGTTTGCCGCGACGACGGGACTGATGCTCTTCGACTTCTGCTTCTTCCGCGAGCAGCTCTGCACGATCGTCTGCCCCTACGGGCGCTTCCAGAGCGTCCTGCTCGATCGCGACTCGCTCATCGTGGGCTACGACCGCCGCCGCGGAGAGCCGCGCGGCAAGGCGATTCGCACCGCGCGGGCCGGCGGCCGCGACCATCACGACGAGCCCGGGCACGCCTGCAAGGGCCGCAACGGCGGCACCTGCTGCGGGAAGTGCCGCGAAGGCGGGCCGCAGGCCGAGCCGGCACCGTCCGCCGTCACGCTCACCACGCCGACGCGCGAACGCGGCGACTGCGTCGACTGCGGGCTCTGCGTCGCGGTCTGTCCGACCGGCATCGACATCCGCAACGGGCTGCAGCTCGAGTGCCTGCACTGCGCCCAGTGCATCGATGCGTGCGACGGCGTCATGGCGAAGCTCGGCCGCGCGCCGGGGCTCATCCGCTACGGATCGCAGAACACGCTTGAAGGCACGCCCCGCAAGCGCCTCCGCTTCCGCCTGTTCGTCTATCCGTTCCTGCTCCTCGTCCTCGTCTCGGCGTTCGCGGCGATGCTCGCGACACGAAAGGACGCGATGGTGGTCCAGCTGCGAAGCCCCGGCGAGACCTACCGCGTCTCGGAGGCCGGCTTCGTCGACAGCCCGCTTCGCATCCGCATTGACAACCGCACCCGCGAGGCGCGCACCTACGAGGTGTCGCTTGCCGAGCCGCACGAGCAGTCCATGGCGCTCGCGGGCGTCGCCGAAGTCTCGATCGAACCGGCGAAGTCGGAGGACTTGGTCTTCATGGTCCGCAGCGACGCGGCCGGATTCGCCGGCGGGCGCAGGACCGTGGAGCTGCGGGTGCGCGACGGCGCCCGATACGACGAGCGGATTCCGGTGACGGTGATCGGCCCGTTCGGCTCGCTTGGCGGAGGCGCGCGATGACTCCGCTTCGCCGTCTCGTCGCCAACCGCTGGGCGTTCTTCCCCGTCGCCATGCTCGCCTTCTCGGTGGTGCTCGCGGTGGTCACCGTGCAGGCGGCGCTCCACGGGCAGGGGGCCGCCCCCGAACCCGACTACTACGGCAAGGCCGTCGCCTGGGAAGACGTGCAGCGGCAGCGAGCCGAGAACGATCGCCTTCGCTGGAACGTGACGCCGTCGTTCGCCGCAAGCGAGACCGATCGCCGCATCCCGCGGCTCGAACTTGCCATCGCCGACAAGTGGGATGTCCCCATCGAGGGCGGTGTCGTCTCGGTTGAGGCGATTCCGGTGAAGGCGGTGCGCCTCGGCGGCGAGATCACGCTTCAGGAGAGAAGCCCAGGCCGCTACGCGGCGGACCTCCCCGCCCGCATGGACGGCCAGTGGGAGTTCCGCGTGCGCATCGAGCGCGATGGCGACTGCTACACCGACACCTTCAGGCGCGTGCTGCGGTTTGGCCCATCGGGAGACGGATCGTGACGACGCTTCTCGGCAGCGTGCTCGTCGCGAGCCTCGTCGGCAGTCCGCACTGCGCGGGCATGTGCGGCGGACTCGTCGCCTTCTGCACCGGCGTGGGCGGCGGCGCGAAGTCGCGAACGGCGCTGGCGGCCTATCACGCGGCGCGGCTCGCCTCTTACGCGGCGGTCGGCGCGGTGGCGGGGGCGCTTGGCATGGCGCTCGATCTCGGGGGCGGTGCGATCGGTCTCTCGCGCACCGCGGCGATCGTCGCGGGCCTTGCGATCTGCCTCTTCGGCATCGCGACGTTGCTGCAACTGGCCGGCGCACGGGTCGCCTGCCTGCCGGCGCCGAAGCGGCTGGTCGATCTGCTCAAGAAGGTCCACGGCTTCGCGATGCGGCGCGGCCCGGTGCTTCGCTCGACGATCGTCGGGCTCGCGACGCCGCTCCTGCCCTGCGGCTGGCTGTGGGCGTTCGCGGCGATCGCGGCGGGCACGGCGAGCCTCGCGTGGGGTGCGGTCGTGATGATCGTCTTCTGGCTCGGGACGGTGCCGATCCTCACCGTCGTAGGCGTCGGGCTCAGCTGGATCCCGGCGCAGGCGCGTCGAAGCCTCGCGGCGCTCGCCGCGGTCGCGATGATCGCGGTCGGCCTGCACACGGCGGTCGTCCGGTCGGCGAGCGCGGAGGCGGTCGCGGGCGATCTCCTCTCGCGGATCCATCGAACGGATCGCGATCTCGCGGGCGAAGCGGTCTCGATCGGCGGCGACGAGCAACTGCCGGCGTGCTGCCGGAAGGAGGCGCCATGATCGCGAGCCGCGAGCAGTGCGCCGTGCCGCCGAAGCGTTCGGTCGAATGCAGCCACTGCGGCCTGCCGGTGCCGCGGGGCCTGATCGATCCGGCGAGCGAGACGCAGTTCTGCTGCGGGGGATGCCGCGCGGTCTGGGAGAGCCTGCACGCCTGCGGACTCGAGGCGTACTACGCGATGAGGCAGGCCGAGGGCGCGCCGCCTCCGACGCCCGTCGATGCCCGATCGATGGCGCACCTCGATGGGCCGGAGTTCCTGGCTCGGCACGCGCGGGAGACCGCGCCGGGCACACTGACGATCGAGATGCGGCTCGACGGCATTCGGTGCGGCGCGTGCGTGTGGCTTCTCGAGAGCCTGCCGAGGCTCGAGTCGGGACTCGTGTCGCTGCGGGTGAACCTCGGGCGAAGCACGGTCCGGATCGAGTGGCGACCGGAATCGACCTCGCTCTCGGCGATCGCCGAGCGCCTTGCGGCGCTGGGCTACTCGGTCGCCCCGCTCGGCGATCCGTCACGCCGCGAAGCGGAGCGCCGGCAGGACCGCGCGTGGCTCGTGCGCCTTGGAATCGCCGGCGCGGTGGCGGGCAATGCGATGGCGATCGCGTTCGCCCTCTACGGCGGCCTCTTCACGGGGATGGACGCGTCGATCAAGGCGTTCTTCCATGGGACGAGCGTCGCGCTCGCCGCCGTCGCGGTGTTCGGTCCCGGGCGGCTCTTCCTCTCGAATGCGTGGACAGCGCTGCGCGCTCGCACGCCGCACGTCGATCTGCCGATCGCCGCGGCGTTGCTTGCCGGGCTCTTCGGCGGGGCCGTCGCCACGATCCTCGGCGAGGGCGGGGTCTATGCCGAAAGCGTGTGCATGCTCGTCTTCCTGCTGCTTGCGGGTCGCTTCGTGCAGTTCAGGCAGCAGCGACGCGCCCGGCATGAAGTCGAACTGCTCTGTGCCCTCGTGCCCTCGACCGCGCGGCGGGTGACCGATGACGGCGACGAGACCTCGGTCGAGACCGTGGCGACCGAGGCGCTCGAGATCGGCGACGTCGTGGAAGCGCCCGCAGGGGAGGCGCTTCCGGCCGACGGCGTGCTGATCGCCCGCGAAGGCGAGCACGAGGCGTGGCTCGACCTGGCGATCCTTACCGGCGAGTCGAAGCCGGTGCGGGTCGAGGCGGGCGCGATGGTCTTCGCCGGATCCCGCGCTACCGATCGCGCGGTGCGCCTGCGGGTCGCGGCACGAGGCGAGGAGACCCGCGCCGCAGGCATCGCGCGGCTCGTCGAGGAGGCCTCGTCGCGGCGGGCGCCGGTCGTCGAGTTCGCGAATCGGATCGGGGCGTGGTTCCTCGCGGCGGTGCTCGTCGCCGCCGCCGGAACGACGCTCTTCTGGTGGCCGCACGGACCGGCGATCGCGCTTGAACGCGCGGTCGCGCTGCTCGTCGTCACCTGTCCGTGCGCGCTGGGGCTCGCCACCCCGCTGGCGATGACCGCGTCGCTTGCGAAGGCCGCGCGGCGGGGGATCCTCGTGCGAGGCGGCGATGTGCTCGAGCGCCTCGCGAAGCCCGGCACGATCGTCCTCGACAAGACCGGCACGTTGACGCATGGGCGCACCGAGGTGGTCGAGGTCGACTTCGGCGATGAACCCGTGGAAGAAGAAGGCCGGGACGCGCTGCGGCTCGCCGCGGTGCTCGAGCGATCGAGCATCCATCCGGTCGGCCGCGCGATCGCCGCGCTGAGCGACGTCGCAGCGCGAGTCTCGCGGGTCGAGGAGATCCTCGGGCAGGGCATCGCCGGCGAGGTCGAGGGGCGCGAAGTCGTCGCGGGACGTGCCTCGTTCCTCGCGTCGCGCGGCGTTCGGAACGTCGACTCGCTCTCGTGGCGGCGTCGAGCCGAGCGCCTTGCCGAGCAGGGGACGAGTCCAGCTTGGATCGCCGTCGATGGCGAGGTGCGGGCGATCGCAGCGATCGGCGATCCGATTCGGCGCGAGAGTCGAGCGCTCGTCGCAGCGCTTCGCGACCGGGCATGGCAGGTCAGGCTTCTCTCGGGCGATCATGCGGCGATCGCGCAGGCGGTCGGCGGGGCGGTGGGGATCGAGGCCGAGCACTGCCTCGGCGAGGCGACGCCCGAGTCGAAGGCCGAGGCGATCGCATCGGGGGGCTTCGTCCATCCGATCGTGATGGTCGGCGACGGCGTCAACGATCTCGCGGCGATGGCTTCGGCGGACGTCGGCATCGCGGTACGTGAAGGTGCGCAGGCGGCGCTGGCGACCGCGGACGTCTGCCTCGCCCAGCCGGGCCTCGCGCCGCTCGTCTCGCTCCTCGACGGAGCGCGGCGCTCGATGCGGACGATCCAGGTCAACTTCGCGGTGAGCCTCGCGTACAACCTCGCCGGCGGCGCGCTCGCGGTGCTGGGGCTCGTCAATCCGCTCGTCGCGGCGGTGATCATGCCGCTCTCGGGCCTCACCGTCACCGCGATCGCCCTACGCATGCCTCGCTTCGACGAGAGCTCCGGCGCCGAGTCGGCACGCGGCGCGGCGTCGTCGACAACGACCATCGATCGCCCATCGCCGAGACGATCGGAGGTGCCCGCATGGAACTGATCTACCTCATCCTGCCGCTCGCGCTCGTGATTGCCGCAGGCTTCGTCGCCGCGTTCATCTGGGCGGCGAAAGGCGATCAGTTCGAGGATCTGGACACGCCGGCGATCCGCATGCTCCACGACGACACCGTGCCGAAGAAGGCGCCTTCCGGCGATCGGAACTGACTACGAGCGTCGGTCCGTAGGTAAGCGGCTTCACAGCGACTCGAGGAACGCGAGCACCGCGGCGCGTTCCGACGCGTCGAACTGCATGAAGCGGTCGCGTGAGGCCTCCGCCTCGCCGCCATGCCAGAGGATCGCCTCCTCGATCGTCGCGGCCCGCCCGTCGTGCAGGAATCGCGCTTCGGGGTTGACGACCTTGAGGAGCCCGAGGCCCCACAGCGGCGGCGTGCGCCACTCGCGGCCGGTCGCCGCACCATCGCGGCGATCGTCGGCGAGCCCTTCGCCCATGTCATGCAGCAGCAGATCGGTGTAAGGACGGATCACGACGTCGCGGAACGCCTCGATCGACGAGTGGGTTCCGGTGCGGAGCTCCGGCAGGTGACAGGCCGTGCAGCCGATCGCG
>CAZTMB010000115.1:0-8399 GCA_964614695.1 uncultured Isosphaeraceae bacterium | reverse complement strand
CTCTCCTATCTCTTCTCCATCGTCGCCGCGAACAAGCCCGGGCCGCGGCCTTCCAGGTCCGGTCGAAGGCGCCGGAACGATCCAAGCCGCAGACTGGCGGACTCGGACCACTCGCGAACCTCTTCCTCGCCGAAGCCAAGGTGCACGTGCCCCATCGCCGCGACATAGGCCTCGCGATCATGCGCGACCATGTCGACCACGAGAAGAACGCCGCCTGGTCGCAGAGTCCGCGCCGCCTCGGCGATCGCCTTCGTCGGCTCGGCGAGGTGATGGAGCACGAGCGAGATCACCGCGGCATCGAGTTCGCCGTCCTCGATCGGAAGATCGAGCAGGTCGCCGGTGCGAACCTCCGCCGACGGGAACGCTTCGAGTCGCGCCCGGGCCGCCTCGATCATGGTCGGCTCGCGATCGACCGCGATCACCCGACGCACCTGGGTCGCGAGGCGTCCGGCGATCTCGCCGGTGCCGCAACCCAGGTCCGCGACCGTCCAGGTCGACGGCACCAGACCCAGCAACGCGTCGTCGATGAAATGAGCCCCGAAGAGTTCCTGCCGGATGGCGTCCCACTCGCCGCCGACCCGGCCGAAAAACGACCGGCTGTCGAACCGTCGCGAGGCGAGCACCTCGCGGAGGCGACGGTCGTCCTCTTCAAAGCTCGCGGACGCGACCTCCTCCTCGCCGAGACTGCCCAGCGTGGTGCGCCACAACGCTTCGGCGGAATCGCCCAGATCCTCCGGCACCAGCCGGTAGAGCGCGGTGGTCCCCTCGACCCGACGTCGAATCCACCCCTGCTCGTGGAGCGGCTTGAGCTGCCGGCTTGCGGTCGACTGCGGCCATTGCAGGGCCCGTGCAACCTCGCCGACGGCCAACTCCTCCGCCTCGAGCAGTCGCAGGATGCGCACCCGCCCGAGATCGCCGAGAAGCGCGAGCCGCGACAACCAGCCGCCGCTCTCCTCGCCGCGCCTTCGAGACGGTCGCGTGCTCATCGCCGCTCAGCGTCCCGGCGGCAGCGCGATGGTCGGTCCCGGCACTTCGCCGTACTCGCGAAGCATCGCCGCGATCCGAGGATCGTTCGGCGCGATTCCGTAGGCCTGACGAAGGCGCCGCAAGGCCTCCTTCTGGTCGCCCACGCGCTCGGCGAGTTCGGCCGCGAGGAGGTAGGGCTCGGGCGAGGTGTCGTCGGAGACTTCGAGCGCCGCGGCCACCGCGACCTGCGCAGTGTCGGGATCGTCGAGTTCGAGGGCGTAACGAGCCATCACGATCCACGCCTCGGCGTTGCCCTGCTCGACCGCGCGATCGCGCAGCAACTGATAGAGGCGCGTGGTGTCCTTCTGCTTGAAGAGAACCTCCGCAAGCAGCAGCGAGATCTCGAAGTCCTCGGGCTTCGAAACCGCCGCCGTCTCGAGCGCCGTGCGGGCCGCGTCGAGGTTGCCCAGGGCGAGCTGCGTGCGGGCGTAGCCGACGTTCGCCTGCACGTCGCCGGGATAGCGATCGAGCACCTGCTGGAAGTCCCCCGCCGCCTCCTCGTAGCGGCCGTAGCGATAGGCATGGTCCCCGTCGGCGATCAGCTGCTCCGAGCTCTTGCCCTTCACGCAACCTCCAAGTCCCGCGAAGAGGCATGCGGCGAGCGAGACGATGGTCAGCGATGCGAGGCACCGGACACGCGAGTTCTGGATCACCGGGAACATCTGACTCATGATTTGAATTCCTGCTGCGGGCCCGCGACCCGCGGCAGGATCCGTCGATCGGCCGCAGGATCGATCAAGATCGCGATCATACCGGCGGCGATCGTCGTCCCCGACGGCGGCGTCCATGTCCCGATCGATCCGCTCCGGAGTCCTGTGCCGTGTCGCCCGAGCCCTCTCCACACGCGGCCGCGTCGCTGCTTCGTCACGAGCCGCGCGAGGCCCCGCCGCACTACGACTGGCTCGTCGACCTCGCCATCCCGACGCCCGCGGCGTTGCGCGGCCAAGGCGACCGTGTTCCCACCTTCCGGCTCGCGCAGCGACTCGACACCGCCGTGACCGGGACCGAGCTCGCCGCGGAGCGGATCGCCGACCACCGGCGGCTCTACCTCGACCTCGCCTCGCCGCGCGAACTCTCCGAAGGACGGGGACTGGTGACGCCGCTGCGGCAAGGATCGATCGTCGGAGTCGAGTTCGAGTCCGCCGCCGGGCGGTTCGACCTCGAGATTCGCTGGCATGACGACCGACCAACCCTCCAGCGGCTGCGCCTCGCATCCCGCGACCGGAACCACTGGTCGATCCTGGTGCTCGCGGCCGACTGAGCCCTCGCAACGCCCGCGTGGCGTTCCCGAAGACTCCCTGCAAGGATGACTCCCATGGACGCCGCTGCCGACGCCGCCATCGCCGCTCAGGCGATCGACCTCGCGTGGATCGCCTGGCCGGTCGCGAGCCTCTTCACGGTGCTCGGCCTTGCGTGCATCCTGCTCATGCTGCTTGGTCTGCCGGGGACCTGGTTCATGATCGGGCTCGCGGTCCTGATCGACCTGATCGACGGATGGTGGCTTCCCGACGACGATCGTCCGACCTTTTCGATCCTCGTGCTCGCCGTCGCGGTCGTGCTGGCGGCGTTGGGTGAACTCCTCGAGTTCATCGCCTCGGCGCTCGGGGCGAAGAAGGCGGGCGCAACGCGGCTCGGCATCTTCGGCGCGCTGGCCGGATCGCTCGTCGGGGCGATCGCCGGCACGTTCCTGCTGCCGATCCCTGTCGTTGGCACGCTCGTCGGCGCGGTCGTCGGCAGCTTCGCCGGGGCAGTCCTTGGCGAAGTGGGCGCGGGCCGCTCGATCGAACGCACGATGAAGCCCGCCACCGGCGCGGCGATCGGCCGCGTCCTCGGCACGCTCGGCAAGCTCCCCTTCTCGGTCGCAGTCTGGGCGATCCTCGCCGTCGCCGCGTTTCTCGGCTGAACTGCGTCGGAATGCAGCGTCGTCAGAGCGTCGAGTCGGTCACGCGGAAGACCTCTTCGACGGTCGTCAGTCCACGGGCGACCTTGGCGAACCCGTCGTGCCGAAGGCTCTTCATGCCTTCCGCGAGGCAGACCCGCCGGAACTCGGTGATGCTCGGATTGCCCGCGACCGAATCGCGCAAGCGATCGTTCATCGCGAGCAGCTCGTAGATGCCGACGCGTCCGCTGTAGCCGGTCTGCCGGCACTGGTCGCACCCCTTGCCCGACTGCAGCACCGAGGGATCGATGCCGTGCTTCTCGAGCACCGCGGTCAGCTCCGGTCCCGCGGCGAACGGCGAACGGCAGGCCGGACAGATCCGCCGCACGAGCCGCTGCGCGAGCACCGCATTGAGGGCCGCGCCGACGAGAAACGGCTCGACGCCGATGTTGATGAGTCGCGTGACGGCGCCCGGAGCATCGTTGGTGTGCAGGGTCGACAGCACGAGGTGGCCGGTGAGCGCGGCCTGGATCGCGGTGACCGCGGTCTCGAGATCGCGGATCTCGCCCACCATGACGACGTCGGGATCCTGCCGCAGCAGCGCCTTGAGCGCGCGGGCGAAGCTCATCCCGATCCGCTCGTGGGTCTGGATCTGCGTGATGCCCGACAGGTGGTACTCGACGGGATCCTCGACCGTCGAGACGTTCATCCGGCGGATGTCCATCTTGCGGATCGAGCTGTAGAGGGTCGTCGTCTTGCCGGATCCGGTCGGGCCGGTGACGAGGATGATTCCGTGCGGCTGGGCGATCTGCTCGGTCCAGGAGGCGAGCGTCTCGGCCTCGAAGCCGAGATCCTCGAGCGACGTCTGGATCGAGCGGTTGTCGAGCAGTCGCATGACCGTCTTCTCGCCCGCCGGAGTCGGCACCGTCGAGACGCGGATGTCGAGGCTGCGACCGCCCACCGTCGCGCGGATGCGGCCGTCCTGCGGCATGCGGCGTTCCGCGATGTCGAGGTTCGCCATGATCTTGATGCGGCTCGTGAGGGCCGCATGCAGCCGTCGCGGCGGGCTCATCGCGTCGAAGAGCACGCCGTCGATGCGGAAGCGCACGCGAAGCTGCCGCTCGTCGGGTTCGATGTGGATGTCGCTCGCCCCGTCGCGCACCGCCGACTGGATGATGAGGTTGACGTACCGCACGACCGGCGAACTCTCCGCCTGCCGCTCGATGTCGTCGGAGACCTCCTCCTCGTGCTGCACCTCGACGTCGTTCTCCGCGACGTCGGCGAGGATCGCCGAGATGTCCGCCTCTTCGCCGTCGCCCGCCGCGGCCTCAAGCACCGCCTGAAGGTCCGTCGCGGTGATCAGCACGTGCCGCACGAGCGTCGCGTCGAGGCGGCGCTTCACGTCGTCGAGCAGGAAGACGTCGTCCGGGCTGACGGTGCCGACGATCACGCGGCCGGCTTCGCGTCCGATCGGAAGCACCATGTGTCGGCGGCAGTAGTCGCTGCCGAGCTTGGCCAGCAGTTCGGCGTCGGGAATGCCTGACTCGATTCGGCGGAACGGAATGCCGGCGATCGACGCCGCAGCCTCCTGCACCACCGCCTCGGCCAGGCCCAGTCCGACCAGGACCTCCGCGAAGCGACGCCCTGGAGCCTGCTTCTGCAAACGCCGCGCGGTGGCGAGGCGCTCCGCATCGAGTTCGCCGACTCGATGCAGCCTCGCGGCGAGATCCTCCTGTTCGCCGTGTTCGTGCGATTCCGGCACGTAGAGCGCGCTGAGCGACGCATCGCTCGCGAGCGTCACCGACGACGACGAAGACGCGCGTCGCGGCGCCGCTGGCTGGCGTTCCGCCGACACGCCGGCCTCGCGCGGCTCGCCGGAAAACTCGTTGGGATCGAAGTGCAGAGGGTCGTTCATTTCTCTCGTCTCCGGCTCGGACGGTTCCCGCGTCAGAAGGGTCGTGGCACGCGAGCAGTGGCATCTCGCTCGATGCCGAGCCGCGGATGCCGCGCCCGCAGCACCACGCCGTCTCGTTCGATCGCGACCACGCGGAAGTCCGCCTCGGCCTCGGCGACGGTGAAGCGGTCGCCGGGCCGCAGGATGCGGCCGTTGATGTTCGCCATTGCCGATGGCGTGCCGCCCCCGATCACCGACTTGACGACGAGCATTCCGGCGATGCGGTCGATCTCGGCGTTCCACATCTCGCCCTGCTGGGCTCTCGCATCGATCGACACCGCCGGCGCCACAGGACCGGAGACGGCGGTCGGATCCCGCCAGGGCTCGAACGGATCGCGGCCGAGGCTCGCGAAGGGCACCTGCAGCTGCGAACGGAACTCGGTATCGAGCATCGCGAACAGCGCGGCATCGTCGATCTGCACGTTCAGAAAGGCGTCGGCGGGGTCCGCGCCGCCGATCGGCTTCGACGGAAGCACCGAGGCGACGAGCTGCTCGATCTCGCGGCTGATGCCGCTCGAGGCCGAGGCCGATCCGATCTTCCGCATGCTGTACAGGCCGACCACCGCCACGATCGACATGAGCGCGACGACCATCACGCCCGATCGCGGACCGCGGGAGACCCGACGGTCCGGCGCCGTCTCGGGATTCAGGGCGAGATCGTTCGTGGTGCGGAGGATGGAGTCACGGGAAGGGGTCGCCACGAGGAGGCTCCGTCAGAGTCGCGGCGCCGCATCGGCGGCGCCCGGGTCGAAGAAGATGCTGATCGCGAGTTCGGCCTTCAGGCTGCCGAGGTCCTCGCTCGCGTTCCGTCCGCCGAAGGAGCGGGTGACCTTCAGGTGATGCACGCGGGTGATCCGCTCGAGGCTCTCGAGCTCCGCGAGGAAGTCGTAGAGCCCTTGGAACTCGCCCTCGATCGACATCTTGAGCGGCAGCTCCATGTAGAGCGGCGCCGCCAGCGGGCGATCGCCCTTCACCGATCGGACGACCAGGCGGTTCTGCATCGCGATCTCGGTGATCTGCTGCAGCACCGCATCGACGCCGTCGCGTCCGGGGATGCGTCGCTCGAGACGGTCGAGCGCCTCGCGGCCCGATTCGATCTCCGAACGGAGATCCTCGATGCGCGAGGTGACGCGAGCCAGTTGGCGAAGCGTCGTCTGCTTCGCCTCGACCTCGACGCGGGCCTGCTCGATCTGCTGGTGGCGCGGCTGGAAGACCACGAACCACGCGGCCAGCGGGACCGCGACGAGCAAGCCGAGGAAGATCAGTTCACGAAGTCCGAAGCGCATCTCAGGGCATCTCCTCGGGGGTGGCGTCGGCGCGGGAGGTTGCGGCTGCGGCCGCCTCGTCCTCCTCTGGAAGCGTCATGAAGGTCCGGGTGAAGCCGGGTTCGATCTCGCGCGACTCGAGCGCATCGGCGCCCGCCTCCGCGACGACGGCGGGAAGCAGCGACTGGCTGCGACGGACGTCCGCGTCCGGAGCGATCCGGATGGCGATCCGGAACTGCCTCGTCGGGACGCCCGCGACCTGCTTCTCCTCGGAGACCTCGAGCCGCACGCTCTCGAGCAGATCGAGCTGGTTGAGGTTCTGCAGGTACTCCGAGACGTCGAGGTCGGTCGGCGCGAGCCCCGTGATGGTCATCGCCACCGCGTAGCGCAGCGGGTCGGGCTTCGGGGTCTCGGCCTTGTCGGTCGGCTTCGCCTTGCCGCGGGTCGCGGCGGCGCGGCTCTTCGGCGCGGCGGCCGTCGAGGTCTCCGCGACGGGCTTCGCCCGCGGCACCTTGACCGGCTCGCTGCGGAGTTCGAGTTCGACCAGGCTCACCTTCTCGGGCATGCGACGGACGAGTTCCGCGAGCAGGATCGAGCGAGGGACCGGATCGACGAGCGAGGCGGCGAGCTGCGCCTTCTCGAGCATCTCGCGACGGGTGGTCTCCTGCTCCTGCATGTCGCGGATCTCGACCGCGACGGCGGAGAAGGACGCGCTGACTTGCTCCTGGCGATCGCGGACCTCGCGCCACTCGAAGTTCGTCCGGGTGAACCACACCGCGACGCCGCCCAGTACCAGCGCAAAGAGGGCGAGTCCCACGATGTTGGTGCGGCGCTCGCGAGCGTCGTTGAGGTAATCGTCTGGAAGCAGGCTCGTGTCGTTCATGGCGATTCCGTCGGTTCAAGCGCGGGATCAGAGATCGGTGGGCGCGGTGCAGAGTCCGCAGGCGACCGCCCAGCCCGGATGCGGTCCGGCGGCGAGCCCCGAGCGGTCGAGTCCGCCAAGCCTCGCGAGCGGGTCGCCGAGTTGCGCCGGCAGGCGGAGCATGCGGGCGATCGACTGGCAGAGATCGGTGCGTCGCGCCTCGCCGCCGATGAAGATCGCCCGCTCGATCGGCTTCTCGGGGAAGGTCGACTGGTAGTAGCGGATGCACATCGCCAGTTCGTGGCCGAGGCTCTCGATCGCCTCGCCGGCGGCGACCGGCGCGACGGCGTCGACGCGAGGGCCGAGGCCCGCCGCCGGACGACCGGTGCGCCGGTCCTCGACGATCGAGGCGGGACTTGCCGACGCGGCACGCTTGGCCTGCAGGCGAGCGAACGCCGGATGCACCGAGTCGGCCTGCTCGGTCGTGTCGCTGCCCGCGGCGTGGAGGTTCGACTCGAGGCCGGCATCGCCGAGCAGCGACGCGAGATCCGCGTCGAGTCCGTCCATCCCGCTGCGGGCTGCGAACTGACGGCCGCCGAGCGGAATCGACTTGCCGAACACCGTGTCGGTGCCGTGCGCGATCGCGACGCGGGTGTGGCTCCATCCCAGATCGATGTAGAGCGTCCGCCGACTCTCGTCGCCGTCGCGGCGATGCAGATGATCGAAGGCTCGCACCGCGCTCGAGACGCCATCGTGCACGCCGACGACTTGAAGACGCAACTTCCGGAAGAGCTCGACCGTCCGCATCACCTCGTCGCGGCCGATCGCCACGCAGAGATGCTCCTGCCGCAGTTGCCCGTCGCGAGGCACCTCCGCGACCTGACGTGTGCGGACCACGAGGTCGCCTACGTTGCCGAGTCGCGACTGCAGTTGGACCTTCGCCTGCTCGAAGGGCTCGACGCCCTCGGCGGGATTGATCTGGACATGCTGCACGACCATCTCGCTCGCGTACGGCGAGAAGACGATGCGACGCCCCTTGAAGGGACGGCTCTTGAGGATCGTGGGAATCCGCTCCGAGACCCAGCGGTCCCGCGCGGCTCGATCGCCTCGGTGCGTCTCGGGGATCGGCAGTTCCGCGACCGCGACGATCGAGGGCGACGCCCCCGTCGTGACCTGCAGGAACTTGAGCGATGCATGGCCGAAGTCGACCACGATCGGCGAGACCTGAGGGGAGAAGAAGGGAATGCCCATGAGCGAGACTCGACCCGACGGACGCGAACGGCGGGCCTCGACCCGCGGCGCGGCCCGATCAGGGCATCGACGCGGTCAAGGTCCGGGTTGAGCGTGCTTCAGCGTCGAGCGGCAGATGCCGTCCCGCGATCCCTCCGGACGCCGCCGGCGGTCCGAGAATCG
>CAZTMB010000114.1:3167-8444 GCA_964614695.1 uncultured Isosphaeraceae bacterium | reverse complement strand
CATGCAGGTCTGGATGAACGGCTCGCTCCGCCCCGCCGAAGAAGCGCGGGTGAGCGTCTTCGATCGAGGCGTCCTCTTTGGCGAGGGCGTCTACGAGTCGGTGCGGATCTGCCGAGGTCATGCCCCGTTCCTGCCGCGCCACGAGGCCCGGCTCGGGCGAAGCCTCGCCGCGATCGGGCTCGATCCCGAACTCGCGTCGGCGCTTCCGACCGCGGTCGAAGCGATCGTCGACGCCGAGCGCCTCGCCGAGGGCAACGTCTACCTGCAGATCACCCGCGGGGGCACGATCGGCGTGCGTCGCCACGTGCCCGATTCGGAACCGATCCCGACCATCTTCGCCTTCGCGACCGCGGCGCCGTCGCTCGGCCCCGAGCCCGCCGCGATCCGCGCAATCGTCGTGCCCGACGAGCGGTGGCATCGCTGCGGCATCAAGAGCACGAACCTTCTCGGCAACGTGCTCGCCCTCGCCGCCGCGGCCGACGACGACGCCGAGGAGGCGATCCTGGTGCGGGACGGATTCGTCTCGGAGGGCGCCTACACCAACGTCTTCGTGCGGATCGGCGACCGCCTGATCACGCCGCCTGCCGACACCGAGCCTTCGATCCTCGGCGGCGTCACGCGGGACGTGCTCCTCGAGTCGCTTCGCGCCGCCGGCACGCCGTGCGCCGAGACTCCGATTCCCGAGCACGATCTGCGTCGGGCGAGCGAGGTGCTCGTCACCTCGAGCCGCCGCATGGCCTCGGCGGTGACCATGCTCGACGGAGTCCCCGTCGGCGACGGTCGCGTCGGTCCGTTCGCCCGCACCTCGTTCGACCTCCTGCGCCGCGCGATCACGGGCTCGCCGGCGGACGCTCGACCGCCCGTTGGAACCATCGCATGAGCCTGCGTCTGATCGCCGTCGAGACCGGCAACACCCGCACGCGACTCGGCCGCTTCGAGGGCGACGCCCTCGAAGAGACCGTCACGTTCCCCAACGATCGCCTCGAGGAGATCGCCGATCGCGTCGCCGCGTGGTGGGAGGAGATCGCCCGCGGCGAGTCGGACCGCGCGATCGTCGCCTCGACGGTGAACGAACCCTTCGCGAAGAAGCTCCGCAGCGCGATCGAAGACCGCACCGGCGCCGAGGTCTTCCGGATCGGCGACGACCTGCCGGTGCCGATCGGCGAGTCGCTCGATCCCGAGACGATCACCGGACAGGATCGACTTCTCGCCGCCGCGGCCGCGTGGGACACCTTGAAGCAGGCGTGCATCGTGATCGACGCGGGCACGGCGGTCACCGTCGACTTCGTCGATGGCGAAGGCACGTTCCATGGCGGGGCGATCGCGCCGGGCGCCCGTATGCAACTCAAGGCGCTGCACGAGCACACCGCGGCGCTGCCGAGCCTCGAGTTCACAAGACCCGACGCCACCGAGGTCTTCGGCCGCAACACCGCGCAGGCGATGCTGCACGGGGTCTACGACGGCATCCGCGGGCTCGTCTGGCGACTGGTCGAGAAGTACTCGGAGCGCTACGGCGCGTTCCCGATGGTGATCGCGACCGGAGGCGATGCCGAAGCCCTCTTCGGCGACGACGAACTCGTGAACCGGATCGTGCCCGAACTCACGCTGCGCGGCATCGCGGTCGCCGCGCGGCACGCGCTCACCGAGGATGAAGGCGGACGCCTGCTCGACGGCGGCGCCTGAGGCCGCCGAGCGCCGCGTGCACGCGAGCCTGCTCACCGCGAGAAACCCCGGTGCGATCGCGATCGTCGCGATCCACGGCGATGCTCGCTCGCTCGACCGCATGATCGCCTCGCTCTGCGGCCGCGACCGTCCGGTCGAGCTCGGAAGCGTGGCGCTGCGACGACTCGCCGACCTCGACGAAGGTCTCGTCGCGCGGCTGCGCGACGATCTCCTGTGGCTCATGCCCCACGGCGGCGTGCGGATCGTCGAGCGGATCGCAGAGGCGCTGAGGGCCTGCGACGTCGGATGGCTCGACTCCCCCGCCGACGCTCGGGAGGCGTTCCCCGAGGCCGCCGATGCGATCGAGGCGCAGATGCTTTCGGTCCTCGCCGAGGCCGCCAGTCCGCTTGCGATTCCCCTGCTGATCGATCAGCCGCGACGATGGCGGGAACTCGAGGCGCTCGGAGACGCCGCTCCGGCGTCCACCTCCGACGATCACGCCCGCTGGCAACGCCTCGATCGCCTGATCGAGCCGCCGCGCGTCTGCGTGATCGGTCCGCCCAACGCCGGCAAGAGCACGCTCCTCAACACGCTCGCCGGCCGCGGCGTCGCGTTGGCGTCGCCGATCGCGGGCACCACCCGCGACTTCGTCTCGACGCGGATCGACCTGGCCGGGCTCGTCGTCGAGTGGATCGACCTGCCGGGATTCCGCGCCGGCGACGAGCCTCCGACCGATGCCGCCGACCTTCCGATCGAGGCTCGCGCCGTCGAACTTGCCCGCGCGATCGCCCGCGAGGCCGATCTCCTCGTGCTGCTCGCGGCGCCGGAGCAGCGCTGGGCGACGATCGAAGACGGCGCCAAGTCCGGCCGACCGGTCCTTCGCGTGATGTCGAAGGCGGACCTTCCCGAGGCGGATGGCTCGCCGCGATCGCGCGAAGCCGATCTGGCGATCAGTGCCGCGACCGGCGGCGGCATCGCCGATCTCGTCCGCACCATCCGCGACACGCTCGTGCCGCCGGCAGATCTCGAGCATCCCGGGGTGTGGCGGTGGCGATCGACCGCGGCGGCTCCCCCAGAACCTTGCCCCTGACCGCGGCCGCATCGCCGGCGCCGCGATCGAGTCGAAGGAACCGCGGCCGGATCTGCGTCCGCACCGATTCGATCGACTGAATCCTCGGCATCCCCCATTGGTCGCCGCGACCGCGACTTCTACGCTGCTATCTCGGCGGTCGTGTCACTACTCCGCCCTCGGTCGTCCGACCGCCCGCTCTGGAGTCTCTCCGTGCAGTCCAGCCTCGCTTCCATCACCGTCGCATTCGCCATCGCCCTGCCGGTCGCCGCACAGCAACCCTGCACCGACGACCTCAACGGCGATGGCATCGTGAACGGCGCCGACCTCACGATGCTCGTCGCGAACTGGGGCGCGACCTATCCCGCGACGATCGACTCGGTCTCGCCCGACTCCGGACCTGCGACCGGGGGCACGACGATCACGATCACCGGCACGCATCTCGCGGGCACCACCGCCGTCGCGATCGGCGGCGTGCCTGCGACGAATCTCGTCGTCGTCTCGCCGACCACGGTGACCGCGGTGACGCCTGCGGGCGCGTCGGGCTCCGTCGCCGTCGCGGTCACCACGCCCGCCGGCACCACGATCGCCAACGGCGCCTTCACCTACGACAAGGGCGCCGTGCCCTGGGCGACCGTGCTCGAGGTCGCGCCCGATCCGACGGTCGTCACCAATGCGACGCTGCGTGCAGCGATCGTCGCAAGCGGCCTGCCGTGGCGCGTGCGCGACAATGCGAGCGGCATCGAGATGCTGCTCGTGCCCGCGGGCAGCTTCAACATGGGCTGCTCGCCGTCGCAGCAGGGCCCGTGCGTCCCGGACGAGAATCCGGTGCACGCGGTCACGCTCACGCAGCCGTTCTATCTCGGCCGCTACGAGGTGACGCAGGCGCAGTGGACCGCGGTCGCGGGCAGCAACCCGAGCTACTTCGCGGGCTTCTCCGACAGCGCTTCGCGGCCCGTCGAGCGGATCTCCTGGAACATGGTGCAGTCCTTCGAGTCGGCGACCGGACTTCGCCTGCCGACCGAGGCCGAGTGGGAGTTCGCCTGCCGGGCCGGAACGACCACCGCCTTCAACAACGGCAGCAACGTCGACTCGACGCTCGGGAACATCGCCTGGTACATCCTCAACTCCGGAAACCAGACCCACGCGGTCGGGCAGAAGCAGGCCAATGCGCTCGGCTTCGCGGACATGGAAGGCAACGTCTGGGAGTGGTGCGAGGACTGGTACTCCTCGACCTACTACAGCGTGAGCCCATCGACCAATCCGCCGGGCCCCGCAAGCGGGAACCTGAAGGTCTTCCGCGGCGGTTCGTGGCTCGCGACCTCGAGTCCCTGCCGCTCGTCCTATCGCGCCGCCGGCGCCGCGCCCGCGAGCACGCAGAACAACGGCGGCTTCCGCGCGGCGAGGACGCCCTGAGCCGACGTTCGCAGAGCGCCCAAGCAGGCTGTTCGAAGACAAGGCGCCGCGATCGGCGATCGCGACCGCGTCGTCGACGGCTTCCGGCTGCCGAGTTGAAGCAGCAGGTCGGACGTTCGTGAACTCTTGACGCTCACCGCGTCGCTGCATTTCGGCGGGATTCCGCCTTGGGCCGGACCACGGCGGGCGGAACGCCCGCGGTCCACCGAGAGGGGTCAGCGCCGCACCAAGGCCCACCGAGCGGGCTCACCGCGACCCGCGGCCCACCGAGTTCGGGACGTCTACAGCCCCACGACGCTGTAGCCGCTGTCGACGTAGAGCGTCTGGCCGGTGACGGCGGTCGAGAGATCGCTCAGCAGGTAGACCGCCGCGTCGCCGACGTCCTTGCCCACGATGTTGCGACGCATCGGCGCCCTCTTCTCGACCCAGTCGAGGATCTCGCTGAAGCCGCCGACCGCCATCGCGGAGAGGGTCCGCAGCGGGCCGGCACTGATGCAGTTCACGCGGATCGACTTCTCGCCGAGTTCGAGCGCCAGATATCGCGAGGTCGCCTCGAGCGCCGCCTTCGCGACGCCCATGACGTTGTAGCCCGGGATCGCCTTCTCGGCGCCGTAGTAGGAGAGCGCGACCATCGAGCCGCCGCTCGTCATGAGCGGGGCGGCGCGATTGGCCATCGCCGCGTAGGTATAGGCGGAGATGTCCATCGCCTGCGTGAACACCTGGCGCGGCGTGCCGGTGAAGAGCCCCTCCTTCAGCCAGTCCTTGTCGGCGAAGGCGATCGAGTGGACGAGGAAGTCGATGGTGCCGACATCCGCGGCGACCTTCGCGAAGACGCGATCGAGATCCTCGTCGCTCGAGGCGTCGAGCGAGGCCGTCCACGCGTCGGGCACGCCGAGGGAGTCCATCGCCTTGCGGAGGCGACGCTCCATCTTCTCGCCGGGCAGGTGCGTGAACATGCAGGTCGCGCCGTGCGCGAGCAGGCTCTCCGCGATCGAATAGGCCATCGAGTGCTCGTTCGCGATGCCGACCACAAGGCCTCGCTTGCCGTCCATCAACGCCATGGTTCGTGCTCCTTCGCTCGACCCCGGAAGCCCCACGCGGGGTTGGGAAGGGTACCGGATCGCCGGGTC
>CAZTMB010000114.1:0-3067 GCA_964614695.1 uncultured Isosphaeraceae bacterium | reverse complement strand
CCGCCGTGCGACCAACCTCTTGAAGAGGTCTCGAAAGACCGGACGAAACCCTCGCACCGCTATACTCGCCCCCTTCGCGGCGCGGCCGCGATTCCGCCGCCTCGACACGGTCCGACATGGGCATCTTCGAGCGCTTCCGCAGCCGCCCCGCCAAGTCATCCGCCCCTTCGCGATCCCCCGCGCGTAGCCCCGTCGAGGGCATCGCGTCGGAGGAGGCGATCCTCGAACTCGGCCGCGAACTGCTCGACCGTTCCGCGCGGCACCGCTCGGGATTTCTGAGCAGTTCCTACTGGTCCGATGCGCTGATGAACTGGTCCATGAAGGACGAGGCCTTCAAGGTCCAGCTCTTCCGGTTCGTCGACGCGTTCCCGATGCTCAAGACCCCCGAGCAGGTCCACGACCATCTCGAGGACTACCTCTCGCAGCCCGGCGTCACGCTGCCGCCGGGGCTCGGCGTCGGCCTCAAGGCCGGCGGCATGGCGAAGGGCCTCGTCGCGAAGACGATGTCCGGGCGCATCGAAGGCATGGCCGCGAAGTTCATCGCCGGCCGCGACGCCGCCGACGCGCTGCCGATGCTCGAGAAGCTCTGGAAGCGCGGCCTCGCGTTCTCGGTCGACCTGCTCGGCGAGGCGTGCGTCTCCGACGCCGAGGCCGAGGTCTACCGCGGCAAGTACCTCGACCTCATCCGCAACCTGCCCGAGGCGGTCGCGAAGTGGCCCGCGAACCCGCGGCTCGACTCGGACCACCTCGGTCCGATCCCGCGCACCAACGTCTCGATCAAGATCTCCTCGCTCTACGCCTCGACCGATCCGATCGACTTCGAGGGGTCGCTGCGGGGCCTCGTGAAGGCGCTCACGCCCGTGCTCGAGGCCGCGGCCGAGCGCGGCGTCTTCGTCAACTTCGACATGGAGCAGCGCTCGCTCAAGGATCTCACCCTCGAGCTCTTCAAGCGCTGCTGCGACGCGGTCGAGTTCGAGGGCGGGCTTGCGATGCAGGCGTATCTGCGGTCGGGCGACGACGACGCGCGGAACATCGCCGAGTGGGCGAAGCGCCGCGGTCGTCCGGTGACGGTGCGCCTCGTCAAGGGCGCGTATTGGGACTACGAGACGATCCACGCCGAGCAGATGGGCTGGCCGGTGCCGGTCTGGAGCCGCAAGCGCGACAGCGACGCGTGCTTCGAGCGGATGAGCCGCATCTTCCTCGAGTCGACGCCGCGGCGCGGTGGCGAGGGCGGCGTGAAGCTCGCACTTGGTTCGCACAACGCCCGCTCGATCGCCGCGGCCTTGGCGGAGGTCGAACGCCTCAGCCTGCCGCGTGCCGCGCTCGAGCTGCAGATGCTCCACGGCATGGGCGAGGAACTGAAGGCCGCCTGCGCCGAGATGGACCTTCGCGTGCGCGAGTACGTTCCGGTCGGCGAGATGATCCCCGGCATGGCGTACCTCGTGCGTCGCCTGCTCGAGAACACCTCGAACGAGTCGTGGCTTCGCGCGGGCTTCGCCGACGGCGCCACCCCCGAGCAGCTGCTCGCCTCGCCGCACCAGGCCGCGGGCGAGGATCCCGGCCTCGCGGCGCTGCGCGAGGCCCCCCGCCGCCACCACCTGAGCCCCGCGGTGGTCGGCGTCGGCGACGGTCAGCCCTTCTTCAACGAGTCGATGCGCGACTTCGCGAGCGCCTCGCAGCGCAAGGCCTTCGGCGAGGCGGTCGAGAAGTCCCGCGTCCCCAAGGTCGCGATCGACGCGACCGAGGCCGACGCCGACGCGGCGCTCGCGAGGCTCTCGGCGTACTTCCCGACGTGGCGCGACAGCGAGTACGCCGTCCGCGCCGCGGTGCTCGTCAAGGCCGCCGAGGCCATGCGTCGACGCCGCGACGAACTGTCGGGAATCGTGATCCGCGAGAGCGGCAAGACCTGGCGCGAGGCCGATGCGGACGTCTGCGAAGCGATCGACTTCTGCGAGTTCTACGCCCGCTGCGGGGCGAGCCTCTTCGCTCGCGACCGCATCGGGCGCTTCGTCGGCGAGCTCGATGAGCAGTGGCACCAGCCCCGCGGCGTCGCGGTGGTGATCAGCCCGTGGAACTTCCCGCTCGCGATCTGCTGCGGCATGGCGGTCGCGGCGCTCGTCACGGGCAACGTCGTCGCGGTGAAGCCCGCCGAGCAGACGCCCGCGATCGCGAAGATCCTCTGCGAGATCCTCTGGGAGTCGGGCTGCCCGCGCGATGCGCTCGCGTTCATTCCGGGACGCGGCGAGACGGTCGGCGCGAAGCTCGTGCGCGATCCGCGCGTTGCGCTCGTCGCCTTCACCGGCTCGAAGGGCGTCGGCCTCGACATTCTCCAGGCCTCGGGACGCACGCCCGCCGGCCAGCCGTTCGTCAAGAAGGTCGTCTGCGAGATGGGCGGCAAGAACGCGGTGATCATCGACGCCTCCGCCGACCTCGACGAGGCGGTGCTCGGCGTGCGGCAGAGCGCGTTCTCCTTCTGCGGGCAGAAGTGCTCCGCGTGCAGCCGCGTGATCGTGCTCGAGAGCTGCCACGACGAGTTCCTGCGCCGCATCGTCGAAAGCACCCGCACGCTCGTCGTCGGCGACCCGCTGATGCCGGGCACCGACATCGGCCCGGTGATCGACGAGGAGGCCGCCGCCAAGATCCGCGAGTACATCGAGATCGGGCGAAGCGAAGGCGTCGTCGAACTCGAGATGCCGGTGCCGGAAGGCCTCGCCGCCAAGGTCGGCAAGCCCTACGTCGGCCCGACGATCGTGTCGGGCATCCGACCCGAGCATCGCCTTGCGAACGAAGAGATCTTCGGACCGGTGCTTGCGGTGATCCGCGCCCGCGACTTCGACGAGGCCCTCGCGATCGCGAACTCGACCGAGTACAAGCTGACCGGCGGCGTCTTCAGCCGCAAGCCCTCGCACCTTGAGCGAGCCCGCCGCGAGTTCCGCGTCGGCAACCTCTATCTCAACCGCGGCATCACCGGGGCCCTCGTCGCCCGCCAGCCCTTCGGCGGCTTCGGGCTCTCCGGCGTCGGCAGCAAGGCCGGCGGCCGCGAGTACCTGCTCCACTTCACCGAGCC
>CAZTMB010000113.1:0-8459 GCA_964614695.1 uncultured Isosphaeraceae bacterium | reverse complement strand
CTCTCCTCTCTCCTCTTCTCCTGCTCTCCTCCTCTCCTCTCTCCTACTCTCACCCCGTCCCGCCATGCGCCGCCCCCTGCTCATCGCGATCGTCACGCTGGTCCTCGGCTTCGGCTTCGCCCGACCGGCCGTCGCCGACGAGATCTCGATCCTCAACGAGCGCATCGTCGAGGCGTTCGGGCGGCGCGACTATGCCACCGCCGAACGCCTGCTCCTCGAGGTGCTCGCGAAGGATCCCGGCGATCCGGAGCATCTCTACAACCTCGCGTGTGCGCGGAGCCTGCAGGGCGACGGCGCCGGCGCGTGCGCGCGGCTCGTCGAGGCGATCGACGCGGGATTTCGCGATCGCACCTTCGCGGAGGAGGATCCCGACCTCGCCGCGGCGCGGGCGAATCCGGCATTCGCTCGGGTGCGGGAGCTGCTCGACAAGGTCGGTGAGGGCGGCGGCCATCTCGCCGCGGAGCGGAGCCTCAAGGGCTGGCTCGACCGCTTCGGCGCGAGCCGATACCGAGTCGAGACCGATCCGGGCCGCTCGCTCGTGATCGCGACCTCGCTCGGCGACGAGTCCCATCGAGAGATGCTCGACATGCTCGACGCGCAGGCGGACCACCTCGTGGCCACGCTCTTCGAGCGGTATCCCGAGGCGCCGGTGCTGCTCGTCGTCGCGCGGCCCGAGGACGCCACGACGTTCTTCTCCGACGAGACGATCGCGGGCCTCTACGAGCACCAGCGTCGTCGGCTGGTGACTCGCGACATCGGCGAGAGCCTGCGTCACGAGTTCACGCACCTCCTGCACCATGCCCAGATGGAGCGGCTGAAGCAGCGGCACCCGATCTGGATCCAGGAGGGTCTGGCGAGCCTGTACGAAGCGCACGAGATCGCCGCGGACGGAAGCGTTCGGTTCCTGCCCAACTCCCGTCACAACGTCGCCTACCGCGCCGCCCGCGCGGGCGTGACCCGGCCCTGGCGGGAACTGGTGGCGCTGAGCCCCAAGGCCTTCATGGCCGAATCGACCCGGCTGTATCCGCAGACCCGCTCGATCTTCGAGTTCATCGCCGCCGAGGCAGGCCTCCCCCGCTTCTGGTCGGCGTACCTGCGGACCTATCCGGAGAGTCCCGACGGATCGGCCGCGCTGCGGGAGGTCTTCGGCGACGACGACCTCGACTCGATCGAGAAGCGTTGGAAGCGCTGGGTCGGCGAGCGCGGGCCGATCGACGACTCGGTGCGTCCCGGCGACGGGTCGCTCGGCGTGGAAGGCGAGGACCGCCCCGATGGCGTGCGGGTCGCCCGAGTGCTGCCGCGTTCGGCCGCGAGCCTCGCGGGGGTGCGTCGGGGGGATCTCATCGTCGCCCTCGACGGCGCTGCGATCCGCTCGACCCGCGAACTGCTCCTGGCCGTCGCGGCGAAGCGGGTCGGCGAGACGGTGGCGATCCGCCTGCGGCGAGGCGATCGCACGATCGAGGTTCACACGACGCTGCAGCCGCTGACCGGGTCCGGTGGCACCGCGATCGCGCCCCGTCCGCGACGATGACCAGGATCGGCCGATCGGCATCGCGACGAGAAGCATGCCGCGCAGGCACGAGGGTTGCGGCTTGTCCGGTGCGGGTCGCTCCAACGGCTCGCGGAATCCGGATCGCGGCGATTGGCTGCTCGCCTGAACGGTCCTCCGAGCCGTCGACGATCCCTCGGACAGGACCTAGACTCCCGCACCCGCTCGCCGCTCGCACGCCGCTCGAGATCTCCCTGTGGTCATGCAGCCTTCGCGGCCGCGTCAGCCCTCCCACTCCTCGCGCAAGTTCTTCCTCCGCGGCCTCGCGGTGCTGCTGCCGTCGATCCTGACGCTTTGGCTGCTCGTGCAGGCGTATCGCTTCATCGACAGCTCGATCGCGGCCCCGATCAACGAAGGAATCCGCTGGGCGGTGGTGCAGATCGACCGCCAGCAACGCATCCTGCCGGAGCGGTTCGATCCCACGCCCTCGGAGGTCTTCGCCGAGATCGCGGCGACCGCCGCCACCCGGCATCCGCTCGACGAGGCCCAGGCGACGCAACTGCTTCGCGAACGGGAGTTCGCCAGCTGGTGGCGATCCACGTGGTATCTGAACCTCGTGGGGCTGCTGGTCGCGGTCGTCGCCGTGTGGCTCGCCGGAAGACTGGTCGGCGGCTTCCTGGGCCGACAGATCCACCGACGTCTCGAGGGGCTGCTCACCTCGGTGCCTTTGGTCAAACACATCTATCCGCACGTCAAGCAGGTCGTCGACTTCCTCATCTCCGACGACAAGCCGATCAAGTTCAACCGCGTCGTGGCGATCGAGTATCCCCGCAAGGGGATCTGGTCGGTCGGCCTGGTCACCGGCGAGGGCATGAAGTCGATTCGGTCGGCCTCTGGCGACGCGATCACGGTGTTCGTCCCCAGTTCGCCGACGCCCTTTACCGGCTACACCATCACCGTGCCGAAGACCGAAGCGGTCGAGCTGGACCTCTCCATCGACGAGGCCCTCCGATTCGTGGTCACCGCCGGCGTGCTCGCGCCGACTCGGGAAACCGCGGCGATCGTGAACCTTCCGTCCCCCGACAAGGAGCCTTCCTGATGCAGGTCAACATCTCCGGACGCCATCTGAGTGTGACGGCCCCGATCGAGGAGTACATTCACAAGAAGTCGGAGCGGCTCCCCCGCCACTTCGACCGCGTGCAGCAGATCGACGTCGTGATCGAGAAGCAGCCCAACGACTTCCACGTCGAGATCATCGTGGACGTCGAGGGGCACAAGGACTTCATCGCCAACGGCACCCACGAGGACCTCTACGCGTGCGTCGATCTCACCATCGACCGCGCGGTGCGACAGTTGACCGATTGGAAGGAGAAGCTCCGCGGGCACAAGTCCTGACGGGCTCGAGCAGGAACCACCAGAACATGCGATTCAGAGAGATCGTCGTCGAATCCGCCATCGTCCCGACCCTCGCGTCCGCCAAGCGCGACGAGGCGATCGCCGAACTCGTGGATGCGCTCGTGTCCGCCGGGACCATCTCCGACGGCGAGCGCGACGCCTTCCTCAAGGCCGTGATCGCCCGCGAGAAGAAGGGCTCGACCGGCTTCGGCCACGGCGTGGCGGTGCCGCACGTCAAGAGCCCGAACGTCGAGCGGCTCGCGGTCGCGATCGGCATCAGCGCCGAGGGCGTCGAGTTCAACGCGCTCGACCGCAAGCCGGTCCACTCGATCTTCCTGCTGCTGAGCCCGGAGCAGCGGCCGGAGGAGCATCTCGAGGCGATGGAGCTGATCTTCGGACAGCTCCGCCATGAGCGGTTCCGCAGCTTCCTTCGCCAGGCCGGCTCGGTGACCGACGTGCTCACGCTGCTCGACGAAGCCGACGCGAGCCGGCCCGTCCGCTGACCCGAATCCGCTTCTCCGAACCCGGGCGTGGCGGCGCTCCGCCGCAACGGTCGGGCGTTCGTCCCGCCCCGACCCGCCTTCGTCCGCTGGACCTCCGCCGTGCCCACGATCCGCGTGGCCATCTCGAACCGACTCGGCCTGCACGCTCGACCGGCGACGGCGTTCGCGCAGGCCGCAGGGCGGTTCAAGGCCTCGGTCCGGGTGCGTCGTGCCGACGCGGACGAGTGGGTCGACGGCAAGAGCATCATGCAGATGCTGATGCTGGCCGCGACGGCGGGCACGCTGCTTGAGATCGAGGCGACCGGCACCGACGGCGAGGCGGCGACGAAGGAGCTCAAGGCGCTCGTCGATCGGCACTTCGACGAGGACTGACGCGAAGGCCTCGCCCGGACGAATCCGCCCACGTCGCGGCGAATCTCCCGACGCGGCTCTCCTCGCCAGCCTCACCCGAGTCCGCAAACTTCGGGAAGCCACCCCGACTGGCGGCGATGGCGATCGGTGCCACACTCTCGTCATGCCCGGTTCGTCCCATGCTCCAGGCGCGTTTCCCCTCGAAGTCGCCTCGGCGGCAGCGGTGATCGGCTGGTGCATGACCGCGATCGCGCAGCCGGCACCCCCGACCTATCGGGCCGTGCCGATCGTCGGCGGCTCCGGTCCCGTCGATGTGAACGATGCCGACACCGTCGTCGGAACCCTCTCGGGTCCGATTCGGGCGTGGGTATCGCAATCGGGCGCCCCCGCACAGCTGCTGCCGCTGCCGCAGGGCATGGCGAGCTCGTGGGCCAACGACGTCAACGAGGCGGGCGTCATCGTCGGCGCCGTCGGACCGTCCGTTTCACCCGAGTTCGCGGGCAGGGCGGCGGCGTGGATCCCGAACCGGGCCGGGTACGACGTGGTGATCCTCGGGACCCTTCCGGGCCACTCCCTGAGCGACGCGGTCGGACTCAACGACGTGGGCGACATCGTCGGGTTCTCCTCCGACGGCACGTACCGGACGCCAGTGCTCTTCTCGCTCGCGTCGCCTCCGACGAGCCTTGCCGCCACCGGGCTCTTCGATCCGCAGGCCGTCAACAACGACCGCATCGTGGTGGACCGCTCCTTCACGGTGAAGCGACTCGACCTCGACACGATGCAGGTGGACGACCTCGGGACGCCGGGCGCCGGCTATCTCGCCACCACCGCCACCGACATCGATGCCACGGGTCGCATCTGCGGCATCGCGATCCGGACGAGCACCACCTGCGATCGCGAGGCCGCCGAGTACCTCGACGAGATCGGCTGGAGGATCCTCAGCATCTGCGGACCTTACAACGGCGCCCAGGACCTCAACGACCTCGGCGACCTGACCTTCAGCGCGCAGCTGAAGCAGTACGTGCGCTTCGGGGACGAGAGCCCGCGGCTCATCGAGTCGCTGATCGACGACGCCGACGGTCCGTGGTATCCGTTCTCGTTCACGGCGCTGCCGATCAACAACGCCCGGCACATCGCGCTCAACGCGAGCCATCCTTCCTCCGGGTTCGGCGGCGCAGTCCTCCTCGTGCCGATCGGCAGCCCCGAGGATCTCGACGGCAACGGCACCGTCGAAGCCGCCGACCTCACCATCCTGCTCGCGGACTGGGGTGCATGCGACGGATGCCCCGCCGATCTCGACGGCGACGGCTCGGTCGGCGGCGGCGATCTCGCGGCGTTGCTCGCGGCGTGGGGTTCGACCGGCCGCTGACCACCCTCGAGAGTCGCCTGCCGTGCGCCGCGACCTCGGGCGGGCCCCGCGGCGTCGACGCAGGGTCCGAGCTGACGACTCGCTACGCCTCCGCACCGACCTCGCGTTGCATGAGGCCCGCGAGCGCCTCGCGCGGCGACAACCCCTCGAAGAGCACGCGACGCACCGCGTCGGCGATCGGCATCTCGACCCCGTGCGCCGCGGCGAGTCTCGCGATCGCCTTCGAGGTCTCGACGCCTTCGACCACGCTCTCGATCGACGCGAGATGCGCCTCGAGCGGGACACCCCGTCCGATCGCCTCGCCGCAGGTCCGGTTGCGCCCCTCCGGGCAGAAGCAGGTGGTCGCGAGATCGCCGACGCCCGCGATGCCCGCGAAGGTCTCCGGGCGAGCCCCGAGCGCCTGCCCGAGCCGGACGATCTCGGCGAGGCCGCGTGCGAGAAGCGCGCTCTTGGCATTGAAGCCCGCATCGAGCCCGTCGAGGATGCCTGCCGCGATCGCGATCACGTTCTTCGCAGCACCGGCGATCTCGACGCCGAGCGGATCGGCGCTCGTGTAGACCCGCATCCACGGCGCGAGAAAGAGCGACTGCACGTCGCTCGCGAGTGCCGCGTCGTCGCTCGCCGCGACCATCGTCGCCGGCAGGCGCCTCGCCAGTTCCGAGGCGATCGTCGGTCCCGACAGCACGCAGGTCGCGACGCCGTCGCGCAGTTCCGCGAGGATCTCGCTCGGCCGCTCGAGCGTGGTCGTCTCGATTCCCTTCGAGACGCTCACGATCGGAGCGTCGGCGGCGGGAAACCGGGTCCAGACGCTCCGCAGGAACTGGACGGGAATCGCGCTGACAAGCAGGTCCGCTCGCGCGATCGCCCGCGCCGGATCCGCCTCGATCGCGATGCGTTCATCGAGGACGACGTCGGGCAGCCGTGCCGATCGTCGGGAGGCCGCGAGCGACGCGAGCCCCTCCGCGAAGGGCCCCCACAGCACGACTTCGTGCCCCGCGCAGGCGAGCTGCTCGGCGAGCACGAGCCCCATCTGCCCGTCGCCGACGACCGCGATCGACCTCGTGTCCATCATGCGGGCGACTATACGAGGGGCTCGCCTCGCGACACGGCCGCCGGCGACCGCGATCGAGCGGGTTCCTCGAACCTCCGAGGCCTCGCGAGCGTCGGATCGCGGGTCGCGCCGCCGCGATCGGACGCGATCGGCGCTGCTAGTCTTCCGCCTTCCGAATCGGCCCCGTTCCGCAGGAGTTCCCGCCCGTGTCCGACGCCGCCTCGCTCGATCCCGCCCTGCCTGCGACGCACACCCACACCAACGGCGCACCTCTGGGAACCGACGAAGGCCGCGGTGGCGAACGCCTCGAACGCCAACTCGTCGTCGCCCTCGGCGGCGGCGTGCTGCTGCTCTGCTCCTGGATCGCCGGCCTGATCGGCTTCGAGGACTCGGTCGCCCAGATCCCGGCCGCGATCGGCTCGATCATCCTGGTGCTGCCGCTCGCCCGCGGCGCGTGGCAGGAACTGAAGTCCGGCGCCGCCTCGAGCGACTCGCTCGCCTGCCTCGCGGTGCTCGCGGCGCTCGCCAACAACTACTTCCTCGCCGCAGGCTTCCTCGCGTTCTTTCTCTGGCTCGCGGAACTGATCCTCTCCCGCACCGCGTGGGGCGCCCAACGGGCGATCCGCGACCTGATCGAACTGACTCCCGACATCGCGCGGCTCGTCGAGAAGGACGGCTCGGAGCGCGAGGTCGCGCAAAGCGCTCTGCGAGTCGGCCAGATCGTGCGGGTTCGCCCCGGCGAAAACCTGCCCGCCGACGGCCGGATCGTCACCGGCACCTCGAACATCAATCAGGCCTCGCTCACCGGCGAGGCGGTTCCCGTCGAGGTCCAGCCGGGCTCGGAGGTCTACGCCGGCACGACGAACCTCACCGGGCAGATCGACCTCGAGGTGACCGCGGTCGCCGGGCAGACCACGATCGGCAAGGTCGAGCGCCTGATCCGCGAGGCCGAGAGTTCCCGCACGCGACGACAGGAGATGATCGAGCGGCTCGCGACCTACTACGTGCCGGTCGTGCTGATGGTGGCGCTCGTCGTCTGGTTCTTCACGAGCCGCAGCACCGATGCCGCGGTGCGCGACACCGCGGCGGAGCGGGCGATCACCGTGCTCGTCGTGACCTGCCCGGGCGCCCTGCTCATCGCCTATCCGACCGCCATGGTCGCGGCCTTCGCGGCGGCGGCGCGGCTCGGCATCATGATCAAGCAGACCCGGACGCTCGAAGCGGCCTCCGAGGTCGACACCGTCGTCATGGACAAGACCGGCACGATCACCACCGGCAAGTTCGCGGTGAGCCGGCTCGTGCCCGCCGAAGGCATCGAAGGCGCGTCGCTTCTGCAGGCCGCCGCCGACGCCGAGCAGAGCTCGAACCATCCCCTCGCCAAGTCGATCCTCGAGACCGCCCGCCGCGCCCGCATCGAGCCTCGTCCCGTCGAAGAGGTGAAGGAGGCCCACGGCCGAGGCGTGAGCGCGAAGATCGACGGCGGCCTCGTCCTCGCCGGGCGAGGCTCGTGGATCGCGGAACTGCATCCCGACACCGCCGACGCGGTCCGCGCGGTCGAGGAGAAGATCGACGGCATGTCGAGCGTGCACGTCTATGCGGACGGCCGCTACCTCGGCGCGGTCGGCCTCGAGGACAAGCTGCGACGCCATGCGACCGAGGCGATCTCGTCGTTGCGGCAGCTCGGTGTGCGGAAGGTCAGCATCTTCACCGGCGACCGGCTCTCGGTCGCGGTGCGGGTCGGTCAGGCGGTCGGCGTCGACGCGGTCGAGGCGGAGTGCCTGCCCGAGGAGAAGCACGCGCAACTGCAGCACCTGATCCGTCGCGGCAGCCGCACCCTCGTCGTCGGCGACGGCATCAACGACGGCCCGATCCTCGCCTCCGCCGACGTCGGGGTGGCGATGGGCCTCTCGGGCTCGGACATCGCGACCAACTCCGCGGGCGTCGCCCTCATGAACGACGACCTGCGGCACGTTCCGTTCCTCATCGAGCTGGCGCGGCGCGCCCGCGGCGTGATCGCCCAGAACATCGCGGCAAGCCTGCTGCTCGCCCTCGTCGGCCTCGCGCTTGCCGCGAGCGGGCAGATCCAGATCTGGGTGACGCCCTTCTATCAGGCGGTCGCGTACGTCTTCGTCATCGCGAACAGCCTGCGTCTCGTGCGGTTCGGCGAGGACTTCGCCGGCGCCGAGGAGTATCGCCGCGCCGAGGAGGCCCGACGCGCGTCGCTGCCCTCGCGGGCGGCAAGCCGACGGATCAGCCCGGCGGGGTGAGCGGGAAAGGAGAACAGGAGAACAGGAGAACAGG
>CAZTMB010000112.1:0-8723 GCA_964614695.1 uncultured Isosphaeraceae bacterium | reverse complement strand
GAGCAGTCGATCGAGCGCGTCGGCAAGGTCCGCGTCGGCCACGCGAGCCGGCATCGCGAGCATGCCGAGCAGGCGGTCTTCGAGGCCATGGCGACGAGAGAGCCGGCGATGGAGCTCGTTCTTCGCAGGCCCCGGCCCGCCGATCGCGAATCCGGCGAGAGGCTCGAGGCGATCGATGATCTCGTCGTAGTAGCGGTGCAGCCACTCCTCGCGGTTCAGCCGTCGGTGCGACTCCGGATTGCCTCCAAGATGCGCCGGCGCGGTCATCGCCTGGCCGCCGGTCGCCTTGGGCAGGCGATACTCGCTGTTCTCGAACTCGAACGTCTCGCCGCCGCCTTCACGACGCACGAGCAGCCGGGCCCGATGGTGATCGAGCCAGACGATGCCGACGCCGTCCGCCGGCAGCGAGTTCTCACGCTCGCGCGAAGCGATCGCTTCGGCGATGCCTGGATCGAATCGACCTCGACCGGCGTGGCCTCCGGGGACGCGGCCGCGTCGTCGGGGCGGCGCGTCGTGCGCGGTCTCCTCCGTGACCACGGGTGGCGACGACTTCGCAGGCAAGGGCGATTCCGGCGTCTGCGCTCGTGTCGGCTCTCGCGTCGATTCGGGCGCCGACTCGCGAGGTCGGGCCGATCGCTCGGGCATGGACGTCATGGCGTGGCTCCTCTGTGTGTGGCAGGCCGTGAACGTCGGAATCGATCGCGTTCGATCGAGGCGGCGTTCGTGAAGGCGAGGCGTGACGGACCGTTGCATCGTGAGCCGAGGGGCGGGAGGCGACGAACCACGCCTCCCGCCCCCGGCGTTCCTGCGACCGTTCGGCGCTCCCCTCCGAGGCGACGCCCACCGCGAAGCGACGCGCCGGAGCCGAACGATCGGCAGGTGAAGGTGCGTCAGGAATAGGGATCGATGACGAGTCGGCTTTCGAGGCGCTTGACGCCCGGGGCGAAGCTCGCGGCCCGCTCGACGGCGCGGCGCTCGCCCCAGCTGCGCACCGTGCCCGAGATCGTGACCGTGCCGTCCTTGAGTGCGATCGCGATCTTCTTCGCCTCGCGCTCGGCGCGGCGATCAAGCGCCGACTCGATCGCGGATCGGATCGACCCAGGATCGGCCGATGGCCCTTCGACCGAGATGCGGTTGACGACGCCGCCGACGCCGGCGAGCCGGCTCACCACGCTGCCGGCATCCTCGCGCTGCGACCACGTCGCGACGGTTCCCTCGAGCGTGACGATGCCCGAGGCCACGGTGCTTCGGATCGACTGCTCCGGCACGAACGCGTCGTAGCGAAGCGCCTGCCGCACGCTCTCGGCGATCTCCGCATCGCTCTTCGGGCCGTAGCCGGGCAGCTTGACCACGAGATCGTTCGCGACGTCGAGCACGCCCGAGACGCGATGCGACGCTTCCGCCGCGGCGATCTTCTTCGCGTAGGCATCGACCTGCCCCGTCAAGGTGACGACGCCTTCTCGCACCTGGACGCCGACCTCGGTCTCGCGGACGTGCGGATCCCACTTGAGTTCGCGGAGGACGTCCTGCTGAAGCTGCGTGTCGGACTTCATCGCGATCGTCGTCGACATGGGTGTTCTCCTGATCTCGCCGGCTCGTTCGTCGGTCGAGTCCGCAAGGCTCCGACGCCTTGCGATCTGCTCGGTCCGTTCGGTCGAACGTGGCGGCGAAAGGACCTTCGCAGCGCTGCATGCGAAGCGGCAAGGGGAACACGCCGCGTTCGCGCGGAACGGAACACGCGACCGTGTCGTCCTATTGGGGTCATCGCCGCTTGCTCGCGAGGGGTTCCGCGCGAGATCGTCAGGAGGCGAAGCCGAGTCGGGGCGATGCGCCGGGACGACGTTCGCCGCACCTTTGCCGCAACACCGAGGAGCAGCACGATGACGCATCGACGAACAAGCGGATCCATGCGGGGCACGGCGCGAGAGGCCATGGCATCCGCGTGCCGCACGCTGCGCGACGTGATGTCGCCCGAGCCGGTCTCGATCGGCGTGGACGGGAACCTGCGGGAACTGCTCCTCCTGCTTCGCGAGCACGACGTCTCGGGTCTGCCGGTGCTTGGAGCCGATGGGCGCGTGGTCGGCGTCGTGTCGTTGACGGATCTCTTCCGGCGCCACGCGGAATCGCTGCTCGAAGGATCGCCGCCGGCGCCGCTCGAGCGGCTCGTCGAAGGCGTCGCGCGCCCGTGGGAGCCGATCGGGCTCGAGGACGAGCCGGGCTTCGGCGGCGAGGTCGGCGCGCTTGAGGCGGAGTCCGAGGCGTTCGGCGAACCGGAACTCACCGTCGAGGAGCTCATGACGCCCGATCCGCTCGTGGCGTCTCCGGCAGACTCGCTCGCATCGGTCGCGCACCGCATGGCCGAGCGGGGCGTGCATCGGGCGATCGTCGTCGATCCCTCGGGTTGCGCGGTCGGCATCGTGACCACGCTCGACCTGCTGCGGGCGTTCCCGGAGAACGGTCGATGATCGGCCTGGAAGCGGGCTCGACGGCGCGATCGGACCGGGTGCGGCGCCTCTGGCGCGCGGCGACGCCGGCCCGTTGGCCTGCGCGGGTCTGGCGTGGCGAGCGGTCGAACGGGCGAAGCGGCGGCTGCGGCTTCGACGAGTTCGGGTCCCGCATCGATCCGCGGGTGCGGGAGCCGCGCGCGACACCGGCTTCGCCGGGGCGTCCAAGCGAAGACGCGATCCGGCGCCGCGCGTATGCGATCCATCTTCGAAACGGGCGCGATGGCAACGCCGCGCTCGACTGGCTCGAAGCCGAGCAGGAACTGCTGTCGGAGATGCGAGGCCGCCGGACCCGCGAGGGCGTGCGCCACGCGATCGCTACCTTTCGCGAATGCCCAAGCCAGACCCGTGCCTTCTCGTCATCCTCGGCGCGTCCGGGGACCTCACGAGCCGCAAGCTTCTTCCGGCCCTGTACGAGCAGCATGTCGCGGGGAACCTCCCGCCCGAGACCCGCATCCTCGGCGTGAGCCGGAGGCCGAAGGAGGATGCCGCGTGGCGGGAGGAGCTCGCCGAGGCGGTGCGGTCGCGGGTCGATCGGTTCGATCCTGCGATGTGGGAGTCGCTCGCGTCGCGGATCCGCTACGAGGCGGGCGACGCGGCGAAGGCCGAGGCGTGGGAGTCGATCGCGAAGCGCATTCGCGACGAGGCCGCCGACGGCGAGTGCGGCAACGTGCTGTTCTTCCTCGCGGTCGCGCCCGAGCTCTACGCGCCGATCGTGGCGGCGATCGGCGAGAGCGGTCTCGTGTCGACGGCGCGGCGGGCCTGTTTGGATGGAGAACACCATCCGTGGCGCCGCGTCATCGTCGAGAAGCCCTTCGGCGTCGACGAGGCCTCCGCAAAGGAGCTCAACCGCCAGCTCGCCGCGGTCTTCGACGAGGAGGACATCTACCGCATCGACCACTACCTCGGGAAGGAGTCGGTGCAGGGGCTGCTGGCGCTCAGGTTCGCGAACGGGATCTTCGAGCCGCTCTGGAACGAGCGGTACGTCGACCACGTGCAGATCACGGCCGCGGAGACGCTTGGCGTCGAGGACCGGGTGTCGTTCTACGACCAGACCGGCGCGATCCGCGACATGATCCAGTCGCACCTGCTGCAGGTGCTCGCCTTCGTCGCGATGGAGCCGCCGTCGGTCTTCGCCGCCGATCGCATCCGCGCCGAACGGCGCAACATCCTCGAGTCGATCCAGCCACCACCTGCGTCGCAGCTCGAACTGGTCGCGTCGCTCGGGCAGTACGGGCCCGCCGACGGCGAGCCCGGCTACGCGGAGACGCCGGGCGTCGCCCCAGGCTCGACCACCGAGACCTTCGCGGCGATGAAGGTCCACTTCGACAACTGGCGCTGGGCGGGCACGCCGTTCTATGTGCGAAGCGGCAAGCGTCTCGCCGCGAAGCGCACCGAGGTCGTCGTGCAGTTCAAGGCCCCGCCCACCGACCTCTTCCGCACGCTTGGTCGCGAGGTCGGCGAGCGCGTCGCTAAGGCCGATCGGCTGATCATCGAGATCGCGCCTTCGAGCCGCGTGCGGATGCGCTTCGCCGGAAGGGCGCCAGGCGCGACCTTCTCGCTGCAGATGCTCGAGATGGAGGCGGACTTCGGCGGACGCGGCGGTGCGGCGGAGCCCGAGGCCTACGGCCCGCTCATGCTCGACGCGATGCGCGGCGATCAGAGCCTCTTCAAGGATCGCGAGGAGGTCGAGGCGGCGTGGACCGCGGTCGAGCCGATGCTCGGCGAGGGGTCGGCGCCGCTTCGGGCAAAGATCGCCGACAACTACGCCCCCGGAACCTGGGGCCCCGAGTCGTCGCGCCTGCTCATGGCCCGCGATGGACGGGCCTGGCACGACGGTCCGTGAGCGACGCCGTCCCGTCCGCCTCGATCGCGATGAAGACGCGATCGCCCGAGGAGGCCGCGCGTGTCGATGGGTCTTCGATTCGATTCTGCTTCGTGGGCTCGCGCGCTGCCGATCGCGGCGGCGCTGCTGTGGGTGCTCGTCGGCTGCGGCGGTCCTGGATACCGGCCGATCGAACCGGCGTTCGATCGCCTGCCCGAACCGATCTCGATGCGGGATCTCGTCGAGGCGGAGGAGCGGTTCGGCCGGCTTGACGAGTCGCGATGGGCGCGGATCGAGGCGATCCACGACGAATACATCCTCGCCTACGCGGACTGGCGTCGTCGAAGCCTCGCTCAGCTTCGTGCCACGATGCGCGGCCGCTCGTGGGTCGAGGTCGAGTCGGATCCCGAGACGCTGACGCGCCTCGAGCGACGGGCGTTGGCGAACATGGCGGCGCTCGAGGCGATCGACGAGGGGTTCCTCGCCGCGCTTGAGGATGCGATCGCAGCAAGCGCGTGGGATCCGCCCGCGTCGGGCCCTTCCGATGACGCAATCGCCTTCCTGCGCACGCGTCGCGCGATGGCCCGCTGGCTTGCGATCATCGAGGCGGGAGGGGGTCGGCCCCGCGATCTGCGGACGTGGATCGACCGGCAGCGCCGGCTCGATCGGTTCGGCGAGTCCGCCGTCGAGGCGATCGACGCGATCGTCGCGCGCAGCGAACGCGACGCGATTCCGATCCTCAGGCGACTCGCCGTCGCCGAGTGGTCGCTGCCGCGCCGCGCGGCGGCGATCGCGGCGCAGGCGCCCGATCGGGGGCGTGGCGACGACTTCGCGCCGAAGGATCCGCCGCGCGAGGGCCAGGTTCAGGAGTCCGACCCGGAATCCGATCTCGAGTTCGAACCGGCGACCGACGAGGCGACTCCGCCCGATCCCGAGGCGATCGCCGCGAAGGCGAGAGTGGAGGTTGCGACCGCCCTCCAGGAGCTGCTCTCGTTGCAGGAGCGCACGATCCGAGAGATCGCCTCGCTTCTGCCCGATCCGGCGGGCCTCGTTCTCGAGTCGGAGTTTCTCGCGGATCTGCTTCAGGTCGACCGCCGAGCCGGAATCGATGGCGACCCGGCGATCGACGAGATCGTCGCCATGGCGATCGCTCGCGAGGTCGTGGGAAGCGAGTCGGAGCCTCCGAATGGTTCGGCGCTGCTTGCGGAACTAGTGGCACTGTCCCGCGAACTTCGCGGCGCGCTCTCGCCGCAGGAGCAGGCTCGTCTCGTCGAAGAGACGCGGCCGCTTCTCGAGCGACGGGCTGCGCTGCTGCGGAGACTGCTTGAGGTGCGTCGATCCGTCTCGGTGCCGGGAACCGCGGCGGGCGGCACTCGAAGCGACGATCGCCGCGCCGCCGCGTCGCGCGAGGTCTTCGAGGCGCTCGAGGCACTCGGCGTCGAGAGCGCCGGGTGGCTCGATCGCGGCCTCGATCGGCGACGCCTCGAGGCACTGCTTCGTCGCGAAGCCGCGCGTCCATCGGTCGGATCGGTCGTCGAGTTCGGGCCGGGGCCCGACGAGGTGCCGCCGGCGCGGGCGAACTCGCAGGAAATGCTCGGTCGATTCGATCGCCCGCTCGAGGTCCCGCCCCTCGAAGGCGGGCCGCTCGGGCTTCAGGGCGAGAAGGCGCTCGCGTGGCTGGCCCGCCGAATCGGCGCGATCTGCGGTCTCGACGACACCGACGCGGGCCTTCTCATGCAGGTCGTCGAGGCGGATCGCGAACGTCGCGAGCGGCTTCGGGAGGAAGGGGAGGCTCGGATCGAACGGCGTGGCCGAGAGGCGATCGCGGAACTCGAGGTGTTCGCGGCGAGGCTCGAGGCGCCCGCCGGGGAAGGCGGCCAGCCCGATCCGGCCGTCGTGATGGCGGCGCGGGAGGTGATCGCCCGCCATGCGGCGCCGCTTGCGGCGGACTTCGAGCGGTTGGTTCTCGAGATGGAGGCGTGCCACGCCGAGACGATCGAGGGGCTTCGCGCCGCGCTGCCGATCGAGTGCGTCGAGCGTTGTGCCCCGATTCTTCGCCTGGCGATCGCCGAGAGTCTCTGGCAGTCGATCTCCACCGATCGCCCTGCGGGCCGAGACGTGACCACCGGCGCCGGGCTGTCGATCGCCCGCATCATGTTGGCACTGCCGCTCGACGCCGAGGAGGTCGCCGTGTGCGGCGAGCTTGCGGAAGAGGCCACGTCGAGGATCCGGGAAGCGCTTCGATCCGAGCACGCCGCGGCGATCGCGGCCTGGATCGCCCTGCTCGAGCGGGAGCTGAAGCTTGCACCGCCGACGTCGCCAGGCAAGCCCCGCCGGGAAGCGACGAGGCTCGTGGCGGCGCGGGGGGCGTCGCTTGCGGCGCAGCTCGATCTGATGGAGTCGATCGAGTCCGAGTGGCCCGAGGCTTCGGCGTCGATGCGCGAGGGCGCGATGCAGCTTCGATGGGACGGGCTCTGGGACGACACCGCCTTGATCGCGAGGTCGGTCGCCGGACTCGTCCTCACCGATGCCGCGCTCGCGGCGTGGACGGCGTGGCGATCGGCCTGCGCCGAGGCGTTGGCTCGGGATCTGCTTGCGAAGCCGGCGGCGGCTTCGTCCGCGATCGGCCTGGGGGCGGATCCCGCGGGATCGGTTCGGTCCCTGCTTCACCGCGACCCGGAACTGCACGCGGCGACGACGGCGCGGCGCGAGGGCCTGCTGAAGGCAGCCCGGCGGATCGCGGCGGAGGCCGGATCGACCGAACTCGGACGAGCCGAGGCGCTGCGCGCCATCGTGATCGCGCATCCGTCGGGGAATCTCGACGGCGATCGGATCTGGGAGTGAGCGCGGCGACGGCGGCGGCGACGCTCGAACCCGCGATGATCGCGGGCCGAGCCTTCGACGATCCGTCGCGTGAGATCTAGGCCGACTCGTCGAGCCAGGCTTCGATCGCCTCGGGCACGCCGAAGTTGCGCTCGAGGCTCCGGGCCGCCTCGCGAAGCGCCAGGCGCTCGCCGGTCTCCGCGAGCGTGTCGAGGGCGGCGTCCCAGCGGGCCCGCGGCTTCGCCGGCAGCGCCTGATGCCAGCTGCAGTAGGCCGCAAGCGCCTCGCCTTCGAGCAGCACGCTGCCGAAGCATCGCCGCTGCTGCGCTTCGTCGGGCACGGCCCACGCGGCATGGAAGGTCGCGGGATAGAGCGAGACCCGTTCGCGTCCCTCGAGGATGCGGCCCTTGAAGAGGACCGACTTCGTCTCGGGATCCCAGGCACCGTTGGTGAGATAAGGCTCGACACCCGTCGCAAGCACGACCTCGGTCTCGGTCGGCTTGGGACGGCTGCCGACCCGCACGCCGAAGACGGGAGGCAACGCGATGCCCCGCTCGCCGCGACGGATTCGCTCCTTGTCCGCGTCGGGCACGACCGGCGAAGCGAGCATGAGGTCGTCGAGCCGCGAGGAGTTCGAGGCGAAGAAGTAGAAGGAGACGCCCGAGGCGAGCAGCGACGGAAACGTCGGCATCGCCGCCTCGGGATCGAATCGCCGGAACTGCCGCTGCAGCGCCGGGGCGATGACCTCGGCGAAGCTCCAGCGCCGCTCCGCCTCGTTGGGGTTGCCGCGGGTCGAGAGCAGCATGAGCCGCTGCGACTCCTCCGGCGTGAAGATGCCGCGCTCGGCGAGCAGCAGCAGCATCGGCAGGAAGATCGTCTGACGGAAGCGCTCGTCGTCGGAGATCTCCGAACGGTCCTTCGCGTCGCGCACCTTCGCGGCGACCCGCTGCGCCTGCGAGGCGGCCTGCATCGCGCTCCACAGAAGCATGGTGTCGCGGGCGAGCGGCAGATACTCCCGCTCGAGCGCCGCCTTGAACTCCTCGCGGCGCGAGTCGTCGTCGATCTGCATCTCCGCCCAGCGGCCGAAGATCCTCACCCACAGTTCGCCCGAGGCCATGCGGAAGGCGAGATCGCTCCAGTGGTCGCCGCCGGGATCGAACGACTCCCAGTAGAGCTTCGCGACGCCGAGCGAGGTGCGCACTTCGGAGAGCCCGTTGCGGTTGCCGATCTCGCTCGGCAGGCTCTCGTCGAACGACGCGGTGAAGGCGGTCTCGCCGCCTTCGCTGCGCAACGAGCCGCTTCCGTAGAGGCTCTCGACGCGATCGGCGGCCTCGCGGTCGAGTCGGTTGGTGGCGAAGGTCCGAACCACGCCGCCGTCGCCCGCGGCGACCTCGACCCGCACCTTGCGCGGCGCGCAGGCGGCGCCGCCGGCGATGGCGAACAGGGAGAACCAGAGAACCGCGGTGCGAAGCGTGCTCATCGGGCGGGTCGAGTGTAGAAGCCGCGGCGCTCCGGAGATCGAGCGAAGGTGCCTCGATCCAGGAGTCTCTCGCCCTGCGAACTTCACGCCT